>JAUIMK010000338.1 GCA_030432735.1 bacterium
TCGACGCGGTCGAGCGCGGTCTGGATCGGCGACCGGGGCGTGGTCGAGGTCGCGATCAGGGTTCTGAGCAGCACGCGCGGGACCTCCAGACGCCGACGAGCGGCCGAGTGTCGCGTGGTCGTGGGGGCCTCGCAATCGCGTCGCCCATGGGGCAGGGCGCGCGGTCCGCCCGCGACCCGAGCGCGAATCGGAGCGCGCGACGCCGACGGGGCGCGGATTCGGAACGGCCACGCCCGATCCGCTGGAGTCCGGTGCGGTGGCGTGGGTCTCGCTTGGCACGCAGGTTGCTCCGAAGGAAGAAGCAAGGCGATGCAGCCCCGTCGATCCCGATCGACGTTGCCGGAGTCCGACCATGGAGAGTTCGCCGCACGAAGTCGAATCGAGCAGGCCGCCCCCCGCGGCGCCGAAGCCCGAAGACGCGACCGCGTCGACGGGTTTGCCGCGACCGCCGCGGCCCCCGCGGCCCAAGCGCTGAACACGGCGGTCTGCCCCGGGCCCGCTCGAGGATCGCTTCGGGCGGGTCCGCTCCGGCTAGATCAGCGGATCGACTTCGAGGTCCTCGCGGAAGGCGTCGAGCTCCTCGATCACGCTGTCGAGCGCGTCGAAGGTCGCGATGTGGAAGAGGGCGTCGCCCTCGTTCGCGAGCGGAAGGTTCGTGCGGCCGACCAGGATCCCGGCGACGGGGGACTTGATCGGATGGCCCGATTCGCCCAGGGGGTCGGTGATCTGACCGAGCACCTGCTTGCGTTCGACGGTCGCGCCGAGTCGGAGCTTCGTCGCGAGGATGCCCGTCTCCGGGGCCCGGACCCAGACGCTCTTGTGCGCGATGACCTCCGACGGCGCCTTCGGCGGCGATGAGGTACGCGCGGGAAGCATGCCGAGGTGACGCATCACCGCCGTGATGCCCCGGACGCCGGCGCGGATCGAGAACTCGTCGAAGCGAAGCGCCTCGCCGGCTTCGTAGACGAGCACCGGGATCCCGAGATCGTTCGCGGACGCGCGCAGCGATCCGGGTCGGAAGGAGGAGTTGAGGATCACCGGCGCCGCGAAGGCCCGGGCCATGTTCTCGACGGCCGCGCCCTTCAGACGCGCACGGATCTGCGGAAGATTCGTCCGGTGGATCGCGCCGGTGTGCAGATCGATCCCATGGGTCGACCCCTCGACGTAGGTGGAGAGGAAGGCGTCGGCGACGCGGGCGGCCAACGAGCCGCGGTCGGAGCCCGGGAAGCAGCGATTCAGGTCCCGGCGGTCGGGCAGGTAGCGCTGCTGCGACACGAAGCCGTAGACGTTCACGACCGGCACCGCGACGAGTGTGCCGCGGACCTGCTTCAGCAGGGGCCGCGCCAGGAGGCGGCGCAGGATCTCGACGCCGTTGATCTCGTCGCCGTGGAGGGCGGCCGACACGAAGAGGCGCGGGCCCGGCCGCCGACCGTGGATGACGACGGCGGGGATCTCGACGTCCCCGGTCGTGATGCGCTGAGCGACCTTGACGGAGACCTTGCGGCGCTCGCCCGGGGCGATCGTCTCGCCGGCGATCGTGATCGGCTCGGTCATTCGCCCTCGTCTCTGGATCGCTCGCCGGCGCGGCCGGCGGACTTCGTCTCGTTTTCGCGATCCGCAGCGTCCGCGGGCGGCTCGGCTTCGGCCGCTCGCGCGGTCACGAGCCCCGGGTTCGCATCGACCACGCCGACCGGCTCGTCGCCGGCGAGTGCCGGAGGCGTGTCGTCTGCGGCCGCGGCGGGGGTGGAGGCGATCACGCTGGTCGCTGCAGGCGAGGCCGCGTCCGGCGCGGCCCCGACGCCCTTCTTCTTCTTGCGCTTTCGCTTCGGACCGCGCGGCGCGAGGCTCTTGAGCGTCAACGTCTTGCCGAAGCAGAGCAGGACGTCGCCGGCGAGGATCTCGCGAGAGCCCTTGGGATTCGGGATCGCGACGGGGCCGCGATGGATGCTGAGCACGACCACGTCCCGATCACGCAGGCCGGTCTCGTTGATCTTGCGATTGGCGAGCTCCGACTTCTCGTCGACCGGCACTTCGAGCACGCCGTAACCGCTCTGGAGGGTGAGGCGCTGTCGGATGTCGATCTCGGGGAAGAGGACCTCTTCCTCGATGAGCTCGATGATCGAGCCCGCGACGTCGATGCCGGTCGCCGCTTCGATGCCTTCGAGGCCGGGCGACGAGTTGATCTCCATCAACTTGGGTCCGTCCTTGCCCTCGAGCATGTCGACGCCGGCGACCCGGAGGCCCATGATCTGGGCGGCGTGCAGCGCCGTCCGTTCGAACTCGGGGTCGAGGTCGACGGGCTCCGCGATTCCGCCGCGGTGGACGTTGCTGCGGAACTCGTCGCCCTGGGCGACGCGTCGCATGGCCGCGACGACGCGGTTGCCGACGACGAAGGCGCGGATGTCGCGGCCGCGGCTCTCCTTCACGAACTCCTGGATCAGCACGTTCTGGTTCGCGGCGCCCTGCAGGACTTCGATGATGGACTTCGCGACCGACGCGGTGTCGGCGAGGATGACGCCGATCCCCTGCGTGCCCTCGAGCAGCTTGATGACGACCGGCGGGCCGCCCATCGAGTCGATGGTGGGCACGATCTGGTCGAGCTCGTGCACGAAGGCGGTCTTCGGGATGCCGATCTTGTGGCGCGAGAGGATCTGCATCGACCGCAGCTTGTCGCGCGACACGCTGATCGCCTGGGAGCTGTTCAGGCAGAACACGCCCATCTGCTCGAACTGGCGCACGACCGCCGTTCCATAGAGCGTGATCGAGGCGCCGATGCGCGGGATCACCGCGTCGTAGTGGGACAGGGGCTTCCCGCGGAACGTGAGGTCCGGCTCCCCCTCTTCGTTGTCGATGCCGAACTTGAGGGTGTCGAGCACGCGCGGCTGATGGCCGCGGAGCCGGGCGGCCTCGTGGAGCCGGCGCGTGCTGTAGAGGTTTCGTCCGCGGGACAGGATGGCGATCTTCATGGGAGTCCTTCGAGGGGAGACCGTCACGTGAGCAAGAGGCGTGCCACGCCGCGGCGCTCGAGGCGGCGACGACCGGCGTTTGGAGGGGCGGACGATCTCCCGTGCGCCGGAGGCTACACCCGATCGGGTGAATCGGCTCCGTCGAGGCGGTCATCCGCAGTCGCCGGCGCGGGCGAGGGGAGGCGTTCGGCGAGCCGGCACGGGACCTTCGCCGCCTCGAGCGCCTCCCGCAGCGGCGCGAGGTCGACGAAGGCGCCGCTCCGGAGCGGCCCCGGGAGTCCGGCGAGACAGGCTTCGCGCTCGAAGCGCTTCACGCGGAGCGTGCGGAAGACGGCAGCGTGCTGGGCGCTCGAGAGCGCATCCGCTGACACGGTCACCGAGAGCTGCCATGTTCGGCGCGCGCGCTCCCACTGGGCGCGTGCCGCGGGGTCCTGCGGCGGGGAGTCGGGATCCACGGGGCTCGTCCTCGAGGCGTCGTCCGGGAACGAACCCGGGCGCGCCGATTCGCCGAGCATGGCACGCCGATTGCTCTCGGGCTCGTGGGGGGCGCGCGCGTTCGCAGGCGCGCCCCGGAGGAGACACGAAAGATGAGCCAGCCCGTTCTGGTCGGAACCGATTTCTCGTCTTGCGCGAACCGCGCGGTCCAGCTCGCCGGGCGCCTTGCGAAGGGGCTGGCGTGTCCGCTCGAGGTGGCCCACGCCTGGAATCCCCACGCGCTGTCGGCCGCGCTCTTCTCCGGGAGCATCCCCCTCGAGCCGGTGATGGAGGCCGCGAGCGCGGGAGCGAGAGCCGCACTCGAGCAGGAGGTCGCGCGCTGCACCGGCGCGGGCGTCGACGCCCACGGACGCTTCGTCGAGGGCGCGGCCTCGCGTGCGCTCGTGGCGCTCGGGAGTGAGCTCCCTGCACAGCTGATCGTCCTCGGACGACGCGGGAGCGCGGATCTCTCGCACGTCCTGCTCGGGAGCGTGAGCGAACGCGTCGCGCGCGGTGCGGATCGACCGGTCCTGGTGGTTCCGGAGGGCGAGGGCATCCTGGAGGCGCCTCGCCGCCTGGTGGTCGGGGTCGACTTCTCGAGCGCCGCCCGCGAAGCCGTCGTCGCCGCCTCGCGCTTCTCCGAGGCCTTCCGCTGCGCACCGCCGCTGCTCGTGCACGCCTATCAGGACGAGCGCGCCGAATGGCTCGCGAGCTGGAGCGAGGTGGGCCGGCCGCTGCACGCGCGCCGCGACCGGACCGCGTTCCGGTCCTGGGTGGAGCGCGCGGCCCCCGCCGCGGCCGACGCCGAGCTCCTGCGGGTCGAGGGGCCGGTCGAGGACCGGCTGATGGAGGCGGCCCGCGACCGCGATGCGGACTGGATCGTCGTCGGGCTGCAGGGACGCACGGCGCTCGCGACGTTCCTGATGGGGACGACCACCCGGAGCGTGCTCGAGCTGGCGGATCGGCCGGTGCTCATCGTTCCGGCGAACGCGGCGCCCGACCGGGAGGCCGTCGACTGAGCGTCGGCGTGGGGCGAGCGTCGCCGTCGATCGCAGGGGGGAGCGCCGCGCGCCCGGACTCCGAATCGGGTGCGCGGATTCCGATTCGGGTCCGGCGGCCCGGTAGGACGGGGGGACCCGCGCGCCACGAGCGCACGCGAGGCCTGGGGACGTCGAATCCCGTCGACCCGCGGCCGGGCCTGGCGCACCTTCTCCGAAGTCGCTGGCATGCTCGTTGCAATCGAGCAGCGCAACGATCGGCCACGTCTCCGCGTGCTTCGTGGCCGATTCCAGCGACCGCAACGCCGGGTCCCGGCGTCTGCGGTCGCGCAAGGAGGATCGCTCATGTTCGGACCCCGCGGTGCGGGCTCCTCGCGGAGCTCGGACGATCTGCACAACGAGGACGCCTATCTCGTCGCCGACGAGATCGGGCTCTA
>JAUIMK010000020.1 GCA_030432735.1 bacterium
GCCGCCGTCGCCGAGATCGCGGCCCGTGCCGGCGTCGTCGAAGGAACCGTCTACGCGTACTTCGATTCGAAGCGCGCGCTGCTGATCGCGGTCATGAAATGCTTCTACGAAGAGCTCATCCGGGACACCGAACGCGGGCTCGACGCCGTGCGGGGCGTCGAGAACCGCCTCCGCTTCGTGATCCGACACCACCTCGACACCTTCGCGCGCGAGCTCGGTCTCTGCCGCCTGATCGTCTCCGAGGCCCGCCCCGACGTCGCGCTCTACGACGAGGCGATCCTCGACCTGAACCGTCGCTACACGGGCCTGGCCCTCGCCGTCCTCGAAGAGGGGATCCGCGACGGAACGCTTCGAAGCGATCTGATCCCGAGCGTGACCCGGGACCTCCTCTACGGCGGGATCGAGCACGCGGTCTGGCGCTCGGTCTTCACGGGCGCGCCCCTCGACGCCACCGGCCTCGCGGACCAGCTCTCGGAGACGTTGCTCGGAGGGATCCTGGCGCGGCCCGCTTCGAGCGGGAGCGCCCCCGAAGCGACGGTGCTTCGCCTGGAACGCGCGATCGAGCGCCTCGAGTCGAAGATCGCGAGCCAGGGCGTCACCGACGGACCGACGCGAGGGGAAGACGCTTCGTCTCGCGACGAGGCCAGGCGAGGCAGGGAGGGAACATGACGAGCGTGCCGGGAATCGAGAAGGTCCTGATCGCGAATCGCGGCGAGATCGCGCTCCGGGTGGCGACGACGCTACGAAGGCTCGGGATCGCCAGCGCCGCGGTCGTCCACGCGGAGGATTCCAGAAGCCCCGCCGCCCGGGCCGTCGACGAGGCGTGTCCGATCGAAGGCGAGACGCCGGTCGCGGCGCACCTCGATGCGGACCAGATCATCGCCATCGCGCGGAAGATCGGCGCCGACGCCATCCATCCGGGCTACGGCTTCCTCGCCGAGAACGCGCCCTTCGCCGAAGCCGTCGAGGCGGCGGGGATCAAGTGGATCGGCCCCACCCCGGACGCGATCCGCCTGATGGGCGACAAGATCGAATCGCGACGCTTCGTCTCCGAAGCCGGCTACCCGCTCACGCCCTCTGCCAGCGAAGAGGACGATCCGGCGTCCTTCGCGACCCGCGCGGCGGAGATCGGTTTTCCGCTGCTGATCAAGGCGAGCGCCGGCGGCGGCGGCAAGGGGATGCAGATCGTCCGCGCCGCCTCGGAGCTGCCCCGCGCGATCGAGCTCGCCCGCTCCGAGGCCCGGCGTTATTTCGCCGACGACCGGATCTACGCGGAGCGCTACGTGGAATCGCCGCGCCATGTCGAGGTGCAGATCCTCGCCGACGCCCACGGCAAGGTGCTCCATCTCGGAGAGCGCGACTGCTCCATCCAACGCCGCTTCCAGAAGCTGGTCGAAGAGACCCCCGCCCCGGCGATGGACGACGCGCTGCGTAGGCGGATCTGCGAGCAGGCGGTCGGGATCGCCCGGGCCGCGGGCTACCGCAACGCCGGCACCGTCGAGTTCGTGCTCGCCCCGGACGGCGAGTTCTACTTCCTCGAGATGAACACGCGACTCCAGGTCGAGCATCCGGTGACCGAGATGGTGACGGGCATCGACCTGGTGGAGGAGCAGGTCCGGATCGCCGCCGGACTCCCCCTCGAGCTCGAGCAGGAAACGATCCGCTTCGACGGTGCCTCGATCGAGTGTCGCCTCTGCGCGGAGGACCCGGACGAGGATTTCCGCCCCGCCGTCGGCCCGCTCCTCCTCGTGCGTCCGCCGGAGGGGCCCGGCGTGCGCTTCGACGGGGGGATCGCCCAGGGTCAGGAGGTCACGACCGCCTTCGATCCCATGCTCGCGAAGGTGATCGTGCACGGCCGCGACCGGGACGAGGCGATCACGCGCATGCGGAAGGCGCTGGCGGAGACGGTGATCCTCGGCTGTACGACGAACGCGGCCTATCTCGAGCGGATCCTGGGCCATGCCGACTTCGCCGCCGGTCGGGTCGAGACGGGCTTCATCCCGAGCCACGCAGACGAGCTCGCCACGCCACTGCTCTCGACGCGGGAACGGGACACCGTGCTCGCCGCGGCGGCCCTCTCGAATCGGGACTTCGTGGAGCGCGTCTCCGCCGTCCCCGAGCCCGCCGCCTCGATCGGCCGCTGGCAGAACTGACGCGGAGGGACACGCAATGGGATACGACTTCGAGCTCCTCGGCGAAGCCACCACCGTCCACCCGGTCCACCGACCCGGCCGCGGTCATCTCCGGATCGACGACCGCGCCTTCGCCGCCGAACTCTTCCCGGGCCTCGTGACCGGCGAGCACATCCTGGAGATCGAGGGCCGGCAGGAGCGGATCTTCGTCGCGGTGCGGGGGGACGTCCACTTCATCCACTGGCGGGGCCGCGTCCACCGCGTCGAGGCCATCGACGCCCTCGAACGGGCCCGTCGCGCCGCGGATCCGGCCGGCGGCGCCGAGATCATCCAGGCCCCCATGCCCGGCACCGTCGTCGAGGTCGCCGTCGCGGCGGGCGACGCCGTGACCGGTGGACAGCTGCTCATGACGATCGAGAGCATGAAGCTCCAGACCTCGATCAACGCGCCGGACGACGCGATCGTCGGCGAGGTCTGCGTGGCCGCGGGCGACACCTTCGACCAGGGCGATGCCCTCGTCCGGCTTGCCGCGAGCGACGGGAACGGGGACGGGGACGACGTCGGAAGCGAAGAGGAGGATGCGCGATGATGCGCCGAATCGTGAGTCGGATCGATCCGCGGAGCGCGGAGTTCCAGCGCTACCGGCAGGCGAACCTCGAACGGGTCGCCGAGTTTCGCGCGAGGCAGGACGCGGCGCGCTTCGAACGCCCCCAGCGCGACATGGATCGCCTCGCACACCACGGCAAGCTCTTCGTCCGCGAGCGGATCGAACGACTGATCGACCCCGGCACTCCGTTCCTCGAGCTCTCCTCGCTCGCCGCGAACACCGAGTACGACGGGGACGCGAAGAGCGCGAGCGTCGTCTGCGGAATCGGCATCGTCTCGGGGCGCGAGGTCATCATCCGTGCCGACGACCCGAGCATCAAGGGCGGCGCCTGGTACCCGCTCACGGTCAAGAAGAACGTGCGGACCCTCGACATCGCGATCGAGAACCGACTCCCGGTCGTCCACGTCTGCGACAGCGCCGGCGGCTTCCTGCCGCTCCAGTCGGAGCTCTTCGCCGACAAGGACAACGCGGGGCGGATCTTCCGCAACCAGTCGATCCTGTCGAAGATGGGCGTCCCCCAGCTCGCGCTCGTCTTCGGGCAGTGCACGGCGGGCGGTGCCTACATCCCCTCCCTCTCCGACTACTCGATCATCCTCCGCGGCAACGGCGGCATCTTCCTCGGCGGTCCGCCGCTGGTGAAGGCGGCGACCGGCGAGGTCGTCGACCACGACACCCTCGGTGGCGCGGACGTCCACACGCAGGTCTCCGGTGTCGCCGACTACGCGGCGAACTCGGAAGAAGAGGCGATCCTCCTCGGACGCGAGATCGTGTCCCAGTGGCACCGCCCCGAGAAGGCCGCGATCGAGCGCCGCGAGCCCGAGCCGCCGGCCTACGATCCCGAGGAGCTCTACGGAATCGTGCCCGACGACATCAAGATCCAGTTCGACATGCGCGAAGTCATCGCGCGGATCGTCGACGGCAGCTACTTCCACGAGTACCAGCCGGACTACGGCAAGACGCTGATCTGCGGCTACGCGTGGATCTGGGGTCAGAAGGTCGGCATCCTGGCCAACAACGGCGTGCTCTTCAACGATTCGTCGCAGAAGGGGGCCCACTTCATCGAGCTCTGCGACAAGAACCGGACGCCGCTGGTCTTCCTCCAGAACATCACCGGCTTCATGGTCGGCCGCGAGTACGAGGCCCGCGGCATCTGCAAGGACGGCGCGAAGTTCATCATGGTCCAGTCCGGCGCGTCGGTGCCGAAGTTCACGGTGATGGTGAACGGCTCCTTCGGCGCCGGGAACTACGGGATGTGCGGTCGCGCCTACGACGGACGCTTCATCTTCTCCTGGCCGAACCACCAGATCGGCATCATGGGCGCCGAGCAGGCCGCGAACACCCTCGCCGACGTGAAGATCCGCCAGCTAGAGCGCGCCGGCGAGAAGCCGACCCCCGCCGAGATCGAGGCGATCCGGCAGCCGGTGATCGAGTCCTACGCCCGCGAGTCGAGCGCCTACTACGCGACGTCCCAGATCTGGGACGACGGCCTGATCGACCCGGTCGACACGCGCAACGCACTCGGGATGGCGATCAGCGCGTCTCTCAACACGCCGATCGAAGCGCCCCACTACGGAGTGCTGCGATTTTGAGCGAGCGGCGCTTCGGCCTCTCCGACGACGCACTGCTCCAGCTGGAGACCGTCTACCGCGACGGACTCTTCGCGGGACGGACCGTCCTCGTGACCGGCGCCGGGACCGGAATCGGCAAGGGCATCAGCGTGCTCTTCGGCCGCCTCGGCGCCCGGGTCGTGTTGTCGAGCCGGAGCGAGGAGAAGCTCGCGACGACCGCGGCCCTCCTCGATCGCGTCGGCGCGGAGCATCGCGTCCACCCGGCCAACATCCGCGAGCCGGACGAGATCGACGCGCTCTTCGCCGCCCTCGAGGAGGCGGACGCCGTTCCGGACGTCGTGATCAACAACGCCGGCGGTCAGTTCCCCCAGGCGTCGACCGCCCTCTCGGACAAGGGCTGGCGCGCGGTGATCGACACGAACCTGAACGGGACGTGGACGGTGATGCAACGCGCGGCGCGAATCTGGCAGCGGAGGCGCATCCCCGGCTCGATCGTGAACATCATCGCCCCCCATCGGCGCGGCATGCACGGCGTCGCCCACACCGTCGCGGCGCGGGCCGCCGTCGACCACGTCTCCCGCAACGTCGCCGTCGAGTGGGCCCCCGACGGCATCCGGGTGAACTGCGTCCTCCCCGGCCCGATCGACACCGAAGGCATGAACGTGTATCCGGCGAAGGCGCAGGCCCGCATGGCGAAGACGAATCCGATGCGGCGACTCGGCGACGTCCAGGACGTCGCGCAGGCCTGCGTCTATCTCGCCGCGGACTCCGGCAAGTTCGTCACGGGAGAGACCCTCGTCGTCGACGGCGGACACCAGCACTGGGGCGAGATCTGGCTGACGGACGAGCCGGAGCATTTCCGGTCCTAGCGCGGGCCCGGTTCGCCCCGGGAGCCCGCCCCGCCGGCGCGGAATCGGATCAGGAGGCCGGCTCGACCCAGATCGACGACGTCCAAGCGCGCTCCTGCTGGATCGGTGAGTAGAAGGGCTCGCTCTCCGGATCGAGGCAGCACTTGCCGTAGACGTCGCCCTGCGCGCCGCGCTCCTGCGCGGCGGCGGTGGCCGCATCGGCCTGACTCGAGCACCCGGCCGAGAACGGATTCACGCCGGCCGCCTGACACTGGATCGTGCTCCAACGGCAGGTCGGATTTTCGAGCACGCGGACGTAGTAGAAGGCGGACTCGCCGGCGTTCCAGTCCGGGTCGGTCCACACGCTGCAGAGACTCGAGGCGCCGGAGCCCGTGGGCGCACAGGTCTCCGGATCGACGGAGGCCCCGTTCTCCGCGCTGCCCGCGACGTCGTAGACGCGCTCGTGGCTCGAGCCCTCCGCGCCGACCCAGCCCTTCACGATCTGGACGCGCTGGAGGTCGGTCCCCGGATGCCCCGGCACGCCGGGGTCCTTGAGCGCGCTCACGAGGAAGCGCGGCGACGACGCGCTTGCGTCCACCTCGAGCCGGCCGCCCATCGGCACGCCGTCGGCGTAGGCCCGGGAGATCATGTCCGGCGCACCGCAGAGCGCCTCGGAGAGCGCCGCCCCCGCGAAGAAGCGCACGATCGGACGCGTGCCGCTCGTCGCGTAGGTCTCCTTTCGACGAATCCCGTCGAAGATCGCGTCGCGGCTGTTCTCTTCCGCCCAGACCACCGCGTGCCCGCCCGGGTTCGAGAAGAAGTGGTCCTGCACGTTTCGGTAGCCGGCGTCCCGGCGTCCGAGGTGACCGACGTAGTTGTCTTCTTCGGCACCGCCGGGCGTCGCGCTATGCGAGTCGGTGCTGCCGATGAAGCCGAAGACGAAGGGGTTCGTCCCGGTCGACCGGCCGAGCTCGAGCCCCGCCTTGAGCGCGTTGCGGGCCATGTTCCTCGGGTGGTACTCGTCGATCGGAACCGGTGCCGCCTGCTCGGTCATGACCTCGCCGTGCACGGAGCCGAGCATGCTGAGATTGTCGGCGACGACCTGCTCGTAGGTGCAAAGCTCGTCCTCCGTCAGCACGCCGCGCCCTTCCAGGCGATCGAAGCGACACTCGGAGGCCCCCTTGTGCTGGGTCAGCTCGATCACCGGCTCGAACTTGATCCGATCGCTCGCTTCGCGCGGCGTCCGGGGATCGCGGAACATGAGCCCGGCGGCGAGGTTCGGGTTGTGCGGGATCGCGAGCACGTCGCAGCCGATGCCGGCGTCGAGACAGCGCTCCTGGAGGAGCTCCCAGAGCACCGGGAAGTTGTAGGTCCCGGTGTCGTAGGTGGAGACGGGGCGATCCGGGACGTTCGCGTTCCGGAAGATCACGTTGCGGTGCATGTTCGCCGCGTTCGGCGCGTCCGTGTACTCGTACCCCACGAAGGTCGTGAACGCGCAGTCCTCGGACCGGTCGTAGTGGCTCTCTGCTGCGGCCTGGATCCGGCCCCAGGCGCTCTCGGCCGCCGCGTCGCAGTCGGAGAGCGTGCAGGCGAAGCTCTGGCTCACCTCCTCGGTCTGGATTCCGCCGAGGCTCGTCCACCAGCTCGCCGCCAGCAGCTGGGTCCAGTAGTGGTTGGCGCGGGTCATCACGCAGTGGGGCCACCAGTAGCCGAGGCGTCCGGCGTCCCGGGTGCAGACGTCGATCGGCCCCAGGTACTCGGAGTGGTCGGTGATGCCCGCGAAGTCGAGGGGGCGCTGGATCTGCGCGCGGACGGCCTGCTCACCGTCTTCGTTCGGCAGCATGATCGCCTCGCCCTTCGCATAACGATAGGCGTCGTCGGGCTCGTTCCGCTGACTCGAGATGTAGGAGTCGAAGGAGTAGGCGGTGTGGACGTGCAGGTCGCCGAACATCGGCCTGCGCAGCGGATCGTGATCGGCGCAGGGTGCACGCTCCTCGGAGTAGTCCCGCGCCGGAGTCGGGGCGTCGTCCGCCGAGAGCGGCGAAGCGGCGAGACCGACGAGCACGAGGAGAAGCGAGCGTCGGAGACGGGACGAGAGCGGGATGAGGCGCGACATGGCGAGAGTCTACGCACCCCTCGCTTCCCCGTCATGCGGTCGTCGGCGGCGTCGCCGGCGTGACGCACCGGGCGCGCCCCCGGCGCGGGCTCAGCTCTGCGCGGCCCCCTTCGCCGGCAGCACCCAGATCGGTGACGTCCAGGCGCGCTCCTGGATCGTCTTCGGAACGCGCGGGTCCGAGCACCCGTCCGGCCGCTCCGCCTCGGGCAGCGTCAGGCAGAGACGCGTCGACCAGCGGCAGCTCGGGCTCTCGAGCACGCGTGCGTAGTACACCGCGGGGCGCGCCGGATCGAAGCCGGGATCCCGCCAGACCGAGCAGAGCGAGGATGCGCCCTGCCCCGTCGGCTCGCAGGTGAGCGGATCGACGCCGGCGCCGGGCGACGGACCGCCCGCGACATCGACCACGGACTGATGCATCCGTCCCGCGTCGTCGACCCAGCCCTTCACGATCTGGATGCGCTGGAGCGGCGTCCCGGGATGCTCCCGGATGCCCGGGTCCTGCGTCGCGGACACGAAGAAGGACGGGACGGCCGACGACGCGCTCACCTCGAGCTCTCCGCCCATCGCGACGCCGGCCGCGTCCGCCCGCGCGACTCCGTCGCTCGCCTCGCAGAGTCCGTCGGGCAGGTCGAACCCGCCGAAGAAACGCGGCGCGATCCGCGGCCCGCTCGTCGCGAAGGTCTCGCGCCGCTTCATCGCATCGAAGAGCGCGTCCCGGCTGTTCTCCTCCGCCCAGACCCCGGCGAGCCCGCCGGGGTTGCGGAACACTCGCGGCCGCTTGCGCTCGCCGATCGTGACCATCTCCGCCGCGCTCGAGTAGGCGTACTTGCCGACGAAGTCGAACTCGTCCGTGGCGCCGGGGGTCCCGCGATGGGTGTCGGTGCTGCCGATGAAGCCGAAGGCCAGGGGATTCACGCCGATCCGCGCCTGCTCCGCGATCCCTTCGATCAACGCATAACGCACGTAGTCGAGGCGCGACGTGCAGCCCTTGCCGCGCTGGGCCCCGCTCGAGACGCCGTCGCCGCAGTCCTCCACCGGCCCACGCCAGTCCCGGATCTTCTCGAAGCCGCAGAACTCGTCTTCCCCACCGAGGATTCCGGCGAAGCCGTTCCGACACTCGGATTCACCCTTCACCTGCATCATCTCGACGATGGGCTCGAGGCGGGCGCGAAGCGAAGCGGCCGCGCGCTGCTCCTCGAGGGGCAGCTCGCGATAGGGCAGCGAGAACTGGTGGCCGTTCGAGAGGTTCGGGTTGTGGGGGATCGCGATGGCCTCGCAGCCGGCGTCCGCGTCGAGGCAGAGATCGCGGAGCCGCTCGCGCAGGAGCTCCTCGTTCGGCGTGTCGATCCACGAGAAGGGCAGCTCGGGACCGATCTCGTTCCGGAGCACGATGTTCCGATGGATCTTCGTGCTCGCCGTCGAGCGGCTGAACTCCCAGGCGTGGAAGGTCGTGAACGAACACGCCGCGCTCCGATCGTAGAAGCGTTCGGCGGAGCGGCCGTTCTCCGCCCACACCGTCGCCAGGCGCGCCCGACAGCGGCCCAGATCCTCGCCGCACACCTCGCGGTTCCGGCCGCCGAGATCGACCACGCCGAGCAGCTGGGCACGGAAGCCCTCGAGGCCCAGCAGCGTCGCCAGGAAGGTGGACTCCTCGCCGCGCGCGATGCGACACGATCGCGTGTCATGGACCTCGGAATCGGGGTCCCGGCAGATCGCCGTCTCCGCCATCCACTCCGCGTGATCGGTGACCGCGGCGAAGTCGAGGGGCCGTCCGAGCCGCGCGACCCGATTCGGGTTGCCGTCGGCATCGAAGGGCGAGAGCGCCACCGCCTCGCCGCGCGCATAGCGATAGGCGTCGTCCGGGGTCGTCGTCGTCCCGAGGCTCCGCGCGTCCATCGACACGCCGGTATGGACGTGCAGGTCCCCGTAGAAGGGGCGCCGGAGCGGATCCCGGTCCGCGCAGGGCTCGCGCGGCGCGATCTCGCGCGCGACCGCCGGACCGATCGGCTCGGGCCAGTCCTCGAGACCGGGATCGACGCCACAGGCAGAGGTCCCGAGCGCGAGACCGACGAGGAGGGACGTCCGAACTCGAGCGCTGCTCGTCTTCATGGAAGGAGCACCACCGGCGCATAGCGCGGCAGCGTCTCGACCCGCAGATCCGGGCTCGCCGCGAGCTTCTCGCGCAGGAACTCGAGGAGCACGTCGCTTCCCGCCGACAGGAACGCGGCCGCCGCGAGCTCGCCGGTGAAGGGGCCTTCGATCGGCCCGATCAGCGTGTCCCAGTGGATCGGGATGATCCTTCGCGCCCCGACGCGCTCGACCGTCTCCCGCCAGTAGGCCTCGCGATAGTCCGCGGTCTGCGTCCCGAGGCCTCCGATGCCCAGGAAGACGGTCTCCGCCGGGTAGTCCCGCAGCCCCTCCACCACGTAGCCGGCGCTCCCCTGGATCAGGAAGCGCCCCTTCGGATGCGCGACGTGGATCGCGTAGGGCTGACCGACCCTGTAGTCGAAGGTCTCGACGGGCGGAACGAGCGGCGCATCGATCCGCGGATCGGCCAGCGCCTGCTCGCGCAGCGCGGGATCGGGAAACTGGAAATGCTTCGTACGGATCAGCGTGATCGTGAAGTCGCCGAATCGGTACGGCGTACCGTGCTTCGCCACGCGGATGCGATCCTCGTCGAGCCCCCAGCCGCGGCCGATGTTCGCCGTCGACTCCGAGCCGAGCAGCAGCGCCCCGGTCCGCCGCGCGACCTCCGGCGCGTCCATCGCGTGGTCGTAGTGCGAGTGCACCGGGATCACGACCGCCAGCCGATCGACCTCGTTGGCGGCGAGGCCCGCCTCGATCGCCGCCACGTCCGGCTCGATCTCCCCGACGAGGAGCGAGAGCAGGGATGGCCGCGTGAACCAGCCGTCGACCATCCAGGCCGTCGTGCCGTCCGAGAAGAGGAGCGTCGACGTTCCCGTGAAGCGAACGCGGACGGCGCCGTCGGGGATCGAGGTCGCCGCCGGGATCGCCCAGGCGGGATCGACCGGCGGATCTTCGTACGCGTGGAGTAGCCAACCGACTCCGAGGAGGAGCCCGAGGAGTCCCACACCGAGGACCGAGAGGATCGAGCGAAGAAGCATCGGTCCAACGTTAGGGCCGCACGTCCGGGTCGTCGAACACACGGACGGGGACACGTGTCGCCCGAGTGCTCGGCGGGCTCCGCGATTACGTCATCGGGGGGCTAGCGACGCCGCTTCTTCCCGGTGTAGGTGACGTGGAAGCCGACGGTCGCCTGGGGCGCGAAATCGTCGATCTCGACCAGGAAGCCGATCTGGTTCGTCCCGAGACTCGAGCCCGACCGGATCGAGGGCTCGTTCAAGAAGAACATCACCCTGCCCTGCATCCACATGCTCCAGCGAAACGGCCCCTCTTCGTAGACGTCGACCAGGAAGGTCAGCGCCGGGCTGATCGCGTGATAGAACTCCTGGTCGCCGACCGCCGCTGCCGTCTCGACCAGGTCGTTGACGCCCGGGTTGCCCGCGGTCGTCCGCCGGAACTCCCCGACACTCTGGACGGTCATGCCGAAGTACTCGAGCGAAGGCTGGATGTGGAACTGCTCGTCGAAGATCGGCAGGGTCAGGTCGATGCCGAGGCCGGCGGAGAACATCTCCTCGATCGTGACCTTGTTCCGGATCCGCAGCGAGCAGGACTGCCCCGGAGAGGGGTTCCCGCTCAGATCGGGAATGTTCACGGCGCAGTTCGTGAGGAAGGCGGGATCGTCGCCCCCGCCACCACCCCCGGGATTCCGCGAGAAATTCGCTTCGATGCGTTCGGCGATCAGCTCTTCGGCGAGCGGGAGGTAGAAGCGGCTCGAGATGAAGAGGCGCGGCTTCGTCGGCACGTCCTCGAAGCGCAGAGGGGTGTAGAGGCGTCCTTCGAAGCCGACCAGCTGCGAGATGTAGGAATCGCCGTTCCCGGGAGTGATCGTGGCCGTCGACGACGACGTGGTGCCGTCGATCGACTGGGTGTGGAAACCGAAGTTGAATCCGATGGAGGGCATCCAGTCGGCATCGGTCTTCTCGTTTCGACGTTCGGTGGCCTCGACCGCGTCATCCGCCTCTTCGTCCTGGGCGACGGCGACGGCAGAGAAGAAGGTCATCGCGGTCAACATCGCAGTCGAGATGGCGACGAGGCCTCGACGGGCTGTGTTCCTGCAGCTCATCGGTCCTGCCCTCCCTTGTTCGTCGACCCCTGACCGCCCGACTGGATTCGCGTACGCGTGACCTGCTCGCCCGAGCGTCGTCGCTCCAGCTGCTTCTCGAACGCCGCCTGGATCTCCTCGCCGAGTTCGTGCTCGGCGATGTAGGCATCGGCGTCCGCGCGATTGAAGGTGGCCCACTCCGCGAGCACGACCGGAATCACCTTGTCCGCTCGGGCCGCCTCTGGATATCTCCGGGCCCAGTCGAGCGCTTCGGTGTATTCGACGGAGTCGGTGTAGTGCTTGACGACGAGGCCGACGATCCGCTCCTGGAAGAAGGGATCTTCCACGGCGGTCTCCGCCCACGCCCTGGCCTCCTTCACCACGTCGGGCTGCGCCCGTCCGAGCCAGCCGTGCACGATCTCCACGATCAGTCGATCCCGGGTCGGACCCTCCGGTCGCTCCTTCAGCCAGGCGAGGGCCTTCGCAGGCTCGCGGAGGCCCTGCGCCTGGACGGTGTCCGGCAGGATCTCGACGGCCTTCGGATGGGCCCCCTCGACTTCCAGGTACCAGTCCTGTGCGGCGTCGACGGACTGATGCGCGTACCAGTTCACGCCGCGACGCATGGCGGAGACCTTGAGGTCGTGGGGCGCGTCCCAGGGAATCGAATCGATCCACTCCTTCACCGATTCGATGCCGTTCACGCGATTCATCTCGACCATCACGCGGGTGATCCAGAACTCCCGATCCCCCTGGTCCTCGATCGCAGCGAAGAAGCCGGTCAGCTGATCCCAGTCCTCGGCGACGGCGATCGCCTTGAGGACGGCGACCTGCATGAACTTGGTCGGCGATCGCGGAGGGGCGATCGGGCCGTCGAAGGTCGGGTCGACGTAGGCCCGCGCAGCCGCCGAATCGCTCTGCGCCCAGGTGTAGACGACCTCTTCGACCGCCTGGTTGTTGATGCGAGGAAACTTCCAGCTCTCGAGCATGTGATCGAGGGCGCCCTTCGGATCGATCTCCGCCCAGGCGTGCGCGAGGATCCGGATCTCGTGCGGATCGATCCGGGCGAGGTCCGCGTCGAGTGCGGCGATCGCGCCCGGCAGGTTCGACGCGTCGAGGGAGTCCGCGAGCTGCACCGCGAGGCGATGCCGGTCGACGACGTCCGCCGTCTCGAGCATCTCGGTGACCTTCGCCTCCATCGCGGCAGCGTCGAGATCGAGGGGGCCGTAGCCGTCGGCGCCCTGACTCCGGCCCGCCGATCCGTCGCCACAGCCGGCCGTCGAGGAGATCAGCGCGAGGATCAGCAGCGTCGCCTTGAGGACAGCGGGAGACCAGCGAGACGGCGTCGCACCGCGGAGCCCGGGTGCGCGCGAGAGAGCCGGGCGCAGCATCAGAAATTCACCCTGAAGGTCACGCCGTAGGTCCGCGGCTCGCCGACCGCATGCAGGATCGCGCGACGCAGACGGGCGAGGTTGAAGACGTCGACGGTGTACTTCTGATCGGTCAGGTTCTCGACCCACGCCGAGACGGAGTAGGTCTCGGTCGGGCTCTGGAACGTCACGCGGGTATTCAGGAGCCAGAGCGGCTTCTGCTTCGCGTAGTCCGTGTTCGAAGTCGCGAAGTAGACCTTGTCCTTGAAGGTCCAGTCGAGGCGGGGGACGATCGCGCCCCAGTCGCCGCCGATCGGCCACTGGGCGAAGCCGATGAAGGAGAACTCGGGCGAGTTGACCAGCTGGTTCCCGGTGAAGATCTCGGTCACCGTCGTCGTCGACGGCTCGCCATCGCTCGCGTTCTGGATCTCGAAGGTGTTCACGAAGTCGGTGTACTTGCTGTCGAGCCAGGCGAAGGTGAGCCGGAGCCAGATTCCTTCGAAGATCGGCGGTGCCCAGCCCTCGAAGGGCTTCACGTCGAACTCCATCTCGACGCCGAGCACGTCCGCGTCCTCTCCGTTGATGAGCTCCTGGACGGGTACGCCGCCGCCGATGTTCTTCAGCTGGAAGACCTGGATGTTCTGGTAGTCGTAGTAGAAGGCGGCCCAGTTCCAGCGGATCCGGCTGCTCCAGAACTCGCCCTTCAGGCCGACCTCGATCGAATCGACGACCTCGGGCTTGACCGGCGTGGTCAGGTCGGCGGCGTCCGTCCCCTCGGCGCCGGGACTGACGACGCCGCCGTTGATGTGCGGCCCCTTCCAGCCCCGGGCGTAGCGAGCATAGAAGTTGACGTCCGCGGCCGGGCTGTAGGTCAGGATCACGTCGCCCGCCCAACCGAACTCCTCCGCGTGCCCACCGGCCCCACGCGGCTGGTCCACCGGCACGCGGTTCCCGACGCCGAGCGCCACGCGAAAGCGCTGGCTCGTGAGATCCAGCTCCTTGTTCTCGTAGTTGAAGCGGGCCCCCGCCTGCAGCTTGAAGGTCTCGGCGGGATTCCATTCGAACTTGCCCCAGACCGCCGTGTAGCGCGTGAGGAAGTCGTACCGCTGATCGATCTCGGGCAGGGAGATCGCGAGGCTGAACGTGTTGTTCACCTCGAGCGACTCGTAGAGGAACATCCCGCCGAGCTGCCAGGTGAAGCCGCTGCCGTCGTCCCAGTCGAGACGGGCTTCGCTCGTCAGCTGATAGGCGGAGTTCGAGAGGAAAGGCTCGAGGGAGGCGAAGGGGCTGCCGTCGAGGTTGATCTGGGTCGCCCGCTTGTTCCACTCATAGCCGGAAATGAGCGTCAGCGAGTAGTCACCGAACTGCATCTCTCCGGTCACGTTGCCGCCGAAGAGATCGATCTTCTCCTTCTCGACGTTGTTGTAGTCGCCTTCGTAGGGATTGCCCTGGAAGGGAGAGAAGACCACGCCCGACTGGGTGCGGTTCCGGAAGACCCAGCGGTTGTCCCAGTCCTGGTACTGATCGATGTCGACGTTGCCGACCGCCGGCCCCGGCTCCGTCTCCACCTGGCGCTGGAAGGCCGCGACCATCTGGAACTGGCGCGCGTCACCGCGGTTCTGGCCGCCGTGCAGGTTCAGCGTCCAGTCCATGTCGAGGAACTCGTGCTGGAAACGGATGATCGTCCGTGCCGCCCAGTTCTTCGTGTCGTTCACCCATTCCTTGACGGGCGCCGGCTGGCCGAGGGTCCAGCCGTTGCCGGGCGGCGAGTTGATGGGGCTCGTGTTTTCGATGTCGAAGCACTGGTTGAAGGCACCGGTGATCAGACCGCGCTGCCGCCCCTCGTCGGTGCGGCCGTCGTTGCGGCCGGCGGAGGCGGTGTAGTCGGTATCCGCGCAGCGGTTCTTCGTCGTCCCCCGGCGCTGGTTCCAGCGGGCCGCCGTTCGCATCGTCAGGCGATCCGGCACGATCACGTTCTCGATCGCCGTCTCGAATTCGAGCTGCTGGAAGCGGCCGTAGGTCAGGGTGCCGGAGACGCCCGGCGTCCCCGTCGGCTTGCGCGAGATCACGCGGATCGTGCCGGCGTTCGCGTTCCGCGCGTACATCGTCGTCTGCGGGCCGCGCAGGACGTCGATGTTCTCGACGTCGAAGAGCTGCGCGAGCTGGCCCGCCGGCGAGTTCATGTAGATGTTGTCGTTGTACACCGCGACCGACGACGACGAGTTCGCGTTGAAGTCGCGGATGCCGACGCCACGAATGAAGAGCGTCGGGTTCGATGCGGCGAAGGGCGTCCGGATCTCGAGGTTCGGCGTGAACTGCGCGACGTCCGAGATGTCGCTCGCGCCGATCGCGTCGAGGTAGTCCTCGTCGAAGGCGATCGCCGAGACTTCCTGGTTCTGGAAGAGGCTCGACGCGGCGGTCCCGACGACCACCATCTCCTCGATTCCGGCGAAGGGATCGTCCGTCTCCTGCTGCGCGACCGCGGGAGGTGCGGCGAGGAAGGAGGCGAGGAAGAAAAGGAGAACGGCGAGAGCGGCGACCCCGAGGCTCGGGAGCGCGAGGGCGTCGGGAGCGACCGCGGAGACGCCGGGGCGAGCGCACGTCGCCGTCTCGGTCAGGGACGAGCGAACGATCCGCGCGCACAGGGCGCGGACGGTGAAGGGCGCGTTCACCAAGGGGGGCCTCCGGGGCGGGAACTGAAGACGAGTAGTCGGGTCTACTCTTCGATCGAATAGCCTAGCGCCCGCAGCTGCCGGAGCGACATCTCGTCGAGCTCGATTTCGGGCGCACCGCCCTCCCAGGCGGGTTCCTGGCTCAGATAGTCCTGAGCCGTCTGGCGAAGGGTTTTTAGGATACCCGGGGTCTCGGCCGCAATGTTCCGGGTTTCCGTCTTGTCTGACCGCACGTCATACAAGAGGTCCCGTCCCGGGTCGTTCACGTCGTGAATGAGTCGGTAGTTGCCGTCCCGAACCGCCACCACCGGGTCCGGATCCTGGTTCGTCTTGCCCCAGGTCCGATCGAGGTGGGAGATGTCGCGATCCGGAAAATCGGGGGCGCGATCGCCGAGCAGCCACGGCAGGCGGGACTTGCCGTCCGTCTGCTCGGGGGGGTCGAAACCCACGATGTCGAAGAGCGTGGGCATCACGTCGACGTTCTCGGTGACGTCTTCGAAGACGACGCCCTCCTCGAGCTGGAACGGGAACCCGATGATCCAGGGCGTGTTCGTCACTTCCCAGTGGACGTCGCGCGCATGGCCCTCGATCCCGTGCTCGCCGAAGGCCTCGCCGTGGTCCGCCGCGATGAAGACGAGGGTCTTCTTCGCGAGGTCGAGCCGGAAGAGCTGCGCGAGGATCTCCCCGATCTGCTGATCTTCCCAGAGGATCGAGTTGTCGTACGCGTCTTCGAAGCTGGTCCCGAAGATCGCCGTCTCCTCGATCGAGATGTACTGATGGACGTCCATCAGGTGGACGTAGAGGAAGAAGGGACGGTCCTGGTTGACGCGCAGGAACTCCGTCGCGGCGAAGATGCCGTCGATGTCGGTGCCGTCGATCCGGCCCGCGACCGGTCGACTGCGCATCGCGTCCGGCGCCTGGCGCGGAACCGGCGTAAGATAGATGTCGAATCCCTGCCGGAACCCGAAGTTCGGCGCGACCCAGCCGTTGCGCCAGATCCCCACGGTGTGGAAGCCGTTCTCCCGGAACACCTCCGCGGGCATGATCGCGGCGTCGCTCACCGCGTCGCGGTGGGTCAGCACGTCGACGCGCTGGGGGTAGAGGCTCGACCAGAGGGAGGCCATCGACGTCTTGGTCCAGGTCGACTGGGCCCGGTGGTTGTGGAAGCGCACGCCGGTCGCCGCGAAGTAGTCCATGACCGGGGTCGTGGGCCGCTCGTATCCGTAGCTGCTCATGTGGTCGGCGCGCAGCGTGTCGATCAGGATGAAGACGACGTTCAGGTCGTCGCGGTCCGCGAGGGTGGCGACCTCCTCGAGGGTCCCGACCGGGCGCGTATCGAAGGAGAAGTCGAGCTCGTCGTCGCCCCCGCAGCCCGTGAGCAACACGATCAGGGCGCTCGCAGCCATCGCCGCGAGCGCGCATCCGGCCTGCGAATCGGTCGTCCGGGAGCGCGCCTCGCGGCCGCGACGGGTCAGCCCCGACATCATCCTTCCTCCTGCGCGCGCAGCGTCTCGAGCAACGCTTCCGCCTCGACTCGCGCGGGGAACTCCTCGAGCTGGAGCAGCGCCTGCAGCTCCGGCACCGCCTCGCCTCCGCGTCCGAGCTCCACGAGCGCCCGGATCCGGCCGTATCGCGAATCGAGGACCTCGTAGCCCTTCTCGATCGCCGCCTCGTACGCCGCGAGCGCCGCGTCCCACTCGCCGCGCGCCATCGCGGCCCGCGCGAACTCGAAGTGGCCCCGGGGCCCCGCGTTCTGGTGGTAGCGATCGGCGCGGCGCGCCATCGCGTAGGCCTCGTCGTCGCCCGCGCGGCCCTGCGCGCGGGCGATGTCGACCATCAGGAGCGCGGCCTGCCCGTGCCAGGGATGCGGAATCAGCAGGGCGCGGACCCGCTCGGCGGCCTCGTCGTAGCGGTCGGCCTCGACCAGGGTCTTGGCGGCCTCGTAGGCCGCCTCCGCCTCGTAGGGCGCGAGCTCGGTCGATCGGTCGAAGGCGGCCAGCGCCGCGTCGACGCGACCGAGCTTCGCGAGGACCCGACCGTATTCGTGGTGCGCCGAGTGCAGCGTCGGATTCAGCTCGAGGGCCCGCTCGTAGGCCGCGCGAGCCCCTTCGAGCTCGTCCTTGGCGAAGAGCGCGCGGCCGAGGACCATCTGGACGCCGGCCACCTCCGGATTCGCCGCGACCCACCGCTCGAGTCGCGCGTCCGCCTCGGCGAGGGCCTCGGCGCCATCGAGCGCCTTCATGCGGTACCAGGCGGAGAAGGCCTCGTAGTGGGTCGGGGCCTCGAGCCGGTCGGAGCGCTCGAGATACTCGATGGCCGACTTGCGCCCTGCGACGATCGAGATGTCGCGGGCCTGGTCGGCGAGCGCGATCCCGGCCCAGGCGACGTCCAGCTCGGCGAGGGTCGCGCGCATCGTCTCCGCGTACTCGTGGTACGCGCTGGCCGCGCCCAGCCGCGCGAGCATGCGCATCACCCGCGGATTCCGCTCGGCATCACGGGCGAAACGGAAGACGAGCGCATCGAGGGCCCAGGTGAGTCGCCCCTCCGCGGCGAGCATCTGCGGCAGCACGAAGCCGGCGTCCGTGCCGGTCGGATCCGCGCGCAGGGCGTCCTGGTAGTACTCGAGGGCCAGGTCGAACTCGCCGAGCTCGACCGC
Source organism: bacterium (assembly GCA_030432735.1). Taxonomy (GTDB): domain Bacteria; phylum Myxococcota_A; class UBA9160; order UBA9160; family UBA4427; genus UBA4427. The sequence goes on from JAUIMK010000020.1 coordinate 18,153, forward strand.
CGCGCGCCCCGCGAGGTAGCGGGCGCCGGCATTCGACGGATAGGTCCGGAAGGCCTCCTGGAAGCGCTCGAGGGCGGCCGCCGGATCTCCCTGCTGGAGCTCGATGCGACCGTCGAGGAGCAGTGCCATGGCCGGCTCGTCCTCGCGCAGCGAGGCGATCAGCGGTGCGGCGCGCTCGAATCTCCCGGCCCGGACGTACACGTCGCCGATGCCGAAGCGGCTCTCCGGAAGCAGCCTGCCCCAGTCGAGGGCGGGGTCCGAGACCGGAACGCCGATGGCAGCCTCCACCGCCCGGTCCATCGCCACCACCGTGCCTTCGAGGTCCTCTCCCTCGAGGCGCAGGTTCGCGAGGGCGAGCCAGAGGTTCACGTGTGGTGCCGCCTCGACCGCGTCGAGCAGCAGCTGCTCCGCCTCGTCGCGCCGCCCGAGGGCCACCAGGCGCTCTGCGTACCCCGTCACGAGGCCCTGGCGCTTGGGGTGCTCCTCGACGAGGTCGGCCATCATCCGGGTCGCCTCGTCGACTCGATCGGTCGCGTCGAGCAGCTCGGTCATCGCACCGACCAGCGTCAGGTCGCCAGGATGCTGCTCGAGGCACTTCCGCAGCTCGGTCTCGGCGAGCTCGAAGTCGCCTCGTTGCTGTTCGAACTGTGCCGCGGTCGCGCAGAAGCTCGTGCGGGCCTCCTGCGAGACCCCGTCCTTCGCGAGCATCTCGCGCAGCTCGGCGATCCGCTCGCGCGCACCGTCCCACTCCTCGATCTGGATCAGCAGGTTGAGCGTGCGTTCGACGAGGATCGGCACGTCGGGATTCTCGTCCGCCAGGATCTCGAGATCGGCGAGCGCGTTCTCGTATTGGAAGGATGAGGCGTAGGCCTGGGAGCGAAGGTCGAGGATCTGCTCGTCGTCCGGTGACGCCTCGAGGTACCGCGTCGCCGCGTCGACCGCCGCGAGGCTGTCGCCCCCGCTGATCAGCGCGCGGAGGTAGGCCGGCCGGATCTGGGGACCGGCGTCGGGTCGCTCGGCGGCCCGCGCGAGGGCCCACACGCCGAGACTCGGCCGCTGGTTCTGCATCAGCGCCGAGCCGTAGAGGGCGAGCACGTTGGTCGGTGGGCTCGGCACCGACGCGTGGGGGCGGAGCGCTTCGGTCGCCTCGGTGTACTTGCCCTCGCGGCCCAGCCGGGCGGCGTCTTCGACCGAGACCTTGATCTCGAGTGCATCCAGACCCATCGGGTCGTCGAGCGCCGGATCCTGGCAGCCGACCAGGCCGACCGTGGCGAGCAACACCGTTGCGGAGGCCGCAGGAACGGGCGACCTGGACCACCGGGCGACCCCGCGGGACAGACCTCCCCTCAGGGATCGGTTGTGGGACAAGTGACGCGGAGTTCGGCTTCCGGCTTCGGAGTGAGCCGACTTTTCAATAGACAATCTGGAAGCGCCCCTCGTAGAATGGCCGCAATGTAACGGGGTCGGCGTGGAAATGTCGATCCCCGCATCACGTATCCCGAGTCAGGCGGCACTCAAATGTGTGTCTTTGGGCCCGGGAGCCGTCCCCGTTGGGGGATCTCTCATCCTCGGTGGCGAGCCGCCGACGGGCGAGAGCCTGTTTCGGTCGAGTCGAGAGGCACGAGAGCGGGAGACGTGAGTGGGGATGACAACACACCACGCTGGACTCGTGGAAGCCGGGCTCAATGGATGAGCCCGGTCGAATCGAGTCCCCTGCGGTCCCACTACGCAACTGGAGAATCAGCAAGATGCGAAAGACGATGAACATCGCCGTTCTCGCGCTGCTCACGGTCGTCTTAACGGCCGGTACGAGCTACGCGCAGGCGGTGACGCTCGCCGGTAAGCTGCAGATCGGCTTCGGCGACCAGAACAACATCTCGGGCTTCCGCTCGAACAACGCAATTCCGATCTGCGCCGGCGCCGGCAGCCTGGTCAACCCCGGCACGGTCGGCACCACGCTGGGTACCCTCGTCGTCGCGGCGATCGGTGACTCTCCGGGTGGCGTCGGCTCGCCGATCACGTTCAACGCGGTCGGCAACGGCAACGGTGGCGCTCAGGAGAAGGAAAACGCGACCTGCAACGTCGCCATCCCGCCCTTCGCGAACCCGCGCTTCCGCTCCCGCACCCAGGTCGGTGCGGCGCACTGGCCGGGCCGCAAGGGTGCCTTCACCACGATGATCAACACGGCGCCGACCCCGGCCACGCCGACGGCGACGTACATGCTCGTCGCGGGCGGCGGCTACATGCAGACGCCGACGGTCACGCAGTGGACCACGACGGACGAGGCGGGCCCGCCCGGAACGATGGGTACCCCGGCGCCGACGGCGATGAACACCTTCATGGGGTCCGCGCTCTCCGCGTCGGTTCCGTTCTACGGCACGGGCATCGGTGCGCACCGCATCCAGCCCGGCGGCGGCTTCGGCGGCGGCGTCCCGTTCTCGGGCGGCGGCGGCGTTCAGCTCGGCGTCAACACCACGACGGTGAGCCCCGGCGGCCAGGTCCTCGTCCCGACGTTCGTCCCCGGACCGAACTTCGGTCAGGTGGCCTACGCGAACGGCTTCCTGCCCACGACGCCGCAGCTCTTCGGCACGAACGCCACGGGCGTGAACCACAACCCCCTCGTCACGACGGGCATCTTCACGCCGAGCCTCACGTACACGCTCGGCCTGATCAACGGTCGCCAGGACCTCACCTACGCGTTCCGCACGAAGGGTGGCACGACCATCAACCAGCACGGCAACGTCCAGACGGTCTTCGGTGGGAACACCGTGACCCCGGGTCCCGGTGGCCCCGGCCCGGGCATCGTCACGCCGGTCGCGTTCTCCGGTCAGTTCGGTAAGTGGACCACGGGCTCCGTGACCCACACCGACCAGGTCGGCGACTTCCGCACCGTCCGCAAGGACAGCGGCACGGACATCGCGCTGAGCGGTGGCACCGCCGTCGCTGGTGCGACCCGCCGGCTCCAGGTCGTCGCGCCCTGGTCCGCCGTCATTCGCACGGTCGGCCCCTTCGGCGTCCCGCTGCCGGTCACCGGCTTCGGCGGCATCGCCAAGCTGACCGTCGACGTGATCCCCGCTCCCGAGCCGGGAACGATCGCGATGCTCGGCTTCGGCGTGATGGGCCTGGTCGGCCTCGGCGCCAGCCGCCGACGCAATCGCTGATCTCGTCTCCAGTGAAGGTCCCGGCCTACCTCGTGTAGGCCGGGACGCTCGCTGAGCCGGGATCGGTTCTCTCGAATCGCCGGATCCGATCCGGGGGCCGAGAGAGACCGACGAAGAAACGAACGGCCGACGATCCTCCGGGATCGTCGGCCGTTTCGCTTTTCGGCCCGCATTCGGGAGCCGTCAGCCCAAGGGCGCCCTGCGCCCGCGAAGGCCAAAGTCAGAGCCCGGCGAGGTCCTCGCCAACGGGGCGCACGAAGAGATACTCGGCGGGCTCGACGACGAAACGGTCCCAGTCCTGGGCGAACACCCCGGGATCCTGGCCGATCGGCAGCATGACGGCGTTGAGGAAGGACGACAGCGGCATCGCCACGAAGGCACCCATCGCGAGGCGCCCCGCGCTGAGCGGACGGAGGAGGGCGATGTCGACGGTTCCGGTCCAGGCCGTGTTGGCGGTCTCGAGGGCGTCCTCGAGCGTCGGGTTGCCTTCGGCGGAAGCCGGCCCGGCGACGATCGCAATCGTCGCAAAGAGCGCGGCAGCAAGGTGTCGGGGGCGCGTCATCGGGGTTCCACCTTCCTTCTTATACCTTCTTATACGCGCCTTCCGAACGCGTACTCGGGGTACCGGGCCTCGACGCGGCGCCCGTGAGCGATCGCCGAAGCGCTCCGCATCATACCCCATCCGCACCCGGCGATGGCGCGAACGCGAGTCCGCCGCGACGCGCTTCCGGAGCCGCCGGATGCCGACCGCTCGAGGCTATCGTCCCTCTCCCCGGCGACGCGGCGGACCGCGGGCCCCTCGAGCGAAAGGAGCGAGCGTGCGCGAGATCGGCCTCTACGAAGCGATGAGCACCCTCCGGGCCGTTCGGCGACTGCGACCCGACGCGATCCCGGACGACGTCCTCCGTCGCGTGCTCGAAGCCGCGAGCTGGGCGCCCACCGGAGGAAACGTGCAGCCCTTCCGCATCCTCGTCGTACGCGACCGGGAGAAGATGCGGCGCCTCGGCGATCTCTACGGAAATCGCTGGCGACGCTATGTAAAGGAAAGAAGAGCGGCGATGGACGGCCTCGCAGCCGACGCGGTCCGGAAGCACGAGAAGACGTTCGAAGCCGGAACCTACCTCGCCGACCATTTCCACGAGACGCCCGCCCTCCTCGTCTTCTGCTTCGATCCGCGGAAGATGGCGATCACCGACGCAAAGCTCGACCGGGTCTCGGTGGTCGGCGGCGGCTCGGTGTACCCCGCGGTCCAGAACACGCTCCTCGCCTGCCGCGCGGAGGGCCTCGGCTGCGTGCTGACGACGCTGCTCTGCATGGACGAGCTCGAGGTCAAGGCGCTGCTCGACGTTCCGGATCCCTGGGGCACCGCCGCCGCCGTCCCGATCGGCGTTCCCGTGCGCGGCGGCCACGGACCGATCTCGCGGCGCGGACCGGAGAAGCTCGTCTTCGGCGACACCTGGGGCGAGCCCCTCTTCGAGGCGACGACATCGTGACGAGCGCCCCGGAAGCCGATCTCCGCGCCGCCGCCCGCGCGATCGTGCCCGACCTGCGCGCGCGGGCCGACGAAGTCGAGGCCGCGCGCCGGCTGCCGGAAGACCTGTCCACGCGGCTCGCGGCCGAGGGCTTCTACCGCATGTACGCGCCCGTCGCGTACGGCGGCCTCGAGACGCCGCCGGCGATTGCCATGGAGACGGTCGAGATCCTCGCGACCGGAGACGGCGCGCCGGCCTGGGTGACCTTCATCGCCATCACCAGCACTACTGCCCTGTCGATCCTGCCCGAGGCGACCTGCCGCGAGATCTTCGCCCGTCCCGAGACGACGATGGCGGGCGTCTTCGCGCCCCGCGGCCGGGCCGTCGTCGTCGACGGCGGATTCCGGGTCGAGGGCCAGTGGCCCTGGGGCAGCGGAACCCAGAACGCGGACTGGATCCTCGCCGGCTGTCAGGTCGTACGGGACGGAGAGGTCGAGACCCACGCGAACGGCGCCCCGCGCTCCCGCATGATGGCGGTCCCGCGCTCCGACGTGGAGTTCGTCGACACCTGGTACGTCAGCGGCCTCGCCGGAACCGGCAGCACCGACTTCGCGATCCGCGACCGCTTCGTCCCCGAGACCCACGCGGCGGGCCTCGGCATCGACACGCCCCTCGACCGTCCGCTCTATCGCTTCCCGCAGTTCGGACTCCTCGCGATGGGGATCGCCGCGGTCGCTCTCGGACTCGGCCGCGCGGCGATCGACGAGCTGATCGAGGTCGCGGGCGGCAAGGTTCCGGACGCGAGCCGACGTCCCCTCGCCGCCCGTGCCTCCGCGCAGGCCGACGTCGCCCGCGCGGAAGCGACGCTGCGGGCCGCCCGCGCCTTCTACTACGAGGCGATCGAGAAGGCCTGGCAGGAAGCGCTCGACGGGCGCATTTCCCTCGAGAGCAAGCGCGACATCCGACTCGCGACGACCCACGCGACCCACGCCGCCGCGGAGGCCGTCGACCGCATGTACCACCTCGCCGGGGGAACGAGCGTCTATCGCCGTTCGCCGCTCCAGCGCATCTTCCGCGACGTGCACGTGGCGACGCAGCACATGATGGTCGGCCCGGCGACCCTCGAGCTGACCGGGCGCCTGCTGCTCGGGCTCGAGACCAGCGAGGTCGGATTGTGAGCGGCGGGAGCGATGACCGGCCCCTCCCGCTCCGCGTCGGCACGAACGCGAACAACGAGATGACGACGGGCCCCCTCGAAGAACGGCGCGCCCTGCTCGAGCGCGTGCGCGCCGCGGGCATCGACCATCTCTTCACCGCCGACCACGTCAGCTTCCACACCGGCGTCGGCATGGACGGCATGATCCAGGCCGCCACCCTGGCCGCGAGCGTCCCCGAGCTCGCCATCCACATCGGCGTGTATCTCCTCGCCCTGCGGCATCCGGTCCCGGTCGCGCGCCAGATCGCGCAGATCGCCGAGTCGGCGCCGGGCCGACTCCACCTCGGGATCGGCGTCGGGGGTGAGGACCGGCACGAGGTCGAGATCTGCGGCGTCGATCCCCGAACCCGGGGCCGCCGGACGGACGCGTCCCTCGAGGCGCTGCGCGGGCTGCTCTCCGGTGAACCGACGCGTCACGACGACGCGTTCTTCTCCTTCGAGGACGCGACGATCCTCCCGGCGCCGGACCCGGCGGTCCCGATCGTGATCGGGGGACGCGCCGACGCCGCCGTGCGGCGGGCGGCCTTGCTCGGGGACGGGTGGCTCGGCGTGTGGTGTTCGGCGCGCCGTTTCGGCGCGGTCGTGCGGGAGATCGACGACCTGGCGTCGGCGCGGCGATGGCCGCGACCGGCGGCGTGGGACCACGGGCTCCAGGTCTGGGTCGGGCTCGATGCGGATCGCGACCGCGCCCGCGCGCGGCTCGCGAAGGAGATGCAGGCCTTCTACCGGATCCCCTTCGAGCCCTTCGAGAAGTACAGCCCCGCCGGCACGGCAGAGGAAGTCGCCGACTTCCTGGCGCCCTACGCGGAAGCGGGATGTCGGCACTTCAACGTCATGCCCATCGCCTCGGACGTCGAAGCCGCCGTCGAAGGCGTCGCCGAGATCCGCGAACGCCTGCGAGCCCGCTACGCCTGAGCGCCCGCAGGCGAAGGAGTAGACCGGAGAATCTCGCCGAGCGCCCGCAGGCGAAGGAGTAGACCGGAGAATCTCGCCGAGCGCCCGCAGGCGACGGAGTAGACCGGCGGATCAGTTGATGCGGCGGTCGCGGCCTTTCCAGTAGGGCTCGCGCAGCTCGGTCTTCAGGATCTTGCCCGACGGGTTGCGCGGGAGCGCCTCGATCCGGTCCACCGAGGTCGGGCACTTGTAGTGGGCCAGCCGCTCGCGACACCAGGCGATCAGCGCCTCCTCGGTCGCGCCGCCGCCCGGCGCGTCGACGACGATCGCCTTCACGGTCTCGCCCCACTTCTCCGACGGCACCCCGATCACCGCGACGTCGGCGACGGCCTCGTGGGCCATCAGCACGTTCTCGATCTCGGCGGGATACACGTTCTCCGCGCCGGACACGATCATGTCCTTCACGCGATCGTGGATGAAGAGGTAGCCATCGCTCAGGTAGCCCGCGTCGCCGGTCCGGAACCAGCCGATCCCGTCCGCACCGCGCCCCTCCGGAAAGGCGTCCGCGGTCGCCTCCTCGTTCCGCCAGTAGCCCTTCATGTTCTGCGCGGTTGCGCACCAGATCTCGCCGACCTCGCCGTCGGGGAGGTCCTTGCCGGTGTCCTGGTCGACGATGCGGATCTTCACGTCGCCCCACGGCTTCCCCGCCGCGCGCAGCAGATGCGCCTTGGGTCCGCCGGGATCATGGTCCTCCGGCGCGAGCGCGGTGATCGCGCCGGTGGTCTCGGTCAGGCCGTAGACCTGGATGAAGCCGCACCCGAAGACCTTCATCGAACGGACGAGCACCTCTTCGGAGATCGGCGACGCGCCGTACACGATCGCGCGTAGGGAGCCGAAGTCCGTCTTCTCGACGCCCGGGAAGCCCGACAGGACCTGGAGCACCGCAGGCACGAAGAGGCTGTTCGTGACCCCATGCGTTTCGATCAGCCGGAAGATCTCCGTCGGGTCGAGCTCGTGGACGAGGACCTGCTCGGCGCCCATCGCGAAGCCGCCGACCCCCCAGCCACTTCCCGCGATGTGGAAGAGCGGCATCGCGACGAGGACGACGCTGTCGCCGTCGATCGCCCAGTCGATCGCCCCCTGGTAGAGGGCGGTCATCAGGTTGCGATGGGTCAGCTCGACGCCCTTCGGAAGCCCCGTCGTGCCAGAGGTGTAGAGCTGGTAGCAGACGTCCTCCACGTCACACCCGACCGCGGGATCGTCGGTCGGGTACCCGGCGACCCAGTCTTCGTAGGCCGTGTAGTCGCCGGCGGCGCCACTCGTCACGACGACCTGCTCGACGGTCTCGAGATTCATCTCGGCGAGGTGCCCGAGAAACTCGGAGCCGATGAAGAGCACCTTCGCCTGGGCGTGGTTCAGGATGTACTCCATCTCGGGCGCCGCGAGGCGCCAGTTCACGGCGAGGGTCACGCCGTTGATCATCGCCGCACCGAAGAGCAGCGTGAAGTACTCGGGCACGTTTCGATCGAGGAACGCGACCCGCTCCTGGGGCGCGACGCCAGCGGCGAGGAGCGCGTTCGCCACCTGCGCCGACTCCGCATGCAGCGCCGGATAGGTCCAGACCCGGTCTCCGGCGCGAAGCGCGACCCGTTCGGGGCTTTCGGCCGCGTGGGTCCGCAGGACGAGATCGAGGGTTTCGAGGGGCACGGGCGACGCCTCCAGCGCGCACGTGGGATCGCCCGGTCGCGCTCGAAGTGGGATGGGTTCAAGCTAACATGCGGCGGTGCGCGAACCCAAGGCCGAATCGGAAGGCGCCCGGACGCTCGACCAGATCATCGATCACGCCTTCCAGGGCGTCGCCGACGTCGCCGATGCGATCGTGATGTTCGAGGCCCCGATCGGGGGCGTCGACGTCCCGCTGATCGTCGTCTGGCTGATCGCGGGCGCCAGCTTCTTCACGGTCTTCCTCGGCGGGATCAACGTCCGCGGCTTCGGCCACGCGATCCGGATCGTGCGAGGCCTCGAGGACGCCGAAGACGACCCCGGCGACGTTAACCATTTCCAGGCGCTCACGACCGCGGTCTCGGGCACCGTCGGCGTCGGCAACATCGCCCACGTCGCCGTCGCCGTCTCGGTGGGGGGCGCCGGTGCGGCCTTCTGGCTCGTCGTCGCCGGCTTCCTCGGCATGGCCTCCAAGTTCGCCGAGTGCACCCTCGGCGTGAAGTACCGCCGCGAGAACCCGGACGGAACCGTGTCCGGTGGGCCCATGTACTTCCTCGAGCGTGGCCTCGCCGAGCGCGGCTGGTGGAGGCTCGGGCGCGGGCTCGCCCTCTACTACGGCGTCTGCGTCGTGTTCGGCAGCGTCGGCGTCGGCATGTTCCAGGCGAACCAGGCCTTCGTCCAGTTCGTCGCCGCGACCGGGGAGTCCGAGAGCTTCGCCCACGGACAAGGCTGGATCTTCGGCTCGTTCCTCGCCGTCAGCATCGCGGCGGTCATCCTCGGTGGGATCCGCGTCATCGCCCGCGTGACGTCGGGCCTCGTGCCCGCCATGGCCTTCCTCTACATCACGACCGGCCTCTTCGTGATCGGCAGCAACATCGACCGGGTGCCCGACGCCCTCCTTCGGATCGTCTCCGAGGCGTTCTCTCCCGCCGGCGCGATGGGCGGCGTGCTCGGCGTCGTCGTCCTGGGGTTCCGCCGCGCCGCGTTCTCCAACGAAGCCGGGATCGGCTCCTCGTCGATCGCGCACTCCGCGGTCAAGACGAGCGAGCCGCTCACCCAGGGCTTCGTCGCCATGCTCGAGCCCTTCATCGACACCGTGATCGTCTGCTCGATCACGGCGCTCGTCATCACGACGGGGCTCGAGCCGGCGGCGCTCGGCACGGGCGCGGTGAGCGGCGTCGAGCTGACCTC
>JAUIMK010000021.1 GCA_030432735.1 bacterium
GCCCTCCCTCCCTCGGTCTCCTGACGCTCAACGCCTTGTCCGCCGCCGATGCCGTCCTGATCCCACTGCAATGCGAGTACTACGCACTCGAGGGCCTCGCGAACCTCACGGAGACCGTCGAGCTCGTCCGCCAGCAGCTGAATCCCCGACTCGGAATCCAGGGCATCGTCCTCACGATGGCGGACCAGCGGAACAACCTCGCTCGCCAGGTCGAAGCCGAGGTCCGGAGCCACTTCGGCGAGAAGGTCTACCGAACGCGGATTCCGAGGAACGTCCGTCTCTCGGAGGCCCCGAGCCACGGCCAGCCGATCCTCCTCTACGACATCCACTCGAAGGGCGCCGTTGCCTACCAGAAGCTCGCCGAGGAGCTGCTGACGCAGCTCGCGATCAAGGAGGCGCCTCGTCGTCCGCCGACGCTGCCAGTCGTCCAGCACGAGCCTGAAGAGATCACTTCGCCGAGCAGCGGGGCACGGGCTCCTTCCAGCGCGACGCCGACCCCCGCGAAGGACGCCGCCCCGACGTTGACGCCGGGGCGCTAACGACCCTCCTCCCTCGCGAATGCGCCTCGCGCGCAGAGGAATCCAGAAATGAGCCAGAAGCGAAGTGCCCTAGGTCGCGGCCTCGGCGCGCTGATCTCCAGCCCGCCCCAGACCGCCGAATCCCCCGCGCCGCCGAATCCAGCTCGGCCCCAGTCGCCCCAGACCGCGCTCCCGACACATTCTGGTGTCGACACAGATCTGCGTACCTCGCAAGCGGATTCCGTCGGTACGGGGCCTCAGGAGCTCGATATCGCGCTGATCGATCCGAACCCGGAGCAGCCTCGCCGCGAGTTCGACCCCGCTGCGCTCCAGCAGCTCGCCGAATCGATCGGTCAGCATGGCGTCCTCCAGCCCGTGGTCGTCCGCCGCGCCGATGAGCGATACGAGCTGATCATGGGCGAGCGCCGATTCCGCGCGAGCCAACTCGCAGGGCGCACGCGAATTCCGGCGGTGATCCTGGACGTCGACCCCGACGACCGCCTCGAGCTCGCGATCGTCGAGAACGTCCAGCGCCAGGACCTCAACCCGATCGAGCTCGCCCACGCCTATCAGGCCCTCGCCGACGCGGGGCACACCCAGGACGACATCGGGCGGAAGGTGTCGATGGACCGGTCGTCCGTCTCCAACCACATCCGCCTCCTCGATCTGAGTCGCGGGATCCAGACCGATGTCGAGAATGGCCATCTGAGCATGGGCCACGCGAAGGCGCTGTTGCAGGTCGGTGACCTGGAAGCGCGGGAGGCCCTTCGAGCACGAATCCTGTCCGAGTCCTTGTCCGTACGCGCGTCCGAGCGCGCAGCCCGCGAGCTCAATGGTGGGGGAAGCCGAACAACGACCCCGCGCGAGCCGAAGGCAAGCACCCCCGAGCTCGATCCCGACACCCGCGCGTACGTGGAACGGATCGAACGACGCCTCCAGACCCGGGTCACGCTGCACCCGAACGCCAAGGGCGGCGGACGTCTCGAGATCAACTACTTCAATCTCGAGGACCTCGAACGCCTCGGCGCGATGCTGCTGGGCGAAGCGGAATGAGCGAGCCCTCCCACCCCGCACGCCAGGAGTCGGCCGCAACCCACCACGCCGACGGCCCGCCCCTCGTCCCCGAAGAAGGCCTCTTCGAGGGACAGATCGCCGTCGTCGGCCACACCCGAATCGCCGGCGCGGTGATCGGCACGCTCCGCGGCCCCGGCACCCTCCACCTCGAGCCGACCGCCGTCATCGAAGGCCCCATCGACTGCGACACCCTGGAGAGCGCCGGCCGCATCGTCGGCACCGTCCAGGCCCGGAGCCGAGCCCGCCTCGGCCCCGGCACCCATTTCGAAGGGGACCTCGAAGCGCCGGTCCTCGAGGTCGACGACGACGCGATCTGGAACGGCGAGGCCCGGATCGGGCGCTGAGCGACGCCCCCGATTCCGGGCGCAAGCACCTGCCCTGGCGCCGCCCCTCGCGCTCCGCGAGCCGCGCCGACCGCCGATGCGGCGAGCGGCCCGGCGACCGTCTGATTCCACGTCCTCGCGCGGTTGATTCGCGTCCCGGGCGATGCAAGAATCCCGGCGGCCAGCGACTCGCCCGCCCTCGAGGTGGGTGGCGTCGCGAGCTCCGGCCCGATCAGTCAACAAATCGTTGCGGCTCCGGCGTACGCGGTGCGAGCGTCCCGTGTTTCGTGGTATCCACCCCACCTGCACCCGGGCGGCCTCGCCGGTGCGGCGCGAGACGTGCGAGCCAGATTCCGCGAAACCTCGAACGCCGCCGGTGCTTTCGAAGCTCGCAGTCGCGATCGCCCGCCCGATGCGACCCTCGACCGCGATCGTCCGGATCGACGACCGAACCAGATACAGACGGAACGACGACCGCGTTGCACGCGATGACGCTGCCCGCACGCGAGCCGAACGTCCGATCCAGACTCCACACGACTCAACGGGAAAGCGAAACGTGAAGAGCCTTCGTTCTCTTAGTCCCCGACCGCGACCAAGCCGCGCCGACGGACACGGCCGCCTCTCTACGGCCATCGCCCTCGCTACGGTCGCGCTCGCCTTCACTCTCGCGGTTGCGCTCCCTGCCGCGGCCGCCGAAGAGCTCGTGCTGATCCCGGACGCCGGACTCTTCGGTCTCGTGCCGGCCCTGGGCCACGGTCTCGGCAAGCTGTGGATCATGCTGATCGGCTTCGTCGTCCTGATCTTCCCCCTCAACGCGCTGATGTTCCAGCCGATCTTCCGCGCACTCGACGAGCGCGCCGACCGCATCCAGGGCGCGCGCGAGCGATCGAAGCAGCTCGAGGCCGAGGCGGACAGCGTGCTCGACCGGTACGAGACGGCGATCCGCGAGGCGCGCAGCCAGTCCGAGAGCGAGCGACAGACCGCCCTCGCGAGCGCGCGCGACGAGCAGGCGAACCTCACGACCCAGGCGCGGAGCGACGCCGAGCAGGAGCTCGAGCGCGCCCGCGGTGAACTCAACCAATCCCTCGAAGAAGCCCGCGCGACCCTGCGTGCGAGTGCCGAGGATCTCGCGACCGCCGCTGCGGAGCAGGTCCTCGGAAGGACGCTGACCCAATGAGCGGCGGCCTTCCCACGGAGCGTCCGTCCGCCTCGGACCGCGGACCCTTCGCGGGTCGCGACGAGCTGGGCAGCGCGCGCGTATCCACGAAGGGGCAGGGCGAACGCGAGCGGATGACTGCGATGAATCACATGACCCACAAGATGCGCTGGAGCGGAGTCCTCCTCGTCCTGGCCTCCACGACACTTTCCGGTGTCGCACACGCAGCTGGCGGTGGCGGCGCCGACCACGACCCGGTGAAGGAAGCCATCTACCAGGGCCTCAACCTGCTCATCGTCGTCGGCCTGATCGTCTACTTCGGTCGCGGACCGATCACCGAATTCTTCAAGAGCCGCCGGGAAGGCATCCAGTCCAATCTCTCAGAAGCCGCCCAGCTCCTGACCGCGGCGGAGCAGCGGAACGCCGAGCTCCAGCGACGACTCGTCGACCTCTCGAGCGAAGTCGAAGAGATCCGCGAAGCCGCGTCACGCCGAGCCGAGCAGGAGTCCGAGCGGATCCTCTCGGAAGCCCGCGCCACGGCGGACCGCATCCGGTCCGATGCCCGCGCCGCCGTCGACCAGGAGCTGCGACGCGCCCAGACGGAGCTTCGCGCGGAAGCCGCAGAGCTGGCCCTCGAGATCGCCGCCCGGAAGCTGACCGAGACGGTGAGCGAGGGTGACCGGGAGCGACTGATGGACGAGTTCATCACCCGCGTCGAGCCTGGCAACACCGCGAGCAGCGCCGCGGAAGGAGCGAACGGATGAAGGGTGGAGCCGCCCATCGTTATGCGAAGGCCCTCTTCGGCCTGGCCCAGGACGAGCACCGCCACCGCGAGGTTCGCGCCGAGATCGAGAACCTCGAATCGCTCTTCGAAGGAAACCGCGAGGCGCGATCCGCGCTGCTGACGCCGATGCATCCCGCCGACGAGCGGAAGGCCGCACTCCGCGCGATCGGCGAAGGCATCGGCGTGAGCCCCCTCGTGCGGAACTTCGTCGCATTCCTGATCGACCAGCGACGCCTGATCGATTTCGCCGCGATCGTCGAAGCCTACGGCGAGCTCGCGGATGCCGCCGAAGGCATGGTGACCGCCGAGGTCGTGTCGGCGAGCCCCCTCGACGATCGCCGCAAGGACCGCCTGCGCCGCGCGCTCTCGGAGCGGACCGGGCAGGAGGTCCGACTCGAGGTCGAGGTGGATCCGTCGCTGATCGGAGGGGCGATCGCCAAGGTCGGCGACCTCGTCTTCGACGGCAGCCTGCGCACCCAGCTCGGACAGCTCCGCAACACGCTCAAGAAGTCGGCCTGAACGACTTCCTCCTCTATCTACCCATCCAACGACTCCGAACCCTCGGACGCTTCCGACGCATCCGAGACGGAAGACGGACAACACCCCACGAAGGGATCCTGAAAGATGGACATCAAGCCCGGAGAGATCACCGACATCCTCAAGCGGGAGATCAAGGACTACGATCGCGAGATCGACGTCGCCGAGACCGGCACGGTCCTGAACGCCGGTGACGGTATCGCTCGCGTCTACGGCCTCGACAACGCGCTGGCCGGCGAGCTGGTCGAGTTCGACGGCGGCCTGCGCGGAATGGTCCTCAACCTCGAAGAGGACAACGTCGGTGTCGCGATCATGGGCTCCGGCCGCGGTGTGAAGGAAGGCGACCTCGTTCGCCGAACCGGCCGCATCATCGAGGTCCCCGTCGGTGAGGCGCTGCTCGGTCGTGTGGTCGACGCCCTCGGCGTCCCGATCGACGGACAGGGCCCGATCGAAGCCGAAGCGACCCGCCAGGTCGAGCTCAAGGCGCCCGGCATCGTGGCGCGCAAGTCGGTGGACGAGTCGATGGCGACGGGCATCAAGGCCGTCGACGCGATGGTCCCGATCGGCCGCGGACAGCGCGAGCTGATCATCGGCGACCGCCAGACGGGCAAGACCGCGATCGCGCTCGACACGATCATCAACCAGAAGGGCAAGGACGTGATCTGCGTCTACGTCGCGACCGGCCAGAAGCAGTCGACCGTGGCGCAGGTGACGGACAAGTTGAAGCAGCACGGCGCGATGGACTACACGATCGTCGTCGCCGCGACGGCGTCGGATCCGGCCCCGCTCCAGTACATTTCGCCCTATACGGGCGTGACCATGGCTGAACACTTCGGCCACAACGGCAAGCACGTGCTCATCGTCTACGATGATCTCTCGAAGCAGGCCGTTGCCTATCGCCAGCTTTCGCTGCTCCTCCGCCGGCCGCCGGGCCGCGAGGCGTACCCGGGCGACGTCTTCTACGTCCACTCGCGGCTCCTCGAGCGCGCCTGCAAATTGAACGACGATCTGGGCGGCGGGTCGATCACGGCCCTCCCGATCATCGAGACCCAGGGCGGCGACGTCTCCGCCTACATCCCGACGAACGTCATCTCGATCACGGACGGGCAGATCTTCCTCGAGACCGACCTCTTCAACTCGGGCATCCGTCCCGCCATCAACGTCGGCCTCTCGGTGTCGCGCGTGGGTGGCGCCGCGCAGGAGAAGGCCACGAAGTCGGTCGCCGGTCAGCTCAAGCTGAACCTGGCGCAGTACCGCGAGATGGCGGCCTTCGCGCAGTTCGGCTCGGACCTCGACGCCGCGACCCAGGAGCAGCTCGCGAACGGTGAGCGCCAGACGGAGATCTTGAAGCAGGGTCAGTACTCGCCGCTGCAGATGGAGGAGCAGGTCGTCTCGATCTACGCCTCCACGCCGCAGCCCGAGAACAACCGCCCGTCCTGGATCCGCAAGCTCGAGCTGAATGACGTGCTCCGCTACGAGCGCGAGATGCTCGACTGGATGCGCGCGAACAAGAGCGACATCCTGACGGAGATCAAGAGCAGCGGAAAGTTCGAGGACGCGACCGAGCAGAAGCTGATCGCGGCCCTCGACGAGTTCGCGACCATCTTCCAGCCGACCCAGGCCAAGGGCGCGACCGCCACCGCAGGAGAGGCGGCCTAGCAAGTGGCGAACCTACGAGACATCAAGCGACGCATCGTCAGCGTCCAGTCGACGCAGAAGATCACGTCCGCCATGAAGATGGTGGCCGCGGCCAAGCTGCGCCGGGCGCAGGAGTCGATCGAGAACGCGCGGCCCTACGCCACGCGGATGCGGTCGACCCTCGAGGAAGTCTCGAAGGGCTCCCTCGAGGAGGGACATCCGCTCCTCGACGTGCACGAAGAACGCAAGAGCCTCGAGCTCGTCGTGATCACCTCCGATCGCGGCCTCGCGGGCGCGTTCAACTCGGCGGTGCTGAAGGAAGCCGAAGCGGTGCTCAAGGCGCGCGCGGGCGAGTTCGAGACGGTGGGCCTCACGCTCCTCGGCAAGAAGGCCGGCGAGTACTTCTCCCGCCGCCGCCGGAGCCAGATCAACCACAGCGCGCCGATCGATGGCGACGTCGACTACCAGCAGGCGGCGGACGTCGCACGCGAGCTCGCGCGACGTTATGCGGCTGGTGATCTCGACGAGGTGATCCTGGTCTTCAGCGAGTTCGTCTCGACGATGACGCAGAAGCCGATCCGCACGCAGCTCCTGCCCTTCACGCCGCCGGAAGTCGAAGACACCGAAGCGGCCGCGGCCCCGGCCGAGGGCGAGGACGCCGGGGGCTACGAGATCGAGCCCGATCCCGAGGCGCTGCTCAAGGCGCTCGTGCCCAAGGCGGTCGAGATCGAGGTGTTCCGGGCGCTGCTCGAGAACCAGGCCGGCGAGCACGCCGCGCGAATGACGGCGATGGAAGCGGCGACGAAGAACACGGAAGAGCTGATCGAGAAGCTCACCCTCGAGTACAACCGTGCGCGTCAGGCCGCGATCACCGGCGAGCTGGTGGAAATCGTCACCGGCGCTCAGGCGTTGGAATAGGGACAGCGGAGCCGACGATTTCGATGCGCGCGGAGCGCGCATGACGATTCTTTACTTTCGCGGCCTTTGGCCGCGAAGACAGGACGAACCGCACAGCTGAGAGTGACCGAGTAGCGGGCTGTGTGTGAGGAGAAGACAGAATGAGCAATGGCAAGATCGTCCAGGTGATGGGCCCGGTGGTCGACGTCGAGTTCGAGAGCGGTGACCTCCCGGAGATCATGACCGCCCTCAAGACGACGAACCCCGCCATCGACGACCGCGCGGACAACCTCATCATCGAGGTGGCCCTCCACCTCGGCGAGAAGACCGTGCGCACGATCGCCATGGACACGACCGACGGTCTCCGCCGCGGTCAGGACGTGTTCAACACCGGCGCCCCGATCAGCATTCCCGTCGGTCCCGAGACCCTCGGCCGGATCATGAACGTCGTCGGCGAGCCCGTCGACGAGCGCGGCCCGATCGACGCCAAGATGACCTACCCGATCCACCGCCCCGCGCCCGAGTTCGTCGACCAGTCGACTTCGGTCGAGGTGCTCGAGACGGGCATCAAGGTCGTCGACCTGATCGCGCCCTACAACAAGGGCGGCAAGGTCGGCCTCTTCGGCGGCGCCGGCGTCGGCAAGACGGTCGTCATCATGGAGCTCATCAACAACATCGCGAAGGAGCACTCCGGCTACTCCGTCTTCGCGGGCGTGGGTGAGCGAACGCGTGAGGGCAACGACCTCTGGCACGAGATGCAGGACTCGGTGCTCTCGGATGGCTCGACCGTTCTCGACAAGGCGGCGCTGGTCTACGGCCAGATGAACGAGCCGCCGGGAGCGCGTGCGCGCGTCGGCCTCACGGGTCTGACGGCCGCCGAGTACTTCCGCGACGAAGAGGGCAAGGACGTGCTCCTCTTCGTGGACAACATCTTCCGCTTCACGCAGGCGGGATCCGAGGTGTCGGCGCTCCTCGGCCGCATCCCCTCGGCGGTCGGCTATCAACCTACGCTTGCGACGGACATGGGTGAGCTCCAGGAGCGGATCACCTCGACCAACAAGGGCTCGATCACCTCGGTGCAGGCGATCTACGTCCCCGCGGATGACCTCACCGACCCGGCGCCGGCGACGGCGTTCACGCACCTCGACGCGACGACGGTGCTCGACCGCTCCCTGACGGAGATCGGCATCTACCCGGCGGTCGACCCGCTCGACTCCACGAGCCGGATCCTCGATCCGCAGGTCGTCGGCGACGAGCACTACGAGGTCGCCCGCGGCGTCCAGTCGACGCTCCAGGCGTACAAGGACCTGCAGGACATCATCGCCATCCTCGGCATGGACGAGCTCTCGGAAGAGGACAAGCTGACGGTCGCGCGCGCGCGCAAGATCCAGCGCTTCCTCTCGCAGCCCTTCCACGTCGCGGAGCAGTTCACCGGCACGCCCGGCGTCTACGTCCGACTCGAGGACACGATCCGCGGCTTCCGCGAGATCCTCGACGGCAAGCACGATGATCTTCCGGAGCAGGCCTTCTACATGGTCGGCGACATTGCTTCGGCGGTCGAAAAGGCGAAGACGTTGTCCTAGCAGCAGCGGGCGGGAACGCCTGCTCTCGTGCGCCGATGGCGCACGGCAGGACTCTTTACTTTCGCGGCCTTTGGCCGCGAGGACAGGCCGGAACGGCAAGCTGATCGGGGCCGTTCGACGGGCGCCCAATGGATCGAAGCAGCGAAGC
The DNA here is from genome assembly GCA_030432735.1 of bacterium. Taxonomy (GTDB): domain Bacteria; phylum Myxococcota_A; class UBA9160; order UBA9160; family UBA4427; genus UBA4427. The sequence continues at coordinate 8,659 of JAUIMK010000021.1, forward strand.
TCTTCGGGATCGAGAAACGGATTTATGGCTATCGAACTCGTGGTTGTGACGCCGGAAGGCGAGGCGCTCTCGGAGACCGTTCAGCAGGTCGTGCTGCCCGGGGAAGCCGGGGAGTTCGGTGTGCTCGAGAGTCATGAGCGGTTCCTGACGCCGCTGCAGCTCGGGCCGATGCAGATCATCCGCGACTCCGGGAACGAGTGGGCGGCGATCACCAGCGGCTTCGCCGAGGTCGATGGCAAGCGCTGCGTGGTGCTCGTCGATTCGTGCACCCTCGCGAGCAAGGTCGACGCGAGCGCGGTCGAGGCGGCGAAGGCGGAGGCCGACGAACAGCTGGCGGCGCTGCCCGACGACGACGAGAACGCCGGTGAGCGTGCGCGCCTCGCGGGCGTCGTCTCCCGGGCCGAGCTCGAGCTCGACGTGGCGAGCCGCTGAGCGCGTCGGTCGAACGCAAGCCGCTCCAGCTCCACCGCGACCGCTTCCCGGGACGCGCCGTCTTCGACACGGCGGTGTCCCACGCGATGCTGCGCTCCGTCGGGACGGGTGCGCGCGGAGAGAGCCTGCGCCTCTACGCGCCGGACGATGCGCTGCTCTTCTCGAGCCTGGACGCGCGTCGCCCCGGCTTCGAGCGGGCCGTCGAGCTCGCGCGGGAGGCCGGCTTCGTCCCCGTCACCCGCCTGGCGGGGGGACACGCTGCGGTGTTCCTCCAGTCGAGCGTCGCGTTCGCGTGGGCCTCTCCGGACCCGGAGGCCCACCTCCACATCCAGCCTCGCTTCGAGCGATTGACCGGCTGGATCGTCGACGCGCTCGAGCGGCTCGGACTCGACGCCCGCGTGGGGGAGGTCCCCGGCGAATACTGTCCGGGCGAGTACAGCGTGAACATCGGCGGGCGCGTGAAGGTCATGGGGGTCGGCCAGCGTGTCGTGCGCGGCGCAGCGCACGTCGGCGGCGTCCTCACCGTTTCGCAGACCGCCGCCTTGCGCGAGGTCCTCGTCCCCATCTACGAAGCCCTCGAGCTGGAGTTCCGGCCCGAGACGGCGGGCGGGGTCGCCGATTTCGACGCCACGCTCACGCCGGAGCGCGTGATCGAAGCGCTCGTCGAGGCGGTCGAAGCGTCCGGCTACGCGTGCGAAGACGCGCGATTCGGCAGGGAAATCGAGGTCAGCGCCGAAGCGCTCGTACCGCTCCACGGCCCTCGGCCCGCGCGCAACGCCGGTGCGGCGCTTCGTGCGGCGAGTGGCGGCAAGGCGCTCCTGCACTCCGATCCCGAATCGTCCGCCTGAATCGCGGCGAGGCCCGCGGTGAACATCCGTTCTTGTCGATGATCACGTTCGGATCCTGACGCGTCCGAGGGGTTGTGCTTCCCTTGCGGGCATCCCCCGATCGGAGGTCTCGATGGTTCGTACCGGTTCGCTTCGTGTCTTTCTCGTCGCTTCGTCGCTCGTCGGCGCGGTCCTCTCGTCTGCGTCGCTCGTCTCCGCCGAGACGCCCACGCCGGGCCAGGCCGAGATCGAGTACCGCCAGAAGCTCATGTCGACGATCGGATCGAACATGGGCGCGATCAGCGACATCCTGAAGAACCAGCTCGAGGTTCCGGGCGGTGTCGCGAACCATGCCGGACAGATGGCGGACGCTGCGGCGCTGATCGCTCCCGCCTTCAGGAACCCGCTCACGGAGGGCGCGACGGACGCGAAGCCCGAGATCTGGCGCGACTGGGCCGAGTTCGAGAAGGCGATCTCGGACTACGAAGAGGCGGCGCGCGCCCTCGCGGCGGCGGCGGAAGGCGACGATCCGGGCGCCGTCGGTCCCGCGATGCGCGGCCTCGGGAAGAGCTGCGGCGGTTGCCACAAGCCCTTCCGCAAGCCCAAGGAAGAATCCTACAAGAACAAGTAGGACGTTCGGATGGACACCCGCTGGCTCTCCGCCGTCGTCGTCGCGCTGCTGCTCTCAGGCGCGCAGGCCAGCGCCGACGACGGAGCGCGCTCCCTCGACGCGATCGCGGGGGACGTCGGTCGGGGGGAGCAGATCTTCCGCGCGACCGGCGGCTGTACCTGCCACACGAACTACCCGGGCGAAGGGGCCGAGGCGCCGGAGCTCGCGGGCGGGCGGGCGATGGAGACGCCGTTCGGTGTCTTCTACAGCTCGAACGTGACGCCGGACGTCGGAACGGGGATCGGAGGCTGGACCCTCGCCGACTTCGTGCGCGCGATGCGCGAGGGGCTGTCGCCGGAAGGGGAGCACTACTTCCCGACGTTTCCCTATCCGTCGTTCTCGGGTCTCCGCGACGAGGACCTCGCGGACATGTTCGCGTACCTGAAGTCGCGCCCCGCGATCCGCCGCGCCAACCGTGCGCCGGACGCGCCCTTTCCGTTCTCCTGGCGCGTCTCCGTCGCGGGCTGGAAGCTCGTGAACTTCACGCCGAAGACCTTCGATGCCGCGCCGGAACGAAGCGAGGCGTGGCGCCGAGGGCGCTATCTCGTCGAGGCGGCGGCGCATTGCGGCGAGTGCCATACGCCGCGGACGCTGACGGGCGGACTGAATGCGGCGATGTCCCTGGCCGGCTCCGTCGAAGGCCCGGAGGGTCAGCTCGCGCCGAACATCACGCCGCACGAGGAGACGGGGATCGGCACGTGGTCCCGGGCGGATCTCGTCTGGTACCTGCAAATGGGAATCAAGCCCGACGGCGACGATACGCAGGGGCTGATGTCCGAGGTGATCGAGCACGGCTATGCGGAGCTGCCGACGTCGGAGCTCGAGGCGATCGCCGAGTACCTCGCGACGGTGCCGGCGATCGCGAATCGCGTGAAGGCGCCGGACTAGTCGCGCGCGGGTCGCCGAAGCGCCTGCCCGAGCGCGGCGACGAGCCAGGCCGCGACGACCGGCGCGTCGCCGAAGCGCGCATACGGCGTCCGCGTCGTCCGTGAATGGATCGTCGCGCGGAGCGTCGCCGCCTCGAAGGCCCGCGTGCGCGCGCGCACCCGACCCCCCGGATCGACCACCGCGGAGGGACCGTGCATCGCGGCGCGAACGAGCCAACGTCCCTGCTCGATCGCCCGCAGTCGGGCGAGCGCGAGATGCATCGCCGGCTCCCGCGACTCGCCGAACCATCCATCGTCGGCCAGCGTGACGATCGCCGTGGCCCCGCCCTCGTCGACCAACGCGGCCACGTCCGCCGCGTGGGTCACCTCGTAGCAGATCGGCGTCGCGAGCCGATGGGGACCGAGCGCGAGCGAGACCGGCTCGTCCCCGGCGACGAAGCGCCGCGCGTTCGGCACGAAACGCCGCCGCCACGTCTCGAACCCCTCGCTCAACGGGGACTCCGCGAGCGGGACGAGTCGACGCTTGTCGTAGGCCTGCGCGATCCGCCCTTCCTCGCCGATCAGGAAGGCCGCGTTTCGCGCGCCGCGTCTGCTCGGGTCGCTCGTTCGACGGTTCGCGCCGAAGAGGAGCGGAACCGCGAGGTCGTTCCGGATGGGCTGCCCGTCGAGCGGGAGCGTTCCGGGCAGCGCTCGCGCATACGCCCCCTCGGACCAGATCAGCAGGTCCACCTCGCCGCCCTCGAGCAGCGCCCGGCTCGCCGCGAGATGCGCCGCATGGCTCGGTCCGGCGTCGACGCGTGAGGCGAGGGGGTCGATGTTCGCCTGGACGACCCCGATCCGGAGAGAGGGCCCGTCGTCGCGCGAACGATCGAAGGCGGCGAGCCGGAGGGCGCCCAGCAGCGCGACCCCGCCGACCAGAAGCGTAGCCAGCGCCGCGCTTCGCACGCGCCTCCGCCCCGCGGATCGAAGCGCGTCGAGGAGCAGCGCGTTCGTGAGGGCGACGACCGTCGTGAGCAGGAGCGGCCCCCCGACGGCGGCCGGCTGGGCCAGGAGCGGGACGGTCGCGAGGGTGGCGCCGATGCCCGCACCGAAGACCTGCGGCTGGAGCCACTCGACACCGACGAGGGTGAGGGGGCCTGCCAGGACGATCGGCCCTCCGCGCCGAAGCAGCGCTGCCGTCGACGCGAACGCGGCGCCGAACCCGAGCGCGATCCAGGCACCTTGCGCGAGCCAGAGCGCCAGGCCCACGAGCGAGAGCTCGCTCTCGGTGCCCGCGAAGCGCGAGGCCGTCGGGAGCAGCCAGCTCATCGCGATGAGGTAGGCCGTGGCACCGAAGACGAAGCCGCGCGCGAAGCCATCGACGAGGCGGCCCTTCTCGAGCCCGGACCACCCGATCGCGAGACACACGAACGCGAGGGGCCAGATCCCGATCCCGACCTGCGCGCAGCCGTAGGCGCTCCCGCCCGCGACGGCGAGCAGCGCCGCGCCGAATCGATTCATCGAGGCGGGCGATCGGGCTCCGCGGAGATCAGCGCGCAAGCGGGCGCCATCCCTCGCGCGCGATCCCGTGGCGTTCGGCCGCGAGAATCCCGAGCGTTGGGATCCGCACCGAGCTCGAGGAGCGCGCCGGCCGCGTCGTTCGCCGCCTTCGCGCACGCGCCGATCAGCGGCGTCTCCTGCCGCCGGTCGCGGACGTCGATCGCGGCGCCGCGATCGGCGAGGAAGCGCACCGCCTCCGCATGGTCGCCGATCGCCGCGTAGAAGAGCGGCGTCCGACCCTGGCCATCGACGGAGTCGACCTCCGCGCCCGCGTCGACGAGCACGCGCATCAGATCCAGGCGTCCACGCGCCGCGGCCCACGAGAGTGCGGTTCGCCCGCCGGTGTCGGCGCGGTCGACCTGCGCGCCCTGCTCGTAGAGGAAGGTCACGAGCGCCGGGTCCTGCGCGTCCCGCGCCGCGAGGAGCAACGCGCTCCGACCCAGATCGTCTCGGCTCTCCACGTCCACACCGAGCTCGAGCGCCCGTTCGACGGTCGCGCGGTCGTTCGTCCGGACCGCATGGAGCAAGCGCTGCTCCCGCGTGAAGCGCTCGGGCTTGCGGACCTCGCCCATGCCCATCGCCCGGTTCACGTAGCCCGGCCGGACGTCCTCGGCCGGGTCCCCGGCACTTCTCGCGGCACGCTCCGTGGCAGCTTCCGCGGCCCTCTCCGCGGCAATGGCGCCTCCGCCCGAGGCGAAGGCCGCCATCGCCGCGATCAGCGCGAACGATCGGAAACGCGTTCGCGCCCGTCTCACGTCCGGCTTCAGTTCCCGCTGATCGCCGCGTCGATCAGCGGCGCGACGACCTGGATGCCCGGATCCTCGAGGTTGTACTCGTTCCACGGCTCGACCCAGCGGATCACGTGACCGTTCTCGATCCAGCGGTCGATGAACTTGTCCATTCCATACTGGGCGACGCCACCCGGGCACTTCCAGCTCTGGCTCCACGGCCACTGCCAGAACTCGTACCACTTCTTCTTGCGCACGTTCGGGCACGAGTGGCTTCCGATGAAGGTGATGATCGTCGAGCAGTGGCTGTCGTTGATCTGGCGCGCCCAGGGAATCGAGTAGCTGAAGTTCGGGTGGTCGTTCATCTCGTCGATCAGCTCGGCCTGGTCCTCGCGCCAGAGGGCGAGGATGTCGGCCTGGCTGAGGTTTGGATAGAAGCGTTCGTACGAGAAGCGGGAGAAGTTGAAGTCGCTCGAGTAGCCCGTGTACGCGAGCTGATCGTTCGGGAACTCCGTCGCGACGAGATCGGTGGCGCTGCCGTAGTCGTCGATGTCGAAGGTCGCGGGCAGGGCCGCGAAGACGGTCTCGAGCCCCCAGGCGTCGGTGATCGTGTCGTGCAGCGGTCGGGAGTTGTCGTTCGCGCTGTCCGCCGGAAAGAGCGGCCCCGAGTCGTTGAGCATGAAGCCCGCGTTCGGGTTCAGCGTGGTGCGCGCTTCGTAGTAGCCCGCCGCCGTCGCCACGCCGCCGGCGCTGAAGCCGGAGACGAGGAGCCGGTCGATGTTCGGGAAGCGGCCCGCGAGATAGGCGAGCGCCGCCTGGGTGTTGGTGAAGCCCGCGTGGCGGAAGGTGATCGGCGGGTTCTGGCCCGTCGGGTCGGTGTAGGTCTGGACCTCGTTGCCGACGTGCACGTCCCCGGTGCAGTAGGGCATGAAGACGACGTCCCAGCCCTCGGTCGCGATCGGGTCCTTCGAGCGGAGGGGCAGGCCCGGATCCGCCCCGTTCATCACGGGCGAGACGTAGCTCGACTTCAGCTGGGTCACGTAGTCGTCGGCGATGCCGTTCGGGTTGGCGGCGCCGAGGATGCCGAGCTGACCGCTGCAGGACTCGTAGTCCCAGCAAGCGCCACCGCCCTCGAAGTAGAGCACGAGGTCGTCCGACGAGAGATCGTCGTGCACGAAGAACTTGTACTGGGAGCCGTCGCTGCAGACGGTTCCAGGGATCTCGATCCGCTCCCAGGCGTAGTCGTTGCCCCCGTCGACGACGTCCTCGATGCCGATCGCGCTCGCGACGGGCGACACCGACAGGAGCGATGCGCATGCGAAGCCCGCCATCGCCGCGAGCTTTCGAAAGACCCATTCGTTCATCATGACCCGGCCCCCTCTCGCTTCGACGCGAATCCCCGGCTCTCTCGAGGTCCGCATCGAAGAGCGACGCGGGCCGCCTCGCGGACCGCCCAGCCCGCCATCGACCCCGCGCACGTTCTGCACCCGCGACCAACCTATCATGCCGTCAGAATTCAAAGGAAGTCGGATCTCGACCCGACACGCGACCGGGAGACACTTTTCTCCGCAGTGCCGGGGGCCGCGCGGCGACGTGGAGCGAAACGGGCCCGCTGCGCGGGAGCGCGTTTTTCCGATTCGCCTACGGAGTCGTGCCCGCTCGCCGGATTCGGCGCGCGGGCACGGCGGCGCGTCAGTCGCGGGGCTCGTCGTCGTCGCCCGCGTCGCCGAACGCGGCCTGGTCCGCCTTCCAGGCGGCGACTGCGTCGACGTGGGCCGCGCGGCGATCGAGGGCTTCCTGCAGTCGCTGCGGGAGCTCTTCGAGGCGTTGTCGGTGCATGCGTCGCGAGAGCTCGACGAGCCCGCGATCGCGATCGGGGAGAACCGCGCCGTATTCGTCGAGCAGCCGGGTCGTGAACGTGACCAGGTCGCTCGATTCTCGTTGGCGGTCCGCGTAGAAGGCGCGGATGTCGGACTCGGGCGCGGTGTTCGAGAGGATTCGGCCCCATTCGCGATTCTGCGCTTCGCGCGCCTCGCGGCGCTCCTCGCGTACGCGCGGGTCGCTCGTCGGTGCGGCGAGGGTCCAGAACGCGTTCTCCGGCATCTCCTCGCGAAGCGCATCGAGGTCGACCCGCGACCACGCCCAGGCGGGATCGTCCGGCGCGAAGAGGTCCAGGATCGCGTCGCCGACGCCGGCGGGCGGGCTCGGCGGAGGGACCGGCGCCGGCTCGGGGAACGTGTCCGCGGCGAGTGCCGGGGACGACCGGGGGTGATCGGTCACCGTCGCGGGCGGTTCCTCGCGGTTCCCGAACAACACGAAGGCGAGCCCGAGCGTGATCGATCCGAGGACGAGGGCGGCGAGCCAGCGCGGGGGGGACTTCAGCACCATGCTCCATCCCTAACAGCGGAGCGGGAGCGGATCAAGCGCACGGGCCGCCCGGCGGGCAATCAGCCGGCGGCGGCCTTGAGCTTCACCTTGCCGTCGGTGACGACGACCTTGAAGTCGACGTTGTCGCAGCCGTACTTCTTCTTGATGGCCGCTTCCTGCTTGGCGATCGCCTTCTGCAGCTTCTCCGGCGTGAGGCCCTTCGTGTTCTGACCGGTCGCCATCATCGCGTCGCGATAGGTCTCGAAGAGCTCGGCCCGGCCGTCACCGGCACCCGCGCCACCGGGGCCCCGCGCGCCACCGGGCGACGTCCCCTCGATTCCGCGCTCGCGATCCCGGAGGTCCGCCTTGAAGACGTGGCGCTTGTAGGTCCCCGCTTCGATCTGGCGAAGGGTGTTGTCCCACTGCCGCTTGAACGCCTGGTAGCGCCCGTTCAGGCTGTTGAACTTGAAGCGCTGCGCCGTGTTCGTGATCCGCATGTTCGAGAAGCGGAGCACGGTCTTCTGCACCTCGGAGCGCTGCTGCGCCGGCTCCGTCGGACGCGAACCCAGGAAGTACTTCTCGTACTCGAGCTTCAGCTGGGTCAGCCGGACCTCGAGGATCTTCAGCTCTTCTTCCGTGGTCGGGGGGGCCATCTCCATTCGGGGGAGAATCGGGTCCCCACTCCAATCGCTTGATGGGTTTTGACCACGCAATCGGGAGGCGAGCGAGGTGCGTCGATCCTGCGATCCGGTCGCGCCTCGACTGCCTGCCCGTGAGCGAGGTCGCGTCGCAGCCCAGCACGCCGATCGTCGGGTGCTCGGCCGGCCGGGGAGAGGCGAGCCCTCGGCCGATGCGCCGATGGGAAATACGTCGGAGCGTCAACTCGATCTGCGCATCGGCTCCGAGTGGTCCCAGTCCGCCAGGATCGCGTTCAGCGCCGAGATCAGCAGCAGCGGCTGGTCGAGCATCAGGTGGTGCCCCGCGAGGGGGATCTCGATCACCGGATTCACGCGCCCCATCAGGTCGTACATGTACTGCCCGATCTCCTTGTTCACGAGCCCGCACTCGGACGCCAGGAGCGCCATGCGGCAGGTGATCCGCGGGAGATAGGGGCGCGCCGCGACGCGCGGATTCTCCTCGAACGCACTGAATGCGTTGTGGTCGAACTTCCAGCGCCAGCCCTCCGCCTCCTCCTTGAGCGAGTGGAAGCCGACGTCGGCCATTACGTAGTCGAGGTAGTGGTCCTGGGGCGGGACCGTTCGGAAGCGCGCCAGGGCCTCTTCGCGCGACGCGTAGTGCCGCGGCTTGCCGAAGGCCTGGCCCATGCGATGGGCATCGACCTCCGGATCGGGGGCGCTCACCGGGGAATCGCAGACGACGATGCCCGCGAGCGCGTCCGGGTGGAGCGCGGAGGTCGCGATCGTGACGAAGCCGCCCATGCTATGTCCGACGACGACGGGCTGGCCCTCCATGCCGGAGTCGCGGACGACGGCCATGACTTCGTCCGTCCACTGCTCGAGGCTGTAGAGGTCGCGGCGGTCGGAGTCACCGTGGCCCGAGAGGTCGAGCGCCGCGACGCGGAAGCGGTTCGCATAACGCGCGGCGACGTGCGTCCACCAATGACGATGGGCGCCGCCGCCGTGGACGAAGACGAGGCCGCGCCGGCCGCGCTCGCCCCACGCGAGATAATGAATCGTGGCGCCGTCGACCTCGACGGTCTCGTCGGTTCGCGGAACGTCGAGGGCCTTGCGGTACCACTCGGGGGCCTCGGGATGGCGGGCTTCCGACATGCTCTTCCTCTTGCGGGCGGCTGCGAATACGGGCGACCGAATTCTATCCGAGGTCGGCACCGCCGCTCCCGGCCACGCGTTCGAAGCGCTCGATGCGTTTGCGCTCGGGTCCGTCGATCCGTTCGAGCCAGCCGCGTACGTAGTCGAGATCGAGGGGCGCTTCGCAGGCGAAGACGACGCCCGCGATGTCGACCCAGTCCTTGTGGCGGTCGAAGGTCGCCTTGTAGACGATCAGGTCCTCGGCGGAGAGGACGTGGATCGCGTCCCCGTAGAAGTCGACGCGTCGCCGCCGCTCCATCGAGCTCAGATGGAGCGGGTCGTAGGCGAAGAAGAGATCGACCGGCGTCGCGTCCCAGCGGATCCGGACCTGCTCGTCCCGCTCGGCGAGGCGCTTGAGGCCCGGGTTCGCGACGTTCGCCCCGAGCGCCCAGAGCACGGCGAAGACGCGGTCGACCTCGCTCACCGGGAGGAAGACGTTCACGTCGATGTCGTGGGTGGCGCGGATGCTGCCGTAGTAGGCGAGCGCGTGGGCACCGCCGAAGGCATGGGGGATGTCCGCCTCCGCGAACGCGCGCTCGAGCGCGACGATCTGTTCGTCGAGGAGCATCGCCCCGGCGCGCCGCTACGCCGCGTCCCGATCCGGTGTGGATCGCAAGCGCGGGAAGGGCTCCGGCGGGAGCTCGCGCAGCGCACCGCGCCCCTGCGCCGCGCGACTCGCTGCCCGCGTGAGCCCGCGCAGCGCCCGCCCGCGCTCGGCTTCGCTCCGTCCGATCCACTCCGCGGCTTCGGCGAGATGGTCCGGGAGCGCGTGGCGCTCCTGCAGCTCGAGCGCTTCCCGGAGCAGGCCGGCGAGGGTCGGGTCGACGGGTGTGCCCGCGCGCAGCTCGGCGAGCAGTCGACGCGCCGAGTCGCTTCGCCGCGTCGCGCTCACCGGGATTCCGGCCCGTCTCGCGCGGGCGATCACGACGTCAGGGTCGAAGGGCCGCTGCGCGCGGGCGGCGGCCGCGTCGAGCACGTCCGGTGTCAGCACGCCTCGGAAGCGCACGAGGGTCACCTGGCGCGGGCCGTGCACCGTCGAGCGGCACTCGCGAATCTCGTAGCGGTCGCCCCGGGCTCGGATCGAGGGCATGGGCTCTCCGAGGGGAAAGAGGAACGGATCTTTGCCTCTTCGACGAGGACGCGGGGGAGCTTAGTACAAAATGTACTATCTTGCGCGTGCCCATCTGGTCTGCCCCCAGGGGGCGACGAGGGAGGCCGAAGGCCGACCCGCGCCATCCCCCGCGCCCGATCCGCCGGGATCCTGCCCGCGCGCCTCAGTAGTCGACGACGATCGAGTACGAGGCCGCCGAGGTCCGCGGCGCCGGGTCGTCGGATTCGACCTCGATGTCGATCCGCAGCTGGGTGAAGACGCGGATCGAGCCGTTCTCCGCGACGATCTGGGGATCGAGCGAGACCGTCGTCGCGCCCCCCGCCGCGAATCCGTCTGCGGTGCTCTCGACCGGTCCGAGCTGGATCGAACGCCGCCGCACGATCGACCCGCCCGCGAAGTTGCCGGGGCCGTCGCCGACCTGCGTGCTTCCTCTCAGGACGAAGTGATGGCCTGCGTGGGCGAGCGCCAGCTGACCCGGAACGAACATCAGCGAGGGGGTGATCTCGAGCCCCGGCGGCAGCCCGCAGAGCCGGGCCTCGTAGCGGGTGTCGAGGTCTGCGATCACACGGGTGTCTTCGTCCGTGGTCGTGATCGAGAACGTCACCGAGGCGTGATTCGGCGAGACGTCCGACGTCGCCGCGATCGAAGCAGTCGGCGCGCTGCCGGACAGGTTGGCCGTGGCAGAAGAGGCGCCCGACGAATCGCGCCGCGGGATGCCCTGACCGTCCATCGGGAGCGGCCCGTCGATGAAGACGTCGTTGACCGAAGCCTCGGCGAGCGTCTCGGTCAGGCAGGAGTCCGGCTCTGGCAGGCAGCGGAAGTCCTCGATGCTCTCGAGTGCCGACTGACTTCCACTGTAGAGCGGCGTCTGGGTGTAGTAGCAGAGGATGTCGTCGTCGCGGACGGCGTTCTCGTCGAACTCCCGGAAGCCTTCGTTCTCGAAGACGACGGTGAGCAGGTCGAGATCCGGTTCGCCCAGCCGTTCTTCCTCGAGCGCGTCGAGGTTGAACGGCGCTCGGCTCGCGCCGCCGGATCGCCCATCGCCGTTGAGGTCCGTGTCGCCGTAGTCGAGCGCGCCCGGGTCCACGGACCAGCCGTCGAGGAAGAGCGCGACGTCGGTCTCGTCGAAGGCGCCATCTTCGTTCAGGTCGAGCAGCGCCGCGCGAACCGGTGCGTCGACGCTGGCGGGATCCGCGTCCACGCCGCCCACCAGATCGACGGCAAGCAGCGCCGAGTACGCGTCGATGGTGCCCGTGTCCTCGTAGTCGTCGGGATCGGGCGTGCATCCGGTCTCGTCCTCGTAGGAGAAGCCGAATCGCGCGGTCGCCCGAAGCAGCTCCGCCAGAGCCGGCGCCGGGAGCTCCGGCGCGGCGGCCCACACGGACGCGGCGATCCCGGCCACCGCGGGCGCGGCGATGGAGGTCCCGTCCGCGTAGGTCGAGCCGGCCTCGGGTCCCGCGTAGGTGAGGACCAACTCGCCGGCCGCCCAGAGGTCCCCGCCCAGATTCGAGAACGCGGATGGACACCGCGGCGCGTGCGGCGCGTCCGGATCGACGGAAACGCTCCCGACGACGAGCGTGTTGCGAAGCGGATCGTCGAGCACGGAATCGAGGGAGGCGACCTGGAGCGAACCAGCGAACTCGACGGACACGCCCTCGTTTCCGGCCGCGGCGACGACGAGCAGGTCGTCCTCGAGGTCCGCCGCGCGCACCGATTCCGCCCAGAAGGCGGCCTCCGCATCGAACGCCTCGAAGCAGGAGATCGACGCATCGCAGATGGCGCCGAGGCTCCAGTTCAGGACGACGCGCCCCGGTGCCTGGGCCGCGAGCTGGATCGCGCGATATCGCATCGCCGCGCTGCTCAGGAGCCCGTTCGCACGGACGGCATCGACGACGTCCAGGCTCGGCGTCGGAACGACCAATCCTCCGGTCACGCGATTGCGGAGCACGTCCGGCTGGGCGGCGACGAAGGTGCCGAGCAGCGGCCCGACGACGGAATAGCCGTGGCCCGGAGTGGTGTCGGGTCCGAGGTAGCTCTCGAGGAGCGGGAGGGGGAGCGACGTGAACTGGTCCGGTGAGTAGGACTCCGTGTTGAGCGGATCCGAGATCGGGCCCAATCCGAAGAAGTCGACCACGAGGACGTCCGGCGGGTCGGTCATCGCCGCCGCCGCGTTCCGCGCCGGGAGGAGGCGATGGGTCACGATCGAGGGAAGGTCGGTCGACACGTCGGCCGCCGTCGCGAAGCCGGGCGGGAGCGCGAGGGCGGCGGGCATGCCGACGCGGAGGACGGTCTCGACCCGTGGGTCCGATTCGAGGGACTCGACGACGGCATCGAGCGCGGTGAGGCTGCCGACGTCGTCGAAGCGAAGCAGCAGCAGCGGCAGGCCGGCGAGCGATGCCTCGACCTCGGCGCCCAGCGAGGCGAGCAGCGCCTCGGCGTCGGCGAAGGTCGCGTCCCGCGTGACGAAGACCTCGAGCCGATTGCGCGCGATCGCGGCGCCGTCGGCGTCGACGGCGATGGCGGCGGGAGAGACGCCGGTGCCGGGGGGGACGTCGAGAACCGCGTCGGCCACGTCGTCGGTCTCGTCCACGAGGCGCAGGCCGGCCTCCGTCCGCCCCACGATCTCCCAGTCCAGCGCCGTGGGCTGCAAGGGTGTCGCCCTGTTCTGGCGAATCACGAGCCGGTCGAGCGAGGTCGCCGACGCCCCGGGCGCGATGTCGCCGAACTCGATCGTGTCCGCGACGATCACCGTCGCCGGATCCGACGACGTGACGCTCGCGCGCACCGCCAGCGCCTCGCGTTGCGACGCGTTGCGGATGGACACCTGGTACTCGAACTCGAAGGTCGTCCGCCCGACGCGGGTCTTCGACGTCGGGAACCAGTACTCGAACCGGAGCGGACCGTCGACGAGGAACGGCGGCGTGCACTGCGCGGGCGCGATCGACGCGAGCAGCAGCGGAAGCAGGAGGACGAGGGGGCGGTGCGCCTTCATTCACGGCTCCGAGCGGCGAGGACCGTGAAGCCGAGCGCGAGGAGGATCGCCGAGTTCGCCTCGGGGACGACGACGACCTTACCGCGGTCCAGCGTCTCGAAGGACGTCGGATCCACGACGTCGAAGGTGAGTCCGGCGGGCACCGCCCCGCCGAGCCAGGACAGCTCGAGGGAGAGCGAGAGCGGTGCATCGCCGATCACGAGGCCGGTCCCCAGAGCGAGTCCGTCGACGAAGCCGTCGTCGGGGAGGAAGGGGTCCGGTTGGATCACGATCCAGTCCCAGTCTTCCGGCGCGCTCACCAGCGAGATCGAGCCCGCCGCCTCGTCGGGAACGAAGATCGTGAACTCGTGGACGGCGAAGGGCAACGTCTCGTTGCGCACCACGAGGTCGAGGCGCCAGGCGGGATCACCGCCCGGCGCGACGCCGAGCCGCTCCGGCGTTCCCGTGATCGACAGCGCGTGCGCCGCGCTCGCGAGTCCGAGGATCGTCGCGCACGCCCACGAAGCGAAGAAGGCCACGCGCGCGCTGCGCTGCAGCGACCCGCCTCGTTCGCGGACGCCGTTCACGCTCCGCCCCGCGATCGTCGGGCGCGCCGATCGGGGGTCGCGCGCTCGCGCATCGACGAGAGAGACATCAAGCCGAGCGAGAGGAGCAGCGCGGTCGAGGGCTCCGGGACCACGGTGAGCTCGAGCGTCGGCGGAAGCGCATCGACGGCGCCGGTCTCCTTCGAGTGGAACGCGTTGAAGATCCCTTCGTCGTTCCCCCCGCCGGCACCGGTGATGATGAAGGTCGCGCGTCCGTCGGAGTCCGCGTTCAGGAAGTCGAGCAGCTCGGGCGACGCGAAGCGGAGGACGTCGAACGCCTCCGCGTCGTCGGGGCGGATCGCCTCGGCCAGGAACGCCGCATCGGCGCTGGTGCTGCAGCAGCTCTGCGCGTTGCCCGGCGCGTTGTTCCACGTGATCGCCGTCTCGCCCCAACCTTCACCCGGGTGGCCGTCTTCGAGGCCGAAGAGCCAGAGGCGGCTGTTCGTGCCGGCCGGTTCCGCGGCCACGAAGCTCAGCTCGAGCGCCGCGGCGACGACCTCCTGGGCGTCGATCGCCGTGAGGTCGAAGCGCAGGTAGATCTTGCGCGCGTTGCCGAAGCCCGACGAGTTGAGGACGTCGGGATCCTTGGTCCGGAGCGTCGTCGCGTCTCCGTAATTCGTATCGGACTCGGGCAGATCCTCTCGCCACCGGACGTAGGTGTCCGCGCCGACGCCGTCCTCGGTCGTGATCGTGGCGGACCAGGCGGACGTGGCGGAGAGCGTCGATAGGAAGAGGTAGAGCAGGGCGAACGGCATCAGGGAAGGCATCGGGTTCCTCGTCGGCGGGCGCCTCGTTGACGCCGGCCCGGTCTGCCCTTCCCTGGGATCTCCCAGACTAACGTCCGGACACCTCCCTTGATATGGCGGATTTCCGCAAAGCGCTTTCGGATCCCGGCACGAACGGTCTCGCGGGCCGGCAACGTGTAGGCAGGAAGTCGCGTGGATGCCGTGCATGTTCGATCCCTTCGATCGCTAGCGGAAAACCAGCGCGTTCAGCGCCACCGCCTTGGAGACGGCCTCGGCGGTGGTCTGTGCGTGGAGCTTGGTGCGCGCGTTGCGGAGGCACTGGCCGACGGCTCGTTCGCTCGAGCGCAGCGCGCGCGCGGCAGCCCGGGTGGAGCATCCGCTCGCGACCATCGCGAGCAGGTCGCGCTCGCGCGCGGTGAGGCCGGCGGTGCTCGCGAGGGAGCCGAAGGAGTAGGCCGCGTTCTGCAGCAGCAGCATCCGCTCGCGAAGCCGCGTCGCTCGCAGGGAGCGACACGAAGCGTCGCGCCGATCCCGATAGAAGGCGCTCGCGATCACGTAACCCGTGCCGAAGGGCGAGCCGAGCGTGATCCCCTGCGTGAGCTCCGCCTTCCGGCAGGCCTCGGCGAGGGGCCGGGTCATCTCGGGCTCGCAGGCGCGGGTGAGGTCGACGAAGACGGCGCGGTCCGGCTCGGCGAAGAGACGCCGTCCGCCGAGCACGAAGGGTCCCTGCGCGCCGTCCTCGATCGCGGCCAGCAGACGGCGCGGCCCGATCCGCCGATGGATCGCATCGCCCTTGCGGGCGCTGGCCGCGGCGAAGGGAAGGAAGGCGTAGAAGAGTCCTTCGAGGCCGTCCTCGCGGAGCGAGTCGCGCAGGATCTCGAGCTGCGACTCGAGTCGCGGTGCCTCGCGGAGCGAGCGGGCGAGCGTGGGGCCGTCGCTGGCCGCGTTCTGGTCGGCGGCGAAGGGCAGGACGATCCCGAAGGCATCGGGCTGGCGAGCGCCCGGGCGGGACGGTTGACGGAGGAGCGTGACGACGGCCTGGAGAGTCGTGCTCACGCCGAGCTTCCGGCGGATCGACACGAGGTGCTTCTCGACGGTGGACAGCGAGATGTCGAGTCGATCCGCGATCTCCTGCGGCGCGAGTCCGTCTCCGAGCAGCGCCGCGCAGGCGGACTCGCGTCCACTCAGCCCGAAGCGGGCGGCGGCGTGCGCGTCGATCAGGATCTGCCCGTCGCGGGTGCCGTGGAGCGTCTCTCTCGTCGCGAGGCGGCGCACCGTCAGTGACCCCGCGCAGTCGGATCGACCGGATCCGGCCTCGAGCCGACCGCGGTCGACGAGCTCGTCTCCGGGTCGGCAGAGACCGCCCGCCGGCGCGGAGCGGCCGGGCCGGGTCGCGAGCGCCGGATCAGCTCGAGCAGCTCGACGTCGGACCGGAAGTGCAGCCGCTCGCCGCCGCGCACCCGCTCGAGCGTCCCCGCCAGCTCGGCGGCGGGATCGCCGTCGAGCTTCAGCACGAGCCAGGTCCCGCTCGCTTCGGTGTCGTGGGAATCGCGCACGGCACGAATCTACGGGGCGACCGCTGACCGATCGCAAACGAAAAACCCTTTCTCGCGCAGGCGTTTACCGGGGCGCTACGCTGACCGACGTACCCCGGAGCAGGCGACCCGATGCAGCTCGATCTCGACAGCTCGATCCGTCGGGCGCTCTCGCGACGATTCGAGCCGAGCGAGCGGACCCGCCTGACCGTCGTCTCCGCGCCCGGCGGACACGGCAAGACGTCCCTCGCGCGGCATTGGTCGGCCCGATGCGAGGTGGCGGGGCGCCCGGCCGCCTGGCTGTCGCTCGGCTCGGCCCACGCCGAGCCGGCGACGCTCGTCGAGGACCTCGCCGAGTCGATCCGGGCATCGCTCCCCGAGGCGTCCTCCGCCGAGAGGTTCGGTGAGGGCGCCCTCCGACTGCTGTCGCCGGACGTCTCGTTCGCGGCGGATCGCGTCGCCCGTTCGCTCGGGCGTGACCTCGCTTCGCTCGCCTCGCCGCCGGTCTTCTTTCTCGACGGCTTCGAGCGTCTGCCGCGCGATTCACCGAGCGTGACGATGCTCGACGAGCTCCTGCGCGGCGAGGACGATTCCGCGCGCTTCGTGCTCTGTACGCGCGGCTTCCTGCCGCCCGCGACCCCTCGACTCCTCGCCTCGGGCGACGCGATCCTGGTCGGGGCGGACGAGCTGGCGCTCCGCGTCGATCAGATCGTCTCGCTCCTCGAGGGCGCCGGCTTCGATCCCGACGACGAGCTCGCGGCGCTGCTCCTGGCACAGACCCGAGGCTGGGCGATCGCGGTGCAGCTCACGATTCGCGCCCTCGGCGGGATCCCGACCCGATCGCGTCTCGACTTTCTTCGGGAGACCGGCGGCCGTGAGGACGTCTTCGCGTACATCGCGGCGGAGCTCGCGGGTCGCGCCTCGGAGCGCGCGCTCGCGGTCGCCGAGACCGCCGCGGTGGCCGGGGCGATCCCGCGACCCGTGCTCGCCCGGGCCGCGGCAGCGCGAGGCGGAGACGCGGCGATCGATGATGCGCTGGACGACGGGCTGCTGTCGATCGAAGCCGGGCGGATCGGGGTGCACGACCTGTGGCGGGACTGGCTGATCGAGCGCATGCGCAGGCGGAGCGGGCAGGCCGAGTGGCGCGAGGTCCAGCGAGCCGTCGCGCGCGCGCTCGAGGAATCCGGCGAGCCCGAGCGCGCCCTCGATCACGACGTGGCGGCGATCGAGCTGCCGGAGGCGAGAGACGCCGTCGTGCGGCTCCTCGCCGATCACGCCGATCGATGGCTCTCCCGCGGCCGACGTCGCGGCGTCGAGCGCGCCCTCGCCGCGTTGCCCGAATCGTTGCGCAGGTCGGAGCCGGCGCTGGAGGCGCTCGAGGGGCTGCTGCTCTCGGGCCGCGATCCCGAGCGCGCGATCTCGCATCTGCGCGCTGCGGCCACCGCCTATCAGGCGGCGGGCAACACCCGTGCGGAGTTCATGTGTCTGCACGAGCTCTCGGTGGTCGCGATCAACGAGAACCGCCTCGACGAGAGCTGGCCGCTCTTCCGACGCGCGCTCGGACTTCGGCGCATGGTGCGCGACCCGATCCTGCGCGGGTTCGTCGTGATGGCGCTCGGACACGGCATGATGCTGCTCGGCCGCTACGGCGCCTCGCTGCGTCTCGCGGATCGGGCGCTCACCTACGATCACGATCCACGCGAACGCGGTGGCATCGTCCTCGTCCAGTCGTCGATCCTCTTCCAGAGCGGCCGTTGGGACGAAGCGCTTCGCGGCATCGAATCGCTCGCCGAGCTTCCGGGCCAACGCGAGCACGGCGTCACGCACTGCGCGCTCCTGATCCTGCGCGCGGCGATCGAGGGCGCGCGCGGCACGCGGCCCGACGAGGTCACGGCCTGGCTGGACGAGGCGATCGAGACCTTCGAGGCCACCCAGCACTCGATGAGCCTGCTGCGCGGGCTCTACGTGCGGGCGCAGCACGACCAGCGATGTCAGCGACCGGATGCCGCGCTGCGGGCCTACGAGCGCGCCGCGGCGCTGGCGGCGCGCAGCGATTTCTGGGAGGCGCACGCGGCCGCCGAGGGTGGGCGTGCGCGTCTGCTCTCGCGGCTCGGCCGCGTGGACGAGGCACGCAGCGCTGCGCAGTCGGCACTCGCGCCGCTCGAGCGGGACGAGGCGTGGTCCGCGCGCCGCGGCCGCCTGCTCTCGTGGTCCACCGGCACGATGCTCGCTTGCGCGACGTTGGCCGACTCGGGCGACCCGGCACGGGCGCGCGCCTTTCTCGATCGTTTTGGCGCACGGATCGAGCAGCCGGACCTGCCGACCTGCCAGCACGCGGTGCTCTGCCTGCGGGCGCGGGTGGAGTGGGCGGAGGGGCGGCAAGAGGTCGCCCGGGCGACGCTTAGGCGCGCCTTCGAAGTGCTCGATCGGGCGGGTCGCCGGGAGATCGCCGCCGAGCTCGATGAAGCGTGGCTCGATTGGGCAGCGGTCGAAGCGGACCGCGCGGGTTCGAGGTCCGATCGGGTCCGCGAGGCCCTGGCGCGAGCGGGGCGCGACGAGACGCACCGGCTCGTGATCCACAGCCTGGGCGGCATCGCGCTCGAGCGCGACGGGCGGGTCGTCTCGAATCGAGAATGGAGCGGCAGCGTCCCGAAGCGAGTGCTCGCGCGGCTGCTGGCCGCCGACGAGCACGCACTCCGGCGCGAGCGCCTGCAGGCGGATCTGTGGCCCGACATGACGCGCGTCCGCGCGAGCGCGAACCTCCGGG
>JAUIMK010000022.1 GCA_030432735.1 bacterium
CCAGGGTGACAGGTGCGCGGAGGTCACGTCGAGCACGCGGAGCCGCACGGCGTCGGCGATGAGCAGCAGCGTGCTCTGGGCGTCGCGCCACACGCTCGCGATCCCGCGCCAGACCGAAGGCAGCGCGCGGCGCCAGATCCAGTCGACGTCGAGCACCGTCGAGCGCAGCTCCGGCGGGTACCAGCCCATCTTCCAGAGGAAGACGAAGCCCAGGGCCGCGAAGATCAGCAGCTGGAGCACGGTGAAGACGTGGGTCGCCGTGTAGGGCGCGTAGTCGACGGGGTACGGCAGGATCGCGTAGAGCGGCGCGGGGTAGACGCCGATGCCGATGCAGAGGAAGGCCGCGATCGCCATCGCGGCGAGCATGTTCTTCGGCGCCTCCTCCACGCGCTTGCCCGAATCGTGGGCGAAGAACGAGAAGAAGGGGATCTTGATGCCCGAGTGATCGAGGACGCCCGCGCTCGCGAAGAGGAGCACGAGCGACGCGAGGAGGAGGTGTTCCGCGTTGGCCGCCGAGATCACCATCGACTTCGAGACGAATCCGGAGGTGAGCGGGAAGCCGGAGATCGAGATCGAGCCGACGATGCAGAAGGCGGCGGTCCAGGGCATCGACTTGTAGAGTCCGCCGAGCTCCGACGCCTTGATCGTGCCGACCCGGAAGAGCACGGCGCCCATCGCCATGAAGAGCAGCGCCTTGTAGATCACGTGGGCGAAGACGTGGGCGACGGTGCCGTTCAGCGCGAGCTCGGTGCCGATGCCGATGCCGACGACCATGAAGCCGAGCTGGTTGTTCAGGCTGTAGGAGAGCACCCGCCGGAGGTCGTTCTCGATCACCGCGAAGAAGATCGGGAACGCGGTCATCGCGGCCCCGATCGGAATCAGGATCTCCGTCCCGGCGTAGCCCCGCGCGAGGGCGTAGATCGCGAGCTTGGTCGTGAAGCCGGAGAGGAAGACCGTGCCCGTCACCGTCGCCTCGGGATAGGCGTCCTTCATCCAGCCGTGCAGTAGCGGGAAGCAGGCCTTGATCCCGAAGGCGAGGAAGACGAGGAGCCCGCCGCGGGAGCCGAGACCGATGTGTTCGAAGGCGAGGGACCCCGACTGGGCGTAGAGGTCGATCGCGCCGGCGAGCAGCAGCAGTCCGGACAGGACCTGGATCACGAGGTAGCGCTGACCGGCGCGGAGCGCGCGCTCGTTCCGGCTCGCCCAGATCAGGAAGACCGAGGACACCGCCGTGAGCTCCCACCAGACGAAGAGCGTGAGGAGATCGCCGGCGAAGACCGCCGCGATCGCGGCGCCGGCGTAGATCAGCGACGAGGCGGCCTGGAGCGGGTCGCGTTGGTGGGCGGCGTAGAGGACGCCGATGAAGGCGGCGATGTGGAAGACGATGCCGAAGACCCGGGAGAGCGCGTCGATCCGCGTGATCTCGAGGGTGTAGTCGAAGACCTGGAGGGTCTGCGAGAACTCCGCCGGCATCTGGAGGAGCTGCCAGAGCCCGATCACCGGAAGCGCGAGCATCGCGGGCTGCGACACGCGCTGGGGCAGGAGGGCGACGGGGATCGCGGCGAGGACGAGGAGCAGCCCGGGCGGCGAGCCCTGCAGGACGGAGGCGAGCAGCTCAGTCATGGGCCGCCTCCTCGCCCGTGGCGTCTTCCGCGGCGGTCCCGTCTCCGTAGTAGTCCTCCGGCCGCATCACGAGCTTGCGCAGGAGCTTCGCCGAGTTCACGAGTCCGACGTAGGCCGCGAACCCGAAGACCGCGTCGAAGGCGAACCACTCCTGGAAGCCGAAATGACCGTGCTTGTGATAGAAGAGATCCGCCAGCACGACGCCGACGCCCACCGCGATCAGGACCTTGATCAGCCGGTTCACGTTCTCGGGCTGGTCGAGCCACCAGGCGCGTTCGCCGTCGGGCACCGAGGGATGGGACTGGTTCTCGTCGGACATCTCCCCTCCCCTATTCGAGCCCGAACGCCGGGGCGAGCAGGTCGAAGACCCGGTCGGTGTAGAAGAACGCGACGAAGCAGAGGAGCGCCGTCGTGCAGATCGGGAGCAGCATGAGCAGCGGTGCGTCGGCGACGCCGTCGTCCTCGCCCTCGGGAAGCGGCCGGAAGAAGGCGCGCACGACGATCGGCATCAGGTATCCGATCGAGAGCAGCGAGCTGACCATGAAGACCATGCCGAGCCAGAACTGACCGGCCTCGAAGGCGCCGGTCACGAGGAACCACTTGCTCCAGGCCCCACCGAAGGGCGGCAAGCCGATGATCGAGAAGCTGGCCACGCAGAAGGCGCCGAAGGTGAAGGGCATCTTTCGGCCGAGGCCGTCGAGCTGGCTGACCTTGTCCTTGTGCGCCACGACGTAGACCGCGCCCGCGACGAAGAAGAGCGTGATCTTGCCGATGGCGTGCATGAGGATGTGGAGCCCCGCTCCCATCGCGGCCGTCCCGGTCGCGAGCATGGCGCCGAGCACGATGTAGGAGAGCTGGCTGATCGTCGAGTAGGCGAGCCGCGGCTTGAACCCGTCGAGGGAGAGCGCCCGGATCGACGCCGCGAGGATCGTGATCGCCGCGATCCAGGCGACGACGTCGGAGAGCCCGCCGGTGGAGAGCAGGTCGAAGCCGAATACGTAGACCGCGATCTTGAGCACGGAGAAGACGCCCGCCTTCACGACCGCGACGGCGTGGAGCAGGGCCGAGACCGGCGTCGGCGCGACCATCGCAGCGGGCAGCCAGCGATGGAAGGGCATGAGTGCCGCCTTCCCGATTCCGTAGGAGAAGAGGAGGAGCAGCAGCGTCGCTTCCGCGCCCTCGATTCGCCCTTCGAGAATCCCTCCCGGGCGGAACCCGAGATCGTCGACGAGGGTCGACGTCCACAGGATCGCGAGCAGCAGGAAGAGGACGGAGGTGGAGACCAGGATCCCGAGATAGAGCCGCCCCGCCTTGACCGCCGCCTCCGTCCCCGCATGGGTGACGAGCGGGAAGGTGGAGAAGGTCAGGATCTCGTAGAAGAGGAAGAGCGTGACGAGATCACCGGCGAACGCGATCCCGAGGGCGGCGGAGATCGCCAGCGCGAAGCAGGTGAAGAAGCGCGTCTGGTTCTTCTCGTGATGACCACGCATGTAGCCGAAGCCGTAGAGCGAGGTCAGGATCCACAGCCCCGAGGCGACGAGCCCGAAGAGCAGACCGAGCGGCTCGACCTCGAATCCGAGTCCGAGCCCCGGCATCCAGTCCGGCAGGCCGACGCTCGGGCGCGCGCCGTCCATCACGGGACCGACGAGGCGGAGCACCTGCGAGAAGGTCGCGAGGCCGATCACGACGGTCCATGCGTCCCGGGCGTTGTCGGAGACGAAGCGTCCGAGGATCTGGACGCCCACGGCGCCGACCAGCGGCAGACAGAGCGCGGCGATGATCGCCATGTTCACGGCTTCGGCGTTCACGCTAGGCGCCTCCACCGAGCCCGAGGAAGAGCTGCTTCGCCGCCGCCTCGGCGACGTCGACCGAGAAGTCGGAGAAGAGGCCGAACCAGATCGTCATGCCCGTGAGGATCCACGTCGGGACCAGCAGGCGGAGCGGGGCATCGCGCCGCTCGACCTCGCCGTCGGGCTCGGCGAAATAGGCGACCTCCACGAGACGCCAGATGTAGACGACCGCGAGCACCGAGCTCGCCATGATGAGGAACGCCAGCAGGAGGTGGTCCTTCTCGATCGCGGCGGAGACCAGCGCCCACTTGCTCACGAAGCCCGCGGTCCCGGGGACGCCGACGAGGGCGAGCCCCGAGGCGACGAGCGCCGCCATCGTGAGCGGCATGCGCTGCCCCAGGCCGCGCATCATCACGATCTTCGTCGCGCCCATCCGCCAGGTGACGCAGGCGGCGACCAGGAAGAGCGCCCCCTTCATGAGGGCGTGATTGAAGAGGTGGATCAAGCCAGCGGCGACCCCCGCCTCGGTGGCGAGGGAGAGGCCGAGGGTCATGTAGCCGATCTGCGCGATCGACGAGTAGGCGAGCAGCCGCTTGAAGTCCGTCTGGTAGATCGCGGCGATCGACCCCATGAACATCGCCACGACCGACAGCGGCATGAGCAGCGCGTCGATCCCGATCCGATCGAAGACCAGCGCCGCGCCGAAGAGACCGAGGGTGAACCGGATCAGCAGGTAGTAGGCGACCTTCGTCGCGGTCGCCGCCAGGAAGGCGGAGACGATCGGCGGCGCCTGGCTGTAGGCGTTCGGGAGCCACTGATGGAGCGGGAAGACCGCGAGCTTCGTACTGATCCCGACCACCACGAAGGAGACCGCGACCAGGATCGTGCGGGTCTCACTCACCGCCTGCAGGCGAACGGCCATGTCCACCATGTTGAGCGTGCCGGTCATCTGGTACATGAGCCCGATGCCGATCAACAGGAACGTCGCGCCGATCGTGCCCATCACCAGATAGGTGAAGGCGGCCATGAGCGCGCGGCGCTCCCGGCCGAGGGCGATCAGGATGTAGGAGGAGAGGGACGAGATCTCCATGAAGACGAAGACGTTGAAGACGTCGCCCGTGATCGTCACGCCGAGGAGGCCCGTCAGACAGAGCAGCGCCGCGGAGTAGAAGAGGTATTCGCGGCCGACGGGGATCGCGCGCCGGGCCTGTCCCGGCCCCGCGGCGAAGACGACCGCGGCGACCAGCGACACGACGACGAGCACGAAGGCGTTGGTGATGTCGATCCGGTATTCGATACCGAAGGGGCGGGGCCAACCGCCGAACTCGTAGACGAGGACGTGGCCGTCCATCGTCTGCCCTAGGAGCGCGAACGAGATCGCGAGGCAGGCGAAGCTGATGGCCACCGTGAAGGCCGAGGCGATCGATTCCTTGCGCAGCAGGAAGCAGAGGGGCGCGCCCATCAGCGGCAGGAGCACCTGCAGCGCCGGAAGATGATCCGCGAAGGAGAGCGCTTCGCTCGCGACGTGGTGGGTCGTGGCGCCGTCGGTCACGAGGCGCCCTCCGAAGCGGCCCCTTCGCGCGCTTCCGTCGCGAGGTCCTTCGCGTCCTCGGCGCGGTCGAGGGCGACGATCTCGTCCTCCTCGACGGTCTCGTAGGCCTCCTTGATCCGCACCACGAGGGCGAGACCGAGGGCCGTGCTCGCCACGCCGACGACGATGGCCGTCAGCATCAGCACGTGGGGCACGGGATTCGAATAGATCGTCTCGGGGCGCCCCTCGATCAGGATCGGCGCGGTGCCGCCGCTCACCTTCCCCATCGACACGTAGAGCAGGATCACGCTCGCCTGGAAGATGTTGATCCCCATGATCTTCTTCACGAGGTTGCCCCGGGAGATCGCGATGTAGAGACCGATCATCATGAGGGTGATGCAGCCGAGATAGTTCCAGTGGGTCAGGAAGTGGTTTCCGAGCTCGACCATCATTACTGGCGCGACCTCCCCGCGAACGCGTAGAAGATCGCGACCATCACGAAGGTCACGGTGATCCCGACGCCGAGCTCGACGAGCAGGATCCCGAGATGCTGGCCGTGGGCCATGTCGTGGGTGTCGAGCATCCCGTAGTGCAGGAACTCGCCCCCCATGAACATGGATACGACGCCGACGCCGGCATAGAGCAGCGCTCCGACGGCGATCCCGATCTCGACGACGATCGGCGGCACCTTCTCGCGGAGCGAGTCGAGCCCGAAGATGAGCGCGTGGAGGATCAGACCGGCGGCGAAGATCACGCCCGCCTGGAAGCCGCCCCCCGGCCCGTAGTCGCCGTGGAACTGGACGTAGAGCGCGAAGAGCAGGATGAAGGGGACGAGCGCCTTGCCGACGATCCGCAGGATGATCGTCTCGCGGACGCGCATCTTGATCGGCGTGCGTTCGGCGACGTCCTCGAGGCGATCGCTCATGCGTCCTCCCCGTCGCCGCCGGCCTCGTCACGGTCCGCGTCGCCGTCCCGGAAGAGAACGCCGCCGAGGAGCAGGATCGCGCCGACCGCCGCCGTCAGGACGACCGTCGTCTCGCCGTACGTGTCGTAGCCCCGGTAGCTGGCGAGCACGGACGTCACGACGTTCGGAATGCCGATCTCGTCGCTCGAGTCGACGAGGTAGTGCGGTGCGACGTGGCGATGGATCGGGGCGTTCGGGTCGCCGTAGGCCGGCATGTCGAGGGTGCCGTAGGCGAGCAGGAGCCCCGTCGAGGTCACCACGAGCAGTCCCATCACGCGGTGGTGCAGAGGCCGGGTCTCGCTCGAGGTCGTGAGTCCGAGCGCCCCGAGGAAGAGGACGGTCGAGATCCCCGCGCCGACCGCGGCCTCGGTGAACGCGACGTCGACCGCGTCCATCAGGGTCTGCATGCCGGCGGCGAGGAGCGAGAAGATGCCGAAGAGCATCGCCGCGGCGAAGAGACTGCGCAGTCGCGCGATGACGACTGCCAGCGCGATCATCAGGAGGAAGAGACTCGCTTCGATCACGGGGCCCATGGCCTGCTCGCCCATCAGGTGCCCCTTCCGCGCCGCACGGCCTCGAGCGCCTCGTTCCGGATCGCCTCCGCCGCCCCGGTCGCCTCCTCGACGTCCGGCGCCTCGAGCCCCTTCGAGTAGGCCGCCTTCACGAGGGCGTGGGCGGCGGTCGGGCTCGTGAGAAAGAGGAAGAGGAAGACGATCGCGAGCTTCACGGTCACGAGGTCGAGGCCGTTGAAGATGGCGAGGCCGAGCAGGATCAGCGTCGCCCCCATCGTGTCCGTCAGGCTCGCTGCGTGGGTCCGCGTGTAGAAGTCGGGCATGCGCAGCAGACCGATCCCGCCGATCAGCGAGAACGCGCTCCCACCGAGCAGGCAGGCCCAGACGAGGATTTCGCGCAGACCGTCCACTACTTGAGCTGCTCGTCGCTCGCGAGATTCGCGAACTTGCTGAAGCGAAGGAGCGCGATCATGCCGGTGAAGTTCATGAGCGCGTAGAGGATCGCGAGATCGAGCCATTCGGGACGACCCGTCAGGAAGCCGGCCACGGCGATCAGCAGCACCGTCTTCGTGCCGAACATGTTCGCCGCGAGGACGCGGTCGAAGACCGTCGGCCCGCGAATGGCGCGGACCAGCGCCAGGAGCATCGTCGCCAGCACGGCGACCGTCGCGACGACGAAGACGTTCACGCTTCGCTCTCCGCGGCGGCACCCTCCAGCGCCGCCACCCGGCGATCCATCTCGCCGCTGAGCAGGCCTTCGGCGGAGTCGCTGGTGAGGGCGTGGACGAGGAGGTTTCCGTCCCGCACGTCGAGGGTCACGGTCCCCGGCGTGAGCGTGATCGAGTTCGCGTAGATGACCTGCGCGACGTCCGTCTTCTGACTCGCCGACACGCTCACGATCCGGGGATGGATCGGCAGTGAAGGAGTCAGGATGACCCGCGCCACCGAGAGATTCGAGAGCACGATCTCCTTGGCGAGCCACGGGAGATAGAGGAAGTGGCCCAGGGCGAGCTGGGTCGGGACCGCCTCGTCGTCGACGGTGCCGAGATGGATCACGATCGCGACCACGGCGGCACAGGACAGCACCCCGTAGATCATCAGGGTGGCCGTGTAGTGTCCGGAGAGGAGGAGCCAGGTGCCATAGAGCGCGGCGAAGAGCACGATCGCTCGCTTCATCGGATCCTCTCTCCCGGCGGCGCCATTCGGCGACCCTCCCCTCTCCGATCCCCAGCGTCCGAGGGGGGACGCGCCGACGATATCACTCGATCGCCGGCTTGAAACTCCCATTCGGCCGTGCGTCACCAGACCTGAGCACGCCAAGCGCTCGATCTTGCTCTCGTTTTCGCTCACCGAGCGGAATTCATGAGAAACCCGGAGGCGGGACGGAATGAACCGCAGACCGAGCCGGGCGTTCGCCCCGCCCCGCTCTTCGCGATCCCCATGGTGCGAAGGGGAGCCCGTCGCGCGGGGCTTTCCCTTCGCCCCGTTCCGAAGCGGGGGGCCGTACGCGCGTTCGCCCGCCCGCCTAACTCCCGGACGCGAACGTCTCGCCGAAGCGTGCGACGTGATCGAGATACGCCGCCCGGTCGCTCGGCGGGAACCCGAGCGTGACCCAGGTGACCCCCGCCGACTCCAGCGCGGCGAACTGCTCGCGGATCGCGTCGTCCGACGGGAGCTTGCGCGTGTTCATGTGCAGGCCGAAGGGCACGAAGTTCACGTCGAGGGGCTCGGTCCGGCCCTGCTGCTCGGCGTACTCGTTCATCTTCGCGATCGCATCGGCGAGGTCGTCGACGTTCTCGATCGCGCTCGTCCGCGTCCGCTTCGTCCCCGCCGCCGGCAGCGGCATCGGACTCCATCCCTGCGCGAAGTCGACGCTGCGTCGGCGGGCTCGCGGGCTGTTGCCGCCGATCCAGATCGGCGGGTGCGGGCGCTGGACCGGCGGCGGCAGCATCGTGTTCCCCGCCGCCTCGTAGCCTTCCCCCTTCATCGCGACCGATTCCCCCGACCACGCCGCCTTCATCGCGACGATCGCGTCGTCGGTCACGTCGTTCCGGTTCGCGAAATCGGCGCCCAGCGCCGCGAACTCGCCTTCGAGGTAGCCGGCGCCGACGCCCATGATCACGCGTCCACCCGAGGCCGCGTCCAGACTCGCGATCGCCTTCGCCGTGAGGAACGGGTTCCTGTACGAGAGGACCAGCAGATTCGTGTGGAGCCGCAGCGTCGACGTCGCCCCCGCGGCGATCGCCAGCGAGACGAAGGGATCGAGCGCGTGATGCCCGCCCGATCCGAGCCACTCGTCGCTCGGGAAGGGGTGCTCCGTCACGAAGCACGCGTCGAAGCCGGCAGTCTCGATCGCCTTCGCGATCTCGGCGATGGCGTCGGCGGTCCCGAACTGGTCGAGGGCGTCGACCCGGTCGGTGGGGAGTTGGATCGAGAACTTGAGGGGCATGACACGAATCTCCGGAAGCCTTCCCGCCGGCGTGGCGGAACGGCCAGCCCCGAGGATTGCAGACTCGACGCGAACTCGCGCCGGGATTCCGCGCCGCTTCGTCGCATCGGATGGCGAGCGACCCGTCCCGGCGCCTCTAGCCGGAGAGCCTGTACCCCGGCGCCGGCGGGTCCGTCGGCGCGCCGGCGAAGCACTGCGCGATCGCCATCCACGCGCTCGCGACCTCGCCCCGGACGTCGAGGTCGGTGTCCTGCACGTTCCGGGCCTGGGTCACCGTGAGGCAGAAGTCGAGGGCGGTCCCTTCGATCCGTTCTCCCGCCCCCGCCTCCTCCGGGTCGCCGTACTCCCAGACCGCTCCCGACGGCGCGACCAGCCGCAGCACCGGCGGCGGGCCCGGCGGCTCGAGCTTCCGGTTCGAGAAGGTCCACCCGAAGGTGCGGTAGCCGATCTCGACGATGCTCCGGATCCGGTCGGTCGGACGCCGCTCCCCCCCGACCAGGTCGTAGACCGCCTGGGCGTGGGCCCAGGTCTCCATGAAGCGCGCGGTCGTGAACATCGTCGCGCCCATGTCCGGCCCGAACCAGGGCAGCCTCGCCTTCGGGTCGAGCGCGCCGAGCTTCTCCGCCAGCTCGAAGGCCGTCGCCTTCCAGCTCGCGAGCAACGCCTCGGCCGAGAGGTGCCCGAGCGCCTCGCGCTGGATCTGCTTCAGGGGCTTGCGCGAGCCCATCATCGACACGAGCTCCCTGCGTTTCGGCGCGAAGCCGGCCTCGCCGTCGGTGCAGTGGAGCGACACCCGGTCGAAGAAGTGCAGATGGGCCACGACGTCCCACGGCGTCCAGTCCTGGAAGCGTGTCTCGCGCTCCCAGTCCGCTGCGTCGAGCGACGCGAAGAAGGCGTGCAGCTCCTCCACCTCGTCCCGGAAATCCGCGGCGATCGTCAACATGATCCGCTCGCTCCCGATCAGGCCGAACGCAGCTCTTCGAGGTAGTGCGCGCGCTCTTCGTCCGCCACGAAGTCGAAGGTGCAGAGCACGCGATCCACGAGCCCGCCCCAGCGCGCCTTGAGCGCGCCCGCGACCCGGGCCGGCTCGGCGACGATGGCGAAGACCTCGAGGATCTCGTCCGTGATCTCCTCGCCCATCGCATCCCACTCGCCGCGCTTCGAGAGCCGGTTGAGCTCCCCCTGCAGATCCCCCCAGCCGTGCGCGTCGAGGACCGGCTTGTAGGCGGGCGTCGAGCCGTAGAAGGCGATCTGCTTCGCGGTGGCCGTACGGACCTCCTCCCACTTCTGCTCGTCCTGCCCCGTGACCACGAAGGAGGGCAGGCAGAGCTCGAGCGCGTCACGGGACCGTCCGCTCTTCGCGAGCCCGGCTTCGAGGGCCGGGAGCGTCACCTCGCGCACGTACTTCTCGGTCGTGAAGGCGTGGACGAGCATCCCGTCCGCAACCTCGCCGCAGACCCTGGTCATGAGGGGACCGACCGCGGCGACGACCACCCTGGGCGGTCCGTAGGCGTTGTTGGTCGGCGTGAACATCGGCGTCATCAGCGTATGCGTGTAGAACTCGCCGCGGAAGTCGAGCTTCTCGCCCGCGTACCAGCAGTCCCAGATCGCCCGCATCGCGAGCACGAGCTCGCGCATCCGCGCCGCCGGCTTCGACCACTCCATGGAGAAGCGCTTCGTGATGTGCGGCCTGATCTGGGAGCCGAGGCCCAGGATGAAGCGCCCCTTCGAGAACGCCTGCAGGTCGTTCCCGATGTTCGCCAGCGTCATCGGATTGCGCGCGAACGCGACCGCGATCGAGGTCATCAGCTGGATGCGCTCGGTGTGCTCCGCGGCGAGGGCGAGCGGCAGGAAGGGGTCGTTCGCGATCTCGGCGGTGACCATGCCGTCGTAGCCCTGCGCCTCGAGGCGCTTCGCCGCAGCCGGCACGCTCGCGAGATCCGAGATCCCCATCAATCCGGAATCGATCTTCATCTCGTGTTCCTCATTCCATCTATCCTGGCCCGCGGACGGATCCCTGCGTTCGCGATGCGGACCGGGCGGGCGCGTCTCGGACGTCGGAGGGATCGGTCGATCCGGTAGTATCAGAGCCGCCCCACCCCCGCCAACTCGGACGCGAGAAGCCGAGTCCCACGAGGTTCTCCCATGGCCGATCCGATCCGCATCGCGAACTGCTCCGGTTACTTCGGCGACCGTCCGAGCGGTGCGCGGGAGATGGTCGAGGGCGGACCGATCGACGTCCTGACCGGCGACTGGCTCGCGGAGCTGACGATGCTCATCCTCGCGAAGATCCAGGCGAAGCGACCGGGAGAAGGCTACGCGCGCACCTTCGTGCAATCGATGGAGGAGGTGATGGGCGCCTGTCTCGACCGGGGGATTCGCGTCGTGTCGAACGCGGGCGGCCTCGACCCCGAAGGCTGTGCCGAAGCCGTGCACGAGATCGCGGCCCGGCTCGGCCTCTCGCCGAAGATCGCCTTCGTGCGGGGTGACGACCTGATGCCGCGAATCGAAGAGCTGATCCGCAACGACCAGCTCCGCCACTTCGAGACCGGCGAGCCGATCCAGGACCCCGGACGCTTCATGACCGCGAACGCGTACCTCGGATGCTGGGGAATCGTCGACGCGCTCTCGCGCGATGCGGACATCGTGATCACCGGCCGCGCCACCGACGCCGCGATCGTCTGCGGTCCCGCCGCCTGGCATCACGGCTGGACGCGGACCGACTTCGACGAGCTCGCCGGGGCCGTCGTCGCCGGCCACCTGATCGAATGCAGCAGCCAGGTGACCGGCGGCAACTACTCCTTCTTCCAGGAGGTGCCGAACATCCAGCACCTGGGCTTCCCCTTCGCGGAGATCGCCGCCGACGGAAGCGCCGTGATCGGCAAGCACGACGACGGGACCGGCGGACTCGTCTCGATCGGCACGGTCACCTCCCAGGCGCTCTACGAGATCGGCGGCCCCCACTACTACGGCCCCGACGTGACGACCCGCTTCGACACCATCCGGCTCGAGGAGATCGCGGAGAACCGCGTCCGCGTCTCCGGCGTGAAGGGAGAGTCGCCACCGGACACGCTGAAGGTCTGCATGAACCGCAACGGCGGCTTCCGCAACGACATGCGGGTCGCCCTCCCCGGCCTCGACGTGGAGGCGAAGGCGGCGGTCGTGGAGTCCGCCTTCTGGCGCGCCTGCCCCTTCGAGCCCGGCGACTACGAGCAGGTCACGACGCGCGTGCTCCGCACCGACAAGCCGGACCCCGCCTCGAACGAAGAGGCCCTCGCCGTGTGGCACATCGCGGTCAAGGATCCCGACGAACGCAAGGTCGGGCGGGCCTTCTCCAACGCCGTCGCCGAGCTCGCCCTCTCGTCGACACCGGGCTGGTTCACGATCGGCGGCGGCCCCGGCCCGGCCCGGGCCTTCGGCGTGTACGAGCCCGCGAACGTGCCGGCGAGCGCGGTGCCCCAGGAGGTCGGCTTCCTCGGAGGCGAGACGCGCGTGATCGATTCGATCGTCCCGCGCGTCGAGACGCACGTCGAAGCGCGACCGGGCCCCGCGGCGACGGCGCCGGGTGGCCCGACGCGAGCCGTCCCGATCGGTCGGGTCGTCGGCGCCCGCTCCGGTGACAAGGGGGGCAACGCGAACCTCGGCGTCTTCGTCCGCGACGACGCGGCATGGGCCTGGCTGGACGCGTTCCTCACGACGGAGCGTATCCGCTCCCTCCTTCCCGAGACGGCGCGCTTCGAGATCGACCGCCATCGCTTCCCGAACCTGCGGGCGCTCAACTTCGTGATCCACGGGATCCTCGAAGAGGGGGTGGCGGCAGCGACCCGTCAGGACGCGCAGGCGAAGAGCCTCGGCGAGTGGCTCCGCGCGAGAGTGGTCGACGTCCCGGAGGCGCTGCTCGCGTAGCGTTCGGGACGACCGATCCGCTTCGAGCGCGAGAGACGTCCCGCCTAGGAGGCGCCCTCGAGCACGCTCCCGTCCGGGATCTCGACCGGTGCCTCGGATTCGGAGGCGAGCTCGACCTCGCCGCGAACGACGACGTCGCGACCGAAGCGGTGGTCTCCCTTGATCGCGAGGCGGCGGGCCTTCACGAGAGAGGGCGGGCCGTGCGGGAAACGGGCATCGAGGTCGCCGACGTTCCGGTAGAAGCGGGCGTCGAGCTCGACCACGCGCCGTCGGTTGGCCTCGGGGTCGACCGCGACGAGTCGGGCGTCGTCCCGGAGCTCGTACGCGTCCGACCGGACCGAGAGCAGATCCGCCGTCGTCTTGACCGGCGCGAAACGGTCGCGGGACACGCAGATCGCCTGCGCCCCCTCGAAGCACTCGATCGCGGCGCCCATCGCCGTCTCGAGCTGGAGACAGGGCGGCGAGTCCGGGTCGGCGGCCACGACCGTCTTCGCGTTCGTCATCACCGGAAGCGGCAGCCCGTCCGGCGCCTCGTCGAGGGCGCGAGCGACCGCTTCGAGATCGAGCCAGAGATTGTTCGTGTTGAAGTAGCGGTGGCGCTCGACGTCCTGGAAGGACGCCGTGTCCTCCGCGGCGCATTGTGCCGACTCGCGCAGCACGAGCCGGCCGTCGCGTCGGGCGAGGTGGCCGCCCTTGCGATCCGCTGCGGTCCGTTCCGCGACCTCCATCGCGAAGGGGAGCCCTTCTCGCACGAACCAGCCCAGGATCGAGAGGTCGAGGACGCCGCCGAGATTGTCCGCGTTCGAGACGAACGCATAACGAATCCCCTCGTCCAGCAGGCGCGTGAGCACGCCCGAGGAGGCGATCGCGGCGTAGAGATCCCCGTGGCCCGGCGGACACCAGGCCAGCTCCGGATCCGCCGGCCAGTCGACCGGCTCGAAGGTCTCTGGATCGATCCGGGGCACGCGGTGCTGAACGAAGTCGAGGGGCAGGCCGCCGGAGAGTCCGTCATAGCGAGCCAGGCGAGCGAGGGACGGAGCCTGCGTGCGGAAGCTGTTCATCAGGAGCAGCGGGAGCCGGACCTTCTCCGTCTCCCGGAGGTGGAGGACCTGCCGGGCGATCAGGTCGAGGAAGGTCTCCTCGCCGCGGACCGGGAGCAGACTCTTCGGACCCGCCAGGCCCATGGAGGTACCGAGCCCTCCGTTCAGCTTGACGATCACGGCGCGCGCCAGGGCCTCGCGCCCGGCGCCCTCGAAGTCGCGAAGCACGTCCGCCCGCGGCAGCGTCTCGACCGGATCGATCGACGACTCCGGGATCGTCGTCGCGCCCCCGTCGCGGACGAAGCGCACCGCGCGGAGGAAGCCGCGAATGGCGATCTCGGGCATCCCCTCAGCCTGCATGCGCTCGCGGTGGATGCGATCGAGGGAATCGTCCGGGTCGCTCACGAATGGTCTCCTTCTGGCGGGGATCGGGGGATCCCGTCGCCTCCCGTGGGTGACCCATCGGATGATTTCGTGACCTCACGCAGACGCGAACCGCGCGATGCCGGGTAGATGCGCACCACTTGCCGAAGAGGCTAGCTTCGATCGCCTCCTGGCGAAGGGCGCTCTCGAAGCGCTCTCGGAACGAACCGAGGAATTGCATGGCAGGCGAGAAGATCCGCATCGAAGACCTGGCGAACCCCGTCCTGACGCCGGCCCAGCAGGCCGCGCTCGACTACGCCGAGACGCAGACGATCGACCTCTCGATTCCGGCGGTGATGAACGCGGCGGAGGAGGCGAGCGGCCTCTCCTGCTGGGGGCCCGACGACTGGAAGGAGCGGCTCGGCGTCTGGTTCGACGAGATGAACGCCGACGACGACCGGACGGCGCTCGGCCGCATGATCCTCTTCGGCGACTGCGTGCGGTACGCGACGACGCGACTCCGGATCAACGACCTCCTCGAGCGTCACCCGGAGATCCACGACGTGAAGATCGAGCGTCCGATCATCGTCGTCGGCCTCCCCCGATCCGGCACGACGCATCTCGTGAACCTGATCGCGGCGGACCAGCGGCTGCGTTCGATGCCGCTCTGGGAGGGGCAGGAGCCCGTGCCGGATCCGAACGAGAAGCCCGGCGCGGACGGGATCGACCCGCGGTGGCATCGCTGCAACGCGATCTGGGAGCGGATGCAGGCGACGTCGCCGCTGATCTCGGCGATGCACCCGATGGAGCCGGACCACATCCACGAAGAGCTCGAGTTCATGCTCCCGGACTTCACGAGCTACAACCTCGAGTGGATCGCCCGCGCACCGGTCTGGCGCGACTACTACCTGGCCCACGACCAGACCCCCCACTATCAGGGCGCGCTGCTCACCGGGCTCAAGATCCTCCAGTGGATGAAGCCGCGGGAGCGCTGGATCCTGAAATGCCCCCAGCATCTCGAGCAGATCGGCCCCTTGATGGCGACCTTCCCCGACGCGACGATCGTCGTGACCCACCGCGACCCGATCTCGGTGATCCAGTCGGCGGCGACGATGAATGCCTACGCGTCACGTCAGAACTACCATCATACGGATCCCCAGTGGTACCTCGACTACTGGCACGACCGGATCCGGCGCCTGCTCCGTTCCTCCGTCCGCGATCGCGACCTGCTCCCCTCGGACCGGACCCATGACGTGCTCTTCCACGAGTTCATGGCGGACGACATCGGCACGGTCGAGAAGATCTACGAGGTCGCCGGACTCGAGATGACCGGCGAGGCGAAGCGGCAGATCCAGGCCTACATGGACGCGCATCCGCGCGGCAAGGACGGACAGGTCGTCTACGACGTCCGGAAGGACTTCGGCGCCGACCCCGCGGAGCTCCGGAAGGCCTTCGACTTCTACTTCGAGGCGTTCCCGGGCGTGAAGGTCCAGGTCCAGTAGGCGCCCGTCCGAGAGGGTCGCCGGGCGCCGCTCAGCCGCGGCGCCATTTCGGGATGTAGTCGAAGCTCGGATCCCGCTCGTCGCGTCGACTCTCCTCGGGCACGTCGGCGCGAGAGAGTTCGCGCGTGCTCGACAGGTCGAGCACGTGGACGCGATGCGCGATCGCCCAGCGCCCTTCCCGCTTCTCCCACCGATCCAGGTAGCGTCCGCGCCCGACGAGCTCGAGCTGCTTTCCCGCACCGTCCGGGAGCGTCCACAGCGCGACGGTGACGTAGGACTCGCTCGTCGCGCGGTTCCCGTCGTCCCCGAGCTCGATCAGCACGTTCGTGATCTGGTGCGAGTGGCGCTCCATCGCGGCGTGCGCCTGCCAGACCCAGTCGACGAAGCCGTGTCCGGTCCCTTCGAAGATCCCGAGATAGTCGGCGGTTCCGTCCGCGTGCCAGACGTCCTCGGCCATCTCGCGGTCCATGCGATCGAGGCCACGGCAATAGCGCGAGAGTGCGTCCCGGATCGCCTGCTTCGCGGCCAGCGTTTCGAGCGTTTCCGAATCGGACATCGAGGCCCCTCCCTGGTTCGGGTCCACTCTAGTCCAGGCACTCCGCTGGGCTAGCGTCGGCGACGCGTCCCCTCTCGGGGCCGGGGAGGAAGCTCATGCGTTGGACGAAAGCGTCTCGATCGGGCCTCGTCGCGTTCCTTGCGCTCGGGGCGTTCGCGGCCGGCGCCTGTCTGCCGGAGCAGCCCGGCGAAGCGGCGAGCGGCGCGGCGAACACGACGAGCGGCGAGCGACGCCTCGCTCCCTCCGGCCGCCGCTACAGCGAGGACCGCGCTCCCTGCACCGACCGCGAGCCGCTCCGGCAAGCCTTCTGGGGCGAGCTGCACGTCCACTCGACCCTCTCGATGGACGCCTGGCTCTGGGACGTGCGCAGCACGCCGGACGACGTGTTCCGCTTCGCGAAGGGCGAAGAGATCCTGCTGCCACCGCTCGACGCGAACGGTGTCCCGACCCGACCGGCGAAGCTCGAACGCCCGATCGACTTCGCCTCCCTCACGGATCACGCGAGCTTCCAGGGCGAGGTCGCGCTCTGCACGCGACTCGGATCGCCCCAGTACGACACGCATGCCTGCCGCTTCTTCCGCGGCGAAGTCCCGATGGAGTCGTCCCCGGACGGCGGAGTGGCTTCCCGGATGGCGGGCATCTCCGCGGCGCTCCAGCCCACCGACGCGCCCACCGCCCGGCGCCAGGACCTCTGCGGCGAGGACGGATCGGGCTGCATCGCGGCCATGCAATCGGTCTGGCAGGAGCAGCAGGCCGCCGCCGAGCGCCACTACGACCGATCGGAGCGCTGCCGCTTCACCTCCCTCCACGGCTACGAGTACACCGCGACCCCCGACCTCGCGAAGGTCCACCACAACGTGATCTTCCGGAATGCGATCGTGCCCGAGAAGCCGATCGCCTGGATCGACGAGCCCGACGTCTACGGCCTGTGGGCGAAGCTGCGGGAGCAATGCAGCGACGCCGGCACCGGCTGCGACGTCGTGACCCTGCCGCACAACTCGAATCTCTCGAACGGCAACATGTTCGCCACCGGCGGACGCGATCTGCCCCTCGACGTCCAGCGCGACCGCGCGCGTCTGCGCGCCGACCTCGAGCGCCTCGTCGAGATCAGCCAGATCAAGGGCGACAGCGAGTGCCGCAACGGATTCGGGAACGTCCTCGGCGGGCGCGACGAGTTCTGCGAGTTCGAGGAGTGGCGCGGACCCGAGATTCCCGAGTGCGGCCCGGACGAAGTCAGTCGGGGCGCACTGCTCGGGAGGGGCTGCGTCTCGCGCCGCGACTACGTGCGCTACGCGCTCGTCGAGGGCTTCCGGGAGCAGGCGCGCATCGGCGTGAACCCCTTCAAGCTGGGCGTCGTCGCGGCGACCGATGCCCACAACGGAAACCCCGGCGACGTCGAGGAGTACTCGTACCAGGGCTGGGCCGGCGCCGCGGACGGATCGCGGGCGCAGCGGATCGCGAAGCGCGAGAGCAGCATGCAGGTGACCGACTACCTGATCGCGAACCCCGGCGGACTCGCCGGCGTGTGGGCGGAAGAGAACTCGCGGGACGCCCTCTTCGACGCCATGAAGCGGCGGGAGACCTTCGGCACGAGCGGACCGCGGATCACCGCGCGCTTCTTCGGCGGCTGGGACTACCCCGCGGACCTCTGCGGCGACCCCGAGCTCGTGGCGAAGGGCTACGCGGGCGGCGTCCCGATGGGCGGCGACCTGCCGGCGCGGCCGCGCGACGACGCCGCGCCGATCTTCGTCGTGTCCGCGATGCGCGACGTCGGCATCCCGGAACATCCGGGCGGCCTCCTCCAGCGAGCGCAGGTCGTGAAGGGCTGGATGGACGAAGAAGACGACTTCCACCAGCGGGTGATCGACGTCGCCGGCGGCGCGAACGACGCCTACGTCGACGAAGCGACCTGCCAGCCGCGCGGCACCGGCCACAACGACCTGTGCACGGTCTGGACCGACCCCGACTTCGATCCGGAGCAGAACGCGGTCTACTACGTCCGCGTCCTCGAGAACCCGAGCTGCCGCTGGTCCGCCCGGCAATGCCTCGAGGAGGCCGTCGATCCGGAGGCGAAGGGACGCAGCGGCGGCTGCGACGACCCGGCGACGCCGACGACGATCCAGGAACGGCTCTGGACCTCGCCGATCTGGTACGACGCCCCTTCGGCGGGCTGAAGCAGCGCCGCCCGCCCATCCATCCGCGACGCGCTCCTCGCTTCGTCGACTAACGCGCCTGATCGGCTGCGGGGATCCGCAGGAACGCGAGCATCGCGCCGCCCAGGAGGACGAGAACCATCTGCACCGTGCAGACGAGGGGATAGGAGCCGGTCATCGCCAGGAGCCCCTGCGAGCCGAAGCTCGCGAGGACGATCAGGCCGACGCCGACGATCCCGCCGAGGCCGCTGGCCGTGCCGAAATCGATGCGTCCGAAGAGCCGACCGATCAGCACGCCGTGGAGCGGAGCCATTCCGCCGATCCCCACGCCGTAGATCGCGCCGATCCACATCAGCGTGTCGTAGTCCGGCTCCTGCCGGAGCATCCACCAGACGACCGCGTTCACGACGACCATCATCGCGATTCCGGGCTTCAGGGGCGTGACGTCGGCGAGCCCGCCGATCACGAGCTTGCCGGCGAGCGAGAAGGGGATCATCCAGAGAAAGAAGTCGGACGCCTCGTCGCGCGTCATGCCCAGCGCCTCGCCGTAGGGAACGAGGAGCGCGATGATGACGACGGGCGAAGTCAGGACGAGACCGAAGCCGACCGCCTGGATCCAGAGCACCGGCATCTTCGCGATCTCCGCCGCGGAGCGCGGCCGGGCCCCCGCCGCCTGCGGATCACCGGATTCCGGTGCCACGTCGCCGTCGGGCCGAAGGCCCATCTCTTCGGGTCGCGAGACGACGAAGCCACCGAAGAGCGGCAGCGCGATCGCGGCGGTGCAGGCACCGAAGGAGAGGAGCGCCGACCTCCAGCCGTGCTCGGCGACGATCGTCTCGAAGAGATTCGGACCGATCCCGCTCGCGAAGGTCGCGCCGGCGACGGCCAGACCGAGCACGAGCCCCCGGCGACGGACGAACCAGTTCGCGACCAGCGCCATGACCGGCAGCGTCCCGTAGAGCGCGAACCCGGGCGCGCAGAGCAGCAGGAACGCGAGCCCCACCTGCCAGAACGTCGACGCCTGGGAGATCGCCATCAACCCCAGACCGGAGAGGATGCCACCGGCCACCATCACGCGGCGTACGTGCCCCGCGTCGATCGCCCGACCGATGAAGGGACCGAGGATCCCCATGGCGAGGATCGCGAGCCCCGGTGCGATCCCGACGAGCGTCGGCGCGACGTCGAAGGCCGCGGAGATCGGCGTGACGAGGTTCCCGATGATCGACAGGCCCGCGGCGGTGAACACGAACTGCGCGACGAACGCGATCCCCGCGATGACCCACCCGTAGAAGAGTTTCGAGGGCCGGGCGGCAGCGACGCCCCTGCCCGGCTGCGCTTCAGTCGACATCGCCCCTCCGCGCCCGGCGAGGGCGTCGCCCGAGTCTAGGTCACCCCCCTCGTGCCTGGGCTAGCCTCTCCCGGTCGATCGGTTCCGCGACGGCCGGGACCTGGAGGAAAGCCGATGAGTGAAGACGAGACCGCGAGCTCGGGCTCGCCCGCGAACGCCTGGGAGGGCGGCGCGTTGAACATGACCGAGGAGCTCCCGGAGCTGTTCGAGAGCTTCTTCGCCTTCTTCCGGCCCGCGCACACCGAAGGCGTGGCTCCGGCGCGAATCAAGGAGATCGCCCGGATCAAGATCGCCGCCATGAACGAGTGCGACACCTGACTCTTCGCCCGCTATGCGCAGGCTGCGCATCAAGGACTCGACGAAGAGACCATCGCCCAGATCCACCTCCCCGAGGCCGAGCGTCGGCTCGAGCCCCGTGACGCGCTCGCCGTCCGCTTCGCGGAGAAGCTCGCCACCGACTTCCGCAGCGTCGACGAAGCCTTCGTTCGCGAGCTCCGCGAACACTTCAGCAACGCGGAGATCGCCGAGCTCGGGCTGATGATCGGCCAGTACATGGCCCTCGGTCGCATGCTCGTCATCAGCGGCGGCCACAAGGCCGCCTGCGAGATCTACACGCCGCCGGACTATTGATGTCGGCGCGGAGCGCCTCCCGACGCCGCCCTTCCAAGGGCGGCGTCTCGCGCTGAAGGCTCAGCGCGCGGGCGGTTCGACGGGGCCCTCAGCACAAGACACGCCGACGGAGCCGTCAGCCTGAGAGAGCCCTCAGCCCGATAGAGCCCTCAGCCTGCGAATGCCCTCAGCGGGACCGAGCCCTCAGCGCAAGAAAGGCCCCAGGAAGGGGCCTTTCGAGAGGCGCGCAGCGCCGATGGACCAGCGCGCAGCGCCGACGGATCAGAAGGGAATGTCGTCTTCGTCCGTCGGCGGCGGCGGCTCGTCGGCGAACATGCCGGCGTCGTCGCTCGCACTCGCCGGCGGGGCGTCGCCGACGCGGTCGATGGACCAGGTCTCGAGGCTGTTGAAATAACGGACTTCGCCCTTGGGGCTGGTCCATTCGCGCCCGCGGAGGCTGAACTCCACCTTCACCTCGTCGCCCTTGGCGTAGCCGTCGAGCAGCTCGCAGCGATCACCGGTGAACTGGAACATGACGTACTGGGGATAGCGGGAGTCGCCGTCGAGCTCGAGCACGAACTCGCGCTTGCGGAAGCGCTGCGTGACCTGCTCGGCGTCGAACGCCGCGTGGATCTTGCCCTGGATCTGCATGTTCATCGGATCGACCGCCTTTCGTGGTCGCGCACGTTAGCGCGTCGCACGAAAGGGCGGGACCGAGATGCGGAGGCAGGAGGCGGCGGCGGTCCTAGCGGCGCGGCTTCCGCCCATAGGACGCGAGTCCCATCAGACCGAGCGCCGCGAGCACGCCCGGGCCGGGCTCGGGAACGAGGCTCATCGACGGATCCAGCGGCGCCGTGTCGCTGCCGAACTGGACGAGGAAGTTCTGGGTCGCACCGACGCCGAGGGTGCGCGTCCACTGGAAGGCGCCGGTGAAGTCGCCGCCACTCCCGACGGCGAAGGGCGCACCGGTGTCGTCGAGATCGTCGACGTTCCGGTCGGTCAGGTCGTTGAGCAGCGAGCGCCAGGTCGTCGCCTGGTAGTGATCCGCCTGGTAGCCGACCAGCGGCGCCATCGCCGACGAATCGGAGAGGGCCAGCTCGATGGCGTTCGGGTTCGAGACGAGCACCGCCTCGTCGTCGCCGAAGCTGCCGCCGAGGTCGAGATCGGAGTAGTGGAAGATGTCGATCGTGAGATCGGTGAGGCCGGTGTTCGTGATCTGCAGGTTCTGGAAGACCACGCCCTGGTTGGGAGCGGTCTCGCGAACCTCGAACCCGAGCCGCGCCGAGAAGTCGCCGGTGCCGCTCGGGTCGAGCCAGTCGAGCCGGCCGACGCTGCCACCGTGGAGGGTGTAGTCCTCGAAGTCCGGGGTCCCGAACGCGAACTCCTGGCGGTCGCCCTGGACGCGGAAGAACCACCAGGACTCGTAGAGCTGGTCGCCCGCGGCGGCGCCGGTGAAGTCGGCGTTCACCGTGTTGCCGCGAGACGTCCCGAAGTCCTGGGTGTAGCCGAAGGTGACGCCCCCGTTCGTCACCGAGCCGATCGCGAGCGCGGGCAGCGGACAGGCGACCGACAATGCGAGAACGAGTGTCTTCAAGCCGGGGAACGAGTTCATTGGGGGGCTCCAGACGTCCGGGCGCAGGACGTGATGAACCGTTCTCGGGTCCTCCCGCCTTCACCTGAAGCACGAACAGGGGCAAACACCCCACGTTGCGCAGGAGATGCGCACGGGCGGACGCGCCGCGCCCGCCGGCCGCGACGCCGCTTCGTGCGTTGCGCGCGGACTGCGGGTCGGGACCGCTCGATCGAGGCAGGCTGCGAGCCCGGACGTCGCCCGGGGCTCCGATCAACCCGCTCGGCAGCGCCCTTCCAGCCAATCGACCAGCCGCGTGGCCAGCTCGATCCGGACCCCGGAGAAGGCGTGATCACCGAGGGGCATCACGTGCGCCGTGACGTCCTGCGCCCCCGCCGCCTGCAGTGCTTCGACGAGGGGCGTGTGATGGAGCGTGACCGGTGTCACCTCGTCGCGTCCGCCGGCGAGGAGCAGCATCGATTTGCGGGCGAGTTGCGGCGCACGCCCCGTCGTCTCGAAACGATCCGCGTTCGCGACGACCTCCTCGACGAGGACCTCCCCGCTCGGACCGACGATCGGCCCCGACCAGGCATCGAGGCTCTCCGCCATCCGGTCGGCGCCTTCCGGCTGCGCCGCCGCGGCGCGGACGAGGCCGCCGAGGTTGGCGCCGGCGAGCGACGCGATGCAATCGACGCGCTCGTTCTCCGCGCCGGCAACGAGAGCGGCGAAGCCCCCCATGCTATGCCCGACCAGCGCGATCCGATTCGGATCGATGCGATGGGCATCGGCGAAAGCGGGCTGGGCGATCCCTTCGACGACGGCGTGCACGTCCTCGATCACGTGCACGAAGGAGAACTCCCCTCCGCTTCCCCACGCCCCCCGGTAGTGGAAGAACACGACGGTCCAACCGGCGCGGCGCACCGCCTGGGCGAGATCCAGGTTCCGCTCGAAGCCCGGGAAGCCGTGGAGCAGCACGACGGCCGGATGCGGCCCCGGTCCCTGCGGCTCGTAGACGACGGCGTTGAGCGCGGCGCCTTCGACCTCGAAGGCGGTCTCGACCATGCGCGGCGGTGCGTCGAGGTCGAAGACCGGCGGGTCCTGCGTCACCGGCGAGGATCGCACGGGCTCGATCGCGACGACGCGCGGCGACTCGGGCGCGCTCGTCGCGCAGGCCGCGAGCGCGACCAGCAGCAGGAGAAGGGACAGGACGATTCGAAGAGGGCTCGGAATCCGCATGCCCCGAGGATAGGGGCTCGCCCCCGCCTACTCGACCGAGGCGGCGCGCAGCTCCCGGAACGACTCCTCGAGACATTGCGCGTAGAAGCTGGGGTCCGGCATCTGCTGACGGCAGGCGGTCACGGACACGGTGATCGCGCCGTTGTAGGAGAGGACGGCGTGGAAGAGGCCGATGCCCTCCATCGGCAGCCCGAGCCCGAAGGAGCCGACCATCTTCGCCCCGGTGAAGTAGAGCGGAACCTGCGGACCGGGGACGTTCGTGACGACGCAGTGGGCCACCGGCGTCAGTCGGCTCATGAGGCCCGTGCGCGCGACGAGTCGACCCGCGATCCCCGCGAGCGCCCCCGGCATGGTCTGGGTCACGTCGGTCATCGTCCGCGCCCCGACCGCCTCGGTCATCTGCTTCGAGTTCTGCGTCGAACGGAAGACCTTCTCGAGGCGCTTCACCGGGTCGACCTCGTCGGTATGGATCGCGACGAACATCCCGGACACCTGGTTGCCCGCCTTGCCCGCCTGATCCGCGGTCCGCGTCGAGATCGGCGCGAAGGCGGACAGCGTCTCGAGCGGCAGCTCCATGTGCCGCTCCAGGTATTTGCGGAGCGCGCCGCCCACCGTCGCCAGGATCACGTCGTTGACCGTGCAGCCCTCGACGCGTTTGCGGATCTGCTTCACGTCGGAGAGGTCGAAGCTCGCGGCCTCGAAGACCCGGTGGGGGGAGACCTTTCCGTTGAAGCGGGTTCGCGGCACCTCCGAAGGCGCGTCTTCGTCCTCGTCGCGGGCCGCCACCGCCTCGAAGTAGCCACGGATCGCCGGCGGCGCCGCCTCGCCCAGGATCTGTGCGAAGCGGAAGGGCTGCTGGATGTTGTTCACCGTCGCACGGATCCCCAGCTCGAGGACCGAAGGCTCGGACTCGGCGACCCAGGGCGCCGTCGGCGGCTCGGGCTTGCCGTCGACCTCGAGGTCGTGGGTCGCCGCGGTCATCTCGACCCCGGACACCCCGTCGATTGCCGCGTGATGGATCTTCGTGAGGACCGCGAAGCAGCCCGGCGGCAGGCCTTCGACCTCGTCGAGCCCCTCGATCACGTACATCTCCCAGAGCGGCTTGCCGAGATCCAGGGGCCGCGCGTGGAGCCGTGCCACCTGGATGCAGAGCTGCCGCCAGTCGCCGGGCTTCGGCAGCGCGATGTGCCGCACGTGGAATTCGAGATCGAAGTCCGGGTCCTCGATCCAGTAGGGGTGATCGAATCCGAAGGGGACGCGCACGATCTTCTGGCGGAAGCATCGCGCGAGGTGCAGACGCGACTCGAGGTTCGCGAGGATGCTCTTGAACGTGACCAGGCCGCCGGGCGCGGTCGCCTGATCGTAGATGTTGAGGCCGCTGATGTGGGTCGGCGCGTTGCGCGTCTCCATGTTGATGAAGGTGGCGTCGAGCGCGCTGAGCTGTTCCATGATCGGGGGGCCTCGGGTGCAAAGCGTTCTCGAGGAAGATCCCACAGTTGGGCTTCGCGGGTCAACCAACATCCCGCGAGCACGCCCCTGTACGCCGCTCGTCGACACGTCGGATGACAGCGCAGTGTGTCATCCCCCCGCCTTCGAGGCGCAGCGCGTCATCGCCGAACGCCCGACGCGACCGAGCGGTCAGCCCGGAATCGGCCCCTTCCCTTCGCGCGTGACTTCGAGCTCGCCGCCGCTCGCCTGCAGGATCGTCGACGGCTCGGGCCACATGGGTCCGCCGTCGACGAGGACGTCGACGCTCCCGCGGTAGCGCCGCTCCAGCTCGTCCGGATCCTCGAGGGCGGGCTCCTCGTCGCCGGAGGTGAGCGATCCCGTCACGATCGGCTCGCCGAGGCCGTCGACCAGCATCCGACACAGCGAAGAGTCGGGCATCCGCAGGCCGATCTCGCCGAAGCGGTTTCGCATGTCCCGCGGTACGTCGGTGCTCGCTTCGAGGATGATGGTATAGGCGCCGGGAAGGATGCGACGGACGGTTCGAAAGACGCCGGTCTCCATGATCGCGTAGTGGCCGAAGTCGGAGAGCTCGTTCACGAGCATCGAGAGCGGCTTCTTCGAGCGCTCGTCGTGTCCCTTGAGCGTGCGGATCGCGCCGATCGCCTTGCGACTCGAGAGCGCGCCACCGAACGCGTAGCCCGTGTCCGAGGGATAGAGGATCACGCGATCCCGTCCGAGCGCCTCGATCGCCGGCCGCAGCTTCCGCGGCGCCGGACGTTCGGGGTCGATGCGGATGCGTTCCATTCCGGCGCGGG
The DNA here is from genome assembly GCA_030432735.1 of bacterium. Classification (GTDB taxonomy): domain Bacteria; phylum Myxococcota_A; class UBA9160; order UBA9160; family UBA4427; genus UBA4427. The sequence goes on from JAUIMK010000022.1 coordinate 25,417, forward strand.
CTCAGGGCGCGACCGGCGAGGACAGCTTCGGAAAGCCCAGGGCTTCGAGCTTCTCGACGATGTCCTGGCCTGCGGTCTCGGGCTTCACCTGCTTGTCGATCTCGCGAAGGATCCCGTCGCCGTCGATGTAGAAGGTCCATCGCCTGGCATAGAGACCGCCGAAGCCGATCACGCCGAAGCGCTTCGCGGTCTCGCCGTCCGGATCCGACAGCACGAGCGTCTTCGTCTTCATCGCTTCCGCAAACTCCGCATTCTTCTCCGCCGTATCGAGTGAGACGTAGAGCACCTCGACGTCGAACTCCGCCAGCCGCTCGGCGCTGTCACGCAGCGCCGCGAGCTCGACCGTTCAACCCGGGGTGAAGGCTTTCGGGAACCAGGCGACGACGACCCCCTTCTTGCGGGCCCCCTCGCCGACGTAGTCCGCGGAGGAGTAGGTCCGGCCCTCCCCCTCGAAGGAGAACTCCGGCGCCGGCTCGCCGACCTTCGGCGTGGCGAGGGCGACCTCCGCGAGGCAGATGCAGAGCAGGGCCAGCGACCCACATGAAAGAGCTCGGAAACGCATGGTCAGTACCTTCGCTTCTCGTGAGCGGGGCGGCAACCGTGCGCCCGTGCTAACGAAATGGCGACCGCGAAGCCCCGCTTCCCCGTGGGCCCGCGCTTCCCTCGCGTGCGACGCGCGCCCACCGCCGGTGCCCCTCCCCTCTCTATTCGGAGTCCCTCTCCGCCCCCGACGAGGAGTCCCTCTCCATGGCCAAGCCCGCCTTCGACTGGTCCGATCCGCTTCTCCTCGAGGAGGAGCTCACCGACGAGGAGCGCCTGATCCGCGACACCGCCCGCGAGTACGCGCAGGACAAGCTCATGCCGCGGGTCCTGACCGCGAACCGCGAGGAACGCTTCGACCGCGAGATCATGAACGAGATGGGCGCCCTCGGCCTGCTCGGCTCGACCCTCCCTGCGAAGTACGGTGGCTCCGAGGTCTCCCACGTGGCCTACGGACTCATCGCCCGCGAGGTCGAGCGCGTCGACTCGGGCTACCGCTCCGCGATGAGCGTGCAGTCGTCGCTCGTCATGCATCCGATCTTCACCTACGGCACCGAGGCGCAGAAGACGAAGTGGCTACCCGGTCTGGCGACCGGCGAGTTCGTCGGCTGCTTCGGCCTGACCGAGCCGGACCACGGCTCCGACCCCGGCGGCATGCGCACCCGCGCCGAGAAGGCGGACGGCGGCTACGTCCTCACCGGCAGCAAGACCTGGATCACGAACAGCCCGATCGCGCACGTCGGCGTCGTCTGGGCGAAGCTCGACGGCGAGATCCGCGGCTTCCTCGTCGAGGAGGGCATGGAGGGGCTCAGCTTCCCGAAGATCGAAGGCAAGATGTCGCTGCGGCCGTCGATCACCGGCGAGATCGTGATGGACCGGGTCTTCGTCCCGGAAGAGAACCTCTTCCCGGAGATCAAGGGGCTCGGCGGCCCCTTCGGCTGCCTCAACAAGGCGCGCTACGGCATCGCCTGGGGCTCGATGGGCGCGGCGGAGTTCTGCTGGCACGCGGCCCGGAAATACACCCTCGACCGCGAACAGTTCGGCCGCCCGCTCGCAGCCAATCAGCTCGTTCAGCTCAAGCTCGCGGACATGCAGACGGAGATCACCCTCGGCCTGCACGGCTGCCTGCGCGCCGGCCGGCTCATGGACGAGGGCCGCCTCGCTCCTGAGAACATTTCACTTCTCAAGAGAAACAACTGTGGGAAGGCGCTGGAAATCGCACGAAAGGCCCGGGACATGCACGGCGGCAACGGAATTTCGGACGAATTCCACGTGATCCGTCACCTCGTGAACCTCGAGACGGTCAACACCTACGAAGGGACTCACGACATCCACGCGCTGATCCTGGGCCGCGCCCAGACCGGGATCCCGGCGTTCTCCTAGTCGCGCCAGAGCTTGTGCAGCGCTCCGGGCTGCGATGTACTTGGTCCCGATCCAGAACGGATCCGTGTCGTTGGGGGGCGACGCTTCCCCGGCGCGTTCATGTAGCCGCCATGTGCGGAACGGACGGACGGCGTGCCTCGCCACGTCGCCGATCCAAGAGGGGAAGACCATGACCAAGTTCACGAAAGCGATCCTGCTCGCGGCGGCGCTGATCCTTGCGCCGCTCTCCGCGGCAAAGGCCGACAACGACATCGGCTGCGGTCTCGGCACGGAGATCTTCAAGGGCCAGCAGGGCGCGGTCCAGAAGATCGTCGCGTCCACGACCAACG
>JAUIMK010000023.1 GCA_030432735.1 bacterium
CCGATCCGCTCAGCCGCCCTCGCCCCGCTCCTCCGGCGGCACCACCGGCCCCTGGCTGTGACCGATCCGGAAGCGATGTCCGTTGTTGTCCTCGACCGTGAACTCGCGCATGCCCCAGGGATGGGAGGCGATCTCCTCGACGATCGTCGCCCCCCGTTCGCGCAAGGTCTCGAGCACGGCGTCGGCGTTCTCGACGCGAACGAAGTTCGTGACCGGCTCGAAGGGCTCGTCGGTCTGCGAGAAGAAGATCTCGCTCTCGCCGTTATAGACCGCGCCGTACTCCTCGTCGTAGATCCAGGCGATCGCGCAGCCGAGGACGTCGCGATAGAAGCGCTGGGTCTCCCGGACGTCACGGACCGGGAGCTGGGGCGTCACGAAGAGCCAGCCCTGCTTCGTCATGTCGCCGTCTCCTCCTGCTCCGGCCGCCGCTCTTCCGGAGTGGGCGCGTCCGGCGGCGCCTCGGGAACACCGGGCGTCGGCGGGTTCGGCGGCACCGTCGAGGGCGTCCAACCGAGCTCGGCCTCGAAGAACGAGCGCCGCGCGGTCCGGACCGTCGTCGGCGCGCGGCGAATATATTCCTCTGCCCGCTCGCGCGCCTCGCCCTCGAGCCGGCGCAGGTGCGCGACGAGCTCACCTGTCGTCGGCGCGGCGAATCGCCCGTCGGGACAGCGCGACGGCAACGCCGTCCAGACGACCGCGTCGAAGCCCGATTCCGGGAGCCACGAGGCGATCGCGGCGCGGGTCGCCCCGCTCGCGTGCCCGCGCGCCTCGACCGGATCGCCCAGGGTCTGCGCCCCGATCCAGGTCGACCAGCGCGCGGGGCCGATGCGTTCCCGACGAGCGAGCGCTTCGATCGCCGCATCCAGCCCCGGGACCCCGAGCGCGACCGTAAAGGTCGGGATCGGCACCGCCGCTTCGTCGATCACGAGGGTGACGCGCCCGTCGCGGGCGACCCGCGAGAACTCGATCGGGAGCCGCGGCCCGTCGTCGCGGAAGACGCCGGCCATCGGGAGCGAGCGCGGATCCCAGAGCAGCGAGCCCCATCCCAGACAAGCGATGCGCAGAGCGGTCTCCTCTTCCTTCGCGAGCCGCGTCGATCGACGCCGCCGGCCCGCCGAAGATCATCGCCGCGGCCGGCGTCCCTTCCAGTCGCGGTGCAGCTCGAAGGCAGGGACCATCTCGCCCTCGCACTCCTCGATCCGTTCCGCGAGCCACTGCGTCCATTCGCCGAAGCGCGGGTTGCCCTGGACGACGCGCACGTCCTTCGTCCAGGCCGACATCTTGCGCCACATCATGAGCAACAGCCCGCCGGCCAGCTCCTGCACGATCTGGAACGACGCGATGTCCTTGTGTACGAGGAGCCCCATCGTCTCGAAGGTCATGCCCACGATCTGCATCGCCTCCTCGTACTCGACCCCCCACTCGCGGACCTCTTCCAGCCCGAGGTCATCGGGCAGCATTCGCAGGAGGGTCACCGCCCGCGCGAGGTCCGGCTCGATGAAGCCACGACAGAGCTCGGCGGCGACCTGGGAGGACCGGCGCCGACGGTACTCGGCGAGCTGGAAGACGGCGAAGAGGCCACCGACGACGATCGTCAGCGCGCCGAAGATCTCGGCAGCCGCGGCGAAGTCGGCGAGCGTCCGCATCGGGCCTCCCCGCCCCTGGCTGCGATCCCGGCGAGCGCGCGCCTAGGCGTTCGCGGCGCGATCCGGTGAAGGCGGGCGCTCGTAGCCGTAGGCCTTCGACAGCGTGTCCGCCACGAGGTCGTCGATCTTCGCGACCTCGTCCTCGCTGAAGTAGTCCTTGTAGCCACCGACCTTGGCGCGGCGGACCTTGTAGGTGTTCGGATCGCCCTTCTTCCCGGGCTTCATGCGCCCACCGGCGAGCCAGAACACGTTCTTCTCCTCGAGCTTCCGCATGTTCTCGACGCTCGAGTACTCGACGGCGTCCGCCACGGCCTGGTCGTTCGCCGGGGCTCCGTCGATGAACTCCATCACCCGCGCGAGGACGGCGGCGGTGTCGCTTCGCATGTCCTCGTAGCGGACGATCAGCAGGTCTTCGACGTGCTCGGCTTCGCGGGCCCACAGGTTCAGATAGTCGATGATCCCCGGCAGGCCGACGTTCTCGTCCATCACGAAGTCCCAGGCCGGCACCTCGGCACCGTGGGGCGGGTACTTGTTGAGCTTCTTCTTGGCCGGGCGCATGCGGTGCTGCCACTGGAAGTACTGGCTGACCGCGATGTCCTTGGGGTTCCGGACCAGGAGTACGACCTTCTTGCCGTAGAAGGAGGCCTTGGAGTCGAACTCGCCGGTGTAGTCCTTGATGTAGTTGTCGTGGGTGAAGAAGATCTTCGGGATCTCGGGGTTGCGGCGGTGGTAGTTCTCGAAGCCGAGCAGCACGCCTTCCGGAATTCCGTACATCCGCTGGTAGTAGCGGGAGATCATCACGCGCAGCCACGTGCGGCCGCTCTTGCCGAAGGACACGACGGCGACGTCCGCGCGGGCGAGGCGACGGGTCTCTTCGCGGCCGCGCAGCCAGCGCTCGATCCGGATGCGCCGGTCGTCGGGCAGCCAGAAAAGCAGCGCCATCACGACCTCGCGGGTCGCCTTCTTGAGAATCGAGTCCATGGCGTGGGTCCTTCGGGCGGAGCGCCCGGGAGTCGCGGCAATCTATCACAGGCCCACCGCGACCCCGGCGATTCCGGGTCTTTTCACCCTCGATTCGGGCCGGGGAGCCCGATCGGTGCTGGCCTCGTCCCTCACCGAGCGCAACACTCGCGCGCGGAGAGGAACCCCGTTGACCCCGCCCGCCGCCCACGCCCCGGCCGATGCCGCCGCCGCCTCCGCCGGCCGCCGCGATCGACGCCCGCGCCAGAGCCCGAAGCTGACCCGGTACCTGATCTCCGAGATGGTGCTGCCGTCGGTGTTCGCGCTCGGGGCGTTCGGACTGGTCGTGCTGATGACCGACCTGCTGGGCTACGCGGAGCTGATCGTGAACCGCGGGCTCGGACCGGGGGAGGTCGCGCAGATCGCGGGTCTGCAGCTGATCCCGACCCTCGCGCGGACCCTCCCCTTCGCCGTCCTGGTCGGCTCCCTCGTCGGACTCGGCCGCCTCTCCGGCGACCGCGAGCTCCTGGCCCTCGAGACCTCGGGCTTCTCCGCGCGTCAGCTGGCGCGCCCGGGCCTGCTCTTCGCCCTCGTCGCGACGGTCCTCTCCCTCCTCCTCTCCGTCGTCGTCTCCCCCGCCTCCCAACGCGCGGTCCGCGACCGGATGATCACCCTCTCCGAGGAGAAGCCGGGCCTGGCCCTCCGGGAGGGCGCCGCCACGAGCCTCGGCGGCTGGCGCATCGAAGCCCGGGAAGTCGAAGACGAAGGCGCCCGCCTGGCCGGCATCCTCCTCTACATGCCGAGCCTCGGCGAGACCCTCTTCTCCCAGCGCGGTGCGGTCCACACCGATCCGGACGGCAGCAAGCGCCTCGTCCTCGAAGACGGCCTCGTGCTCTCGAACGGCGCGAGCCGGGCTTCGCTCCTGCGATTCGACCAGATGGAGACGGTGCTCCCGGAGATCGCGGAAGAGGAGGACGTGCCGGTCGACCCCACGGCGACGCTGGCCTTCGGTCCGCTGCTCGAGGAGGCGCGTCGAACCGACGACCCCGCCGCCGCGCGCTGGGCGCTGATCGAGGCCCATCGACGCATCGCCCTGGGCGCCGCCGCGCTCCCCTTCGGTCTGCTCGCGATGGGGCTCGCGCTCGGGCGCCGCGACCTGTCGCGTTCCGGCGGGACGGTGATGGGACTCGTCGGCGCGATCGCCTACTACGCCCTCTTCCAGCTCGCGGAGGGCATGCTCCGCGACGAGAACGCGAACGTCGGGCTGGTCGTCTGGATCCCGAACACCGTGCTGATCGTCGTCGCCGGCGTGCTGCTCTTCCGCGCCGGTCGCCACGCCTCGGAGTCCGACCGAAGCAAGGGCAGCGACGGCAGCGGCGTGCTCGCCCGCGCCGGGCTCGTCCGAAACAAGCTTCGCATGAAGCGCTATGCCCTCCCGCGCTACGTGAGCGGGCAGTTCGTCCGGATGGTCGCCGCCTCGATCGTCGGCCTCGTCTTCGCCTATCTCGTCATCGACGTCTTCGACAACCTGAAGTGGTTCAACCAGTACGGCTCGACCGCCGACGAGATCGCCCGCTACTACGGAGCCCGGTTGCCGGTGCTGGTCGGCCGGGTGATCCCGATGGCCCTGCTGATCGCCGTCGCCCTCACGATCAGCCTGATCGGCGCGAACGGCGAGCTACTGGGCATGCGCGCCTGCGGCATCCCGGTCTTCCGCGTCCTCGCCCCGGTCTGGCTGCTTTGCGGCCTCGCCGTCCCCGCCTATCACCTGCTCGCGAACGAAGTCGTCCCCCGCGCGACGGCGGAGGCGAGCCTGATCAAGAAACGCGACATCAAGAACCAGGACGTCGGCCCGGTCGGGGAGAGGGAGCGCGTCTGGTACCGCGTCGGCCCGCGCATCTACGAGATGGAGCGTCTCGACCTCTTCACGGGGCAGGCCAACGACGTGACCCTCTACGACCTCGGCAAGGACGGCCTGCCCGTCCGCCGGACCGACGCGGAGCAGGCCCGCAGCATCTCGAGCCAGGGCCTGTGGAGCCTCGAGGACGCGCGCACCGTCGAGCTCGCCGACGACGATCGACTGCGACGTCCGCAGAGCGTGCCGCGCCTGGCGGAGTTCGGTGAAGAGACCCCCACCGAGATCGAGACCGCCCACATGACGCCCTCGGACCTGCGCCTCGCCCTCGCCGACCCGGATCTCGAGCCCCGCGAAGTGTCCGCCTACCGGACCGATCTGCAGATGAAGATCGCCGCCCCGCTGGCGTGTCTCCTGCTACCGCTGATCGCGCTCTTCTTCGCCGCCACCGGCCCTCCCTTCCCGCGTCCGGTCCACACCCTGATCGCCTGCGCGATCATCGCGGTGACCCACGCCCTCGCGACCAGCTTCTCGGGCTCGATGGGCTACGGCGGGACCCTCGATCCCGTGCTCGCCGGCTGGGGACCGTCGGTGCTCTTCGGCGCCGTGGCCGCGGGCATGGGGCTGCGCTTGCGCCGCAAGCTCAGCCGCTCCGGATGACCGGCGCGCGGATCGGTTCGTCCCGATCGGCCCCTCGGGCACGCAGGGTCCTGCTCGCGCCGAAGAGGCTGCGTTAGATTTCGCGAGCCGGGGAGCGCCGGCATCGAGGAAAGCCTTGCCGGATCCCGGACCCGAGAGCACGACAGCGACGCCGCCGAGCGAACGCACGGACGAGCAGGCCGCGGCCCCGATCGTCTGGCTGCTCATGGGCAACCGGGCGGGGGACAACTCGCAGGTGCTCGGCCTCGGAGAGGCGCTCGGCTGGCCGTTGATCGAGAAGCACTTCGAGTTCCAGCCCTGGGAGAAGGTCGTGAACCTGCCCTGGGGCGCCCACCTGCTGGGCATCAAGAAGAATCGCTCGACACCGATGTCCGCGCCCTGGCCGGACCTCGTGATCTCCGCGGGGCGAAAGAACGAGCCGATCGCGCGCTGGGTTCGCGCTCGCGCCCTGGCCGAAGAAGGCAAGCGGACGCGCCTCGTCCATGTCGGCCGCCCCTGGGCCGCGCCGCCGAACTGGGATCTGGTGATCACCACGCCCCAGTACCGCCTGCCGAACGATCCGAACATCCTGCACAACGAGACGCCGCTCCACCGCGTGACCCGCGCGCGCCTCGACGAGGACGCCCGGAAGTGGGCGGATCGGGTGGCCCATCTCCCGAGGCCCCTGATCGCCGTGTTATGCGGCGGCAACTCCGGACCCTATCCCTTCGACCGGGCCTCGGGAGAGCGCCTCGCCGCCGCGGCGGACGCGCTCGCGAGCGAGCTCGGCGGATCGCTGCTCGTCACGACGAGCAAGCGGACCCTGCCCGAGACGACCGAGGCCCTCTTCGAGGGGATCCAGTCCCCCGCGATCCTCTACGACTGGAAGCCCGACGACGACGACAATCCTTTCTTCGCCTTCCTCGGGCTGGCCGACCGGGTGATCGTGACGGCGGACAGCGTCTCGATGATGACGGAGGCCTGCGTGACGGGGCGGCCGGTCTATCTCTACGACACGGGCGAGGGGATGACCTCGATGAAGCACAACCCGTGGCTCGACGGCGAGGCGGGCCCCGACGCGGGGGATCCGAAGCTCGGACTCTCGCGCTGGCATCTGAAGGCCCACATCTACCGTCTGACGATGCGCATGGGCCCGCAGCGACTCACTCGCGACATCCGGATCGTGCAGCAGCTGCTGATCGACACGAAGCGCGCCGTCTGGCTCGGCGACGGCCACCCGGACGCCGCCCCCGAACCGCTCCACGACATGGATCGCGCGGTCGCGGCGGTGAAGGCTCTCTTCTAAGCCGCCGGCTGCGGGCGCTCGCCGGGAGCCGCCGGCTGCGGGCGCTCGCCGGGAGCCGCCGGCTGCGGGCGCTCGCCGGGAGCCGCCGGCTGCGGGCACTCGCCGGGGCTAGGCGGCGAGCGGCTCCACCCGGTCGAGCACCTCGAGGGCGTCGTGGCGCACGTGGTTGCGGCGCATCTCGTTGCGGAGGAAGTCCTCGGTGACGATGCCCTTCTCGACGCACTCGCGGAGGAGGCCGAAGAAGAAGTCTTCCTGGCGCTTGTCCGGGTGGCTCTTGTAGTCGGGCACGAAGGCGTAGTCGCCGAAGAGCTTGCGTCGCGCGCGCAGGACCCAACGCATCGGCGGGAAGAACTTCCACTTCTCCGCGGGCACGTAGTCGGCGGGCAGGCCGCTCTTCCAGGGCTGGGTGCGGCGCTTGGTGTTGTGGATGAGCTTCGTCTTCTCGGTCAGCCGGTCGAAGTCGTTCCACTCGTGCTCGAAGAGACCGATCTTCGAGCGGTCCTCCTTCTTGAGCCCGATCCAGTCCTGGTAGTCGAGCTCGCGCCGGAAGAGCGCGTCGAACTGCTCGCGCACGTTCCAGTGGGTCAGCTGGGCACAGTCGAGGAGCATGACGCTCGTCGCGAGGATCCCCTCGAAGCCCTTGGCGCCCGAGCGCGGCCGACACAGGATCATGTTGCCTTCCATGTCGCGGTTCAGCAGCTCCGCCACGTCGCCCACCGCGAAGACGTCGGGGTCGGTCACGACCGCGCGCCCCTGGTAGCCCATCAGCTCCGGCGGCATGAAGCGGAGCGGCGTGAACGACTGGAGGTCTTCGTTGTGCCAGATCCGCGAGGCGCCGTCGCGCAGATAGGGCAGCCCCTCGTAGTCCGCGAACCACGGATAGTCCTCGTGGCGGATCAGATGGACGTCGAAGGCATCGGGATCGGCGGCATTGCGCTTCATCGAGTACTGCGAGACGAGCGCGCCGACGATCTGCTTGTGATTCGTGTGGATGAAGACGTTGGGGCGGCTCGGATCGATCGCCGCACTCGGTCGCGTGTCCATCGTGTCGTTCCCTCCTCGACCCGGATGGGCGGGCGCTGGGCCTTCGTGGCTCGGGGCCAGCGTTCCCAGGCGGGCCGGTCGAATCGCGCCAGAGGCTATCACAGGCGCGTTCGCCGCCCCCTCGAACGCTCGACGCGCGCGAGGCGGGCGGTCTCAGTCCCGGAATCCCGCGAGCGCGCGAACGCGGTGAACGACGCCGTCGAGCGCCTCGTCCGCCCAGCGCGAAGCGGACGGCATCGGATCCGTCGACCACGCCGCGAGCCCGTCCGCCACGAGCCGTCGCGCCGTCGCCGTCAGGTCCCGGGAGTGGATCGGCCGGCCGAGCGCCGCCAGCGTGCGCGCCGCCACACCGCCAGCGGGAATCGCGTCGCGGGTCGGATCGATCGGCCGAAGGAGCCGCACCGCTTCGAGCCCCCGCTCGAAGCACGAAGGCGCACGCCCGAGGGCGAAGAGCGAGAGCGGGCGACCGAGCTGCGCGACCTCGGCCATCATCGAGAGGCTGTCGGTGGTCACCACGAAATGATCGGCCAGGGCGAGGAGCCCCTGATAGGGGTTGTCGATCGGCGGGAGGGACGCGTCGTAGACCGCGAGCTGCTCGTTCGGGTCCGGTGACTTCGCACGGCGGAAGTAGTCGACGACGGCGTCGGGGGTCCGGCGACTGGTCACGATGTAGAGGGAGCCGCGGTGACCGGCGACGAGCCGGCGCGCATCCGCGTGCAGCGCCCGCGCCTCGTCGACCCCGAACCGGAGCCCCCCGGTCGGCCCGCCCACGAAGAGCGCGGTCAGCGGCCGCGGCGCCAGCGTCAGTCGCCCGACCCAGGCCTTCTTCGTCTCCGCCAGCGCCGCCTGGTCCACCTCCATCAACGGATAGGCGTGACGCGCCACGTTCGGCGCGTCGGGCAGCACGTAGTGGGCCGCGACCACGATCAGGTCGAAGGCCGAGGCGCGCCCGCGCGGCTTGCCGACGACCACGAGCCGCGTCCGTCCACCGGAGCGCTGCTTGAGGAAGAGCGCGACGCTCGCGAGCCGACGCCCCGCGCAGATCACGAGGTCGGGCCAAGGACCGTCGAGGGCGTCGGACTCGTCGAGGTCCACGTGGTCCAGGGAGGCCGCGACCGGCGGCTTGCCGTCGATCCACTCGGTCTTCATCACGACGGACTTCTCGGTCGCGATCGCATCGAGCCCCGCGCGCCGCGCGAGATTGCGGACCTGCGCGTTGTCGCCGCGCTTCTCGCCGACCAGGAGCCAGACCGTCGGTCGCTCTCCGCCTCGCTCTTCGTGTGCCATCCGCGCGCAAACGTACCGGATCGGGGATCCGCCCGGACAGCGGAGGTCTAGGCCCGGACGTCGCGGGTCACGCGCTCGAGCTGCGCGAGGGTCGCTCGCGCATCGGCGAAGGCGCCCCTCTTGCCCTGCGTGTCGAAATGGGCGAGGGCACCGTACGCGCCCGCCGGAACGATGGAGAGCCCGGCGGAGACACCGGCGACGCTCCGCAGGAGGCGGCGTCGCGAGATCGGCGGGGCGCGCCGCGCGCCGAGGGCGACGGTCGCGGCCGCCGCGAAGGTCCAGGCCTGCTCGGTATGCACGCGCTGCCGTCGCAGGGCCTCGGCGTCGGCGACGTCGAGCAGGCGGCGCGCGCGCAGGATGGCCGCGGGATCCGGCGGGCTCCCGCTCGACGCGGCGACAGGATGGACCAGGGGCGCGAGCTCGAGCTCCGCGCGGAACCCGAAATGGTCGGAGAGCGAGCGGTCGATCTCGCGGATGCGCGCGGTCTCGGCGAAGAGCAGCCGAGCATCGCGCGCGCGCCAGGCGACGTCGGGACCGGGGCGGACGAAGAGGAAGTCGATCCGCTTGTCCTCGGCGGTGCGGTGACGCTTGTAGTAGTTGGTGCGCGACAGGGTCGGGTGACGGCTCCCGCCGCCGAGCTCGAAGGCGTGGGAGAGTCCCTGGAAGAGGTCGTACTCGATGTCGCCGGCGGCGCAGTTGAAGTCGCCGCCGAGCACGACGGTCCCCTCGGTCTCGCTCAGGTGACGCAGGACCTGGAGGAGCTGGGCCAGGCGGACGGCGCTGTTCAGGCGCGGTCGCTCGCGCCGATAGCGGGCGTGGAGATGGGTGTTCACGACGTCGACGGGGCCGTGCGCCCCCTCGATCACGCTCGACTGGAAGCCCTTGCCGCCGATGAACTCGCCGGTCCCGAGCCGCTCCGGGTCGCCCCGAAACCGGAACCGTTCGAAGCGCGAGCGAAGGATCGGCCGGCGCGAGAGCGTCATCAGCCCCCCGCTCGCGCTCGGGCCGTCCGCCACCTCGAAGCCCGCCTGCAACGCCCCCGCGCGAAGCGTCGACCGCACCTCGTCGGTCCAGGCCTCCTGGATCAGCAGGACGTCGAGGTCCGACGCCTGCAGCCGACGCGCGATCAGCCGCATGCGGGACGAGACGTCGTCGCCGAACCCGAAGGTCTCGGGGAGACCCCAGACGTTGAAGGTGCCGAGGCGGAGGGACACGGGAACTCCTGTGCGGAGCGAAGGAGGACGCTGCTCCTTCGGATCTGCAAGAGACGGACCGCCGCGCCTCACGCGCGGGCGCGCCGTCGCGGCGACCCCGATAGAGCCGACACCGCCCGCGGATGCGCCGTTGCCTGCCGGTCGGCTGCTTCGCGACGAGGGCCGAACGATCCCGGAGGGCGGACCCGGAAGGGAAGCGCCGTACCGTCGAGGTCCCAGCGCCTTCCACACCGCCGGGGGAACGCGGGGCGAAGGGACCGCGCGGACGGGCCCTCGACGCCGGGATCGGTCCGCTATCGTCGCGCCTTCCGCCCGCCGGGCTCGCGAGAAGCCCCGCCGACGGGCGCCAGAGCAACGAACCCGCGACTGCACGTCCGGGCCACCCGAGGAAGCCGTGTCCACCATCGATCTAGAGAGCGAACTCGACGCCGCGATCGTCGCCGTCCGCGATGCCGCCACCGTCTGCCAGAGCGTCCAGAAGGACCTGGTCACCGCCGCCACCCTCGAGAAGAAGGACAAGAGCCCGGTCACCGTCGCCGACTTCGCCTCCCAGGCCCTCGTCTGCTCCGCGCTCGCGGGGAGCTCGAAGATCGCCGACGTGGTCGGCGAGGAAGACGCCAAGGACCTTCGCGAGGCCGGTGCCGAAGAGACCTGCGCGAAGGTCGTCGAGCACGTGCGCGGCGTCCGCGGCGCGGACGTGTCGACGAGCCAGGCCCTCGACTGGATCGACCTCGGCGGCGTCACGCCGACGGGGATCGATTCGCCCTACTGGACCCTCGACCCGATCGACGGAACCAAGGGCTTCCTCCGCGGCGAGCAGTATGCGATCGCCCTCGGCCTGCTCGAACACGGTCGAGTCGTGCTCGGCGTGCTGGGCTGCCCGAACCTGCCCGGCCCGGACGGAAAGCCGGGCTGCCTGCTGGCCGCGACCCGCGGCGGTGGCGCACGGATCCTCCCGCTGAACGGCAAGGGCCGCGACGGCGCGCAGACCATCCGCGTCAGCGACGTCACGTCGACCGCCGCCGCCCGCTTCTGCGAATCCGTCGAGTCCGGCCACAGCGACCAGGACCAGAGCGCGCAGATCGCCAAGGCCCTCGAGATCACCGAGGATCCGGTGCGCGTCGACAGCCAGTGCAAGTACGCGATCGTCGCCCGCGGCGAGGCGCAGATCTACATGCGGCTCCCCACGCGCAAGGACTACCGCGAGAAGATCTGGGACCACGCCGCCGGGCTGATCGTCGTCGAGGAAGCCGGCGGACGCGTCACCGACGTCCGCGGCAACGACCTCGACTTCGCCCACGGCCGCAAGCTCGAGAACAACGCCGGGATCATCGCCACCAACGGCCCGATCCACGACCGCGTCCTCGAGGTCGTCGGGCAGTACATCGGCTGAGCCGGCTCGTCCGCCGCCTGCGGGCGCTCGGCGGGGCTCATCCGCCGCCTGCGGGCACTCGGCGGGGCTCATCCGCCGCCTGCGGGCGCTCGGCGGGGGGCGTGGGAGTCGCGCCTAACCCTGCGTGAAGTACCAGGCCCAGGGCAGGGCGATCGTGTAGAGCGCGATGCCCGCCAGTGCCCAGGGGAGCTGGCTCGCGGAGAAGGCGTCGGGGGCTTCGACGCCGGTGTGCGCGACCGCGATCCGGTTGCCGACGAAGGCGAGGGCGGCCCCGGCCGCGAGGGGCACCGTTCCGACGAAGAGAAGCGGCATCCAGAGCTCGCGCTGGACCAGCGGCACGATCGCCAGCGTCGGCACGAGCAGCAGCACGCCCGGCACCGTCATGCCGTGCCGCAGCATCCAGAAGGGCGCGAGCAGCAACGCGCCGGCGTTGAAGCCGCGGCGAGGATCCGCGAGCGTGCTGCCTGCCGCGCGGGCCCGCGCCGCCTCCGCCTCGACGCGTCGATGCGCGAGGACGGCCCAATAGAGACCGAGCACTCCGAGCGTGATCGAGTAGGCGGCGATGGCGTAGACCAAGTGGCGTCTCCAGCGCGGGCGGGCGCGCCGGGAGGGTATCACGCGATCGCGGCGCTACTCGGCGCCGGTCGGCGGAATCGACCCGTCCGGCGGCGGCGCCGCCACGTTCAGGACGTCTCGCGAACCGATCCGCTGCGCGAGCCGCTCGACCGCGTCTTCGGCCTGACCGCGCATCAAGCGGTCTCGAAGCCCCGCCGGCAGCGAGCCGCCGACTTCGGCGCGGCTCACGTAGGTCGCGAAGGATCCGAAGGGGGCGCGCGGTCGGAACTCCCAGTAGCCCTCGGTTCGGAGGCGGAGCACGCCCTCCTCCGGCGGCGGCAGGTGCTCGTTCTCGTCGTTCCAATCGACCCGATGGATCCCGGTCGCGACGTCGTGGGACGCGACGATCCGGACCGCGAGCTCGCGATCCGAGAACATGAAGGGGAGGTCGACGAACGTGTGGACCAGGGCCGTGTCCGCACTCTGCTCGAGAAGCACCCGTCGTTCACCGCGGGTCGTCGCATCGCCCTCCGCCATCGACGCCATCAACGTCCGCGCCGCGATCACCGGCGGCACCTCGAAGCTCGTCTCGATCCGGAACGCGGGCACGCCGGGGGCGGGCTCGGTCTCGACGTAGAGGGTCCAGGGACGATCTCCGTCCCGCCGATCCGCCTGCTTCCAGCCGGCGAAGAAATCGCTCGGCGCCTCCGCCGACGCCATGCCCGAGAGGGCGAAGAACGTCGCCCAGGCCACCCGCCCCGCGGTGCGCCACCGGCTTCCACTCGTCCCGTACCCGTTCTGCATGTCGCGACTCCGAGGGCCGGCCGACGGACGCGGGCGCCGGCACGGGCTTCGTGCGGACGGTAGCCTTTCGGGATCGCCCGCGAACAGGGCGCCGAGGAGACGATTCATGGCCGGAACGAAGAACGCGGACTGGACGGCGGAAGCGATGTACGCGCTCGGGACGCGCCATGCGACCGCCGAAGCCGAGGGCGATCTCGAAGCGACGATGGCGACGCTGGTCGAGGAACCGGTCTACGAGTTCTGGCCGATGGGCAAACGGATGGTCGGACGCGACGCGGTGCTCCGCTACTACGAGCACCTCGTGAGCGACTTCATGCCGGCGCAGATCGGCTACCGGATGATCTGCGAGACCGTCAGCCCGGAGGCGCTCTCCCAGGAGTTCGTGATCGAGATGCACGGGGCGGACGGGAAGCCCGAGACCCACCGCGTGCTCGGCGTGCTCTATGCCGCGGACGACGGATCCGGACTGATGGGCGGCGAGCGGATCTGGGGCTCCGACGCGTTCCTTCGCCGGATGATCGGCCCGATCTGGGACGAGCTCGAATCGATCGACGCCTGAGCCCGCTAGAGCGGCTCGGCCTCGTTGGCCTGGACCGCGGCCTGCTTCGGAACGGAGCGCGTCACGAGGCCGTAGATCAGAAGCGGAAGCTCGAGGGTCACACCGAGCAGCGCCAGGAAGAGGACGCCGCCCCGCGCGACCCGCGTCGCGAGGTACGCGTCCGGCAGCCCGAGATAGAAGAACGCGATCGCCGCACCGGTCGCGGCGAAGCCCCCGAGCGACATCGCCACGAAGGTGCCGAGCGTGTTGCCCTCCGGACCGAAGCTGAAGAGGAAGCCGGAGGCGAGATTCTCCCCGACCCCGGCCTTGCCACCCGCGGCGAGGGCCGCGAGGTAGTGGCTCCACTCGTGCGCCAGGTAGGCGCAGACGAAGAGCAGCAGCCCCACGATCCATCCCGACAGATCCGCCACGAAGCCCGTGCCCGCGGAGCGCGCTGCCAGCAGCCACCAGGCGATCGTCGCCAGGGCGACGATCGCGAGATCACGGACGATGAATCGGTAGAGCATGGGCATGGGCATGGGGACGGCCTGACACGTGCCACGAGCCAGGACCCCGACTCTAGCCGCGCGATTCGCCGCTGGACGGCGCGCGACCGTGCGCGATTCGCGCCTCCACTCGACGGGGCTCCTCGCGGAACCGGGGACGTCGTGGGAGAGCGGGTCGCGCACGGGACGCGCGCGCGACCCGGATCGGCCCCTCGGTCCTTCCGGACCAGGGGCCTCGGCCGACTAACGACCGCCGGGCAGGCGGAGATAGAGCGTCGAGCCCTTGGTGGTCGCTTCCAGATTGGACCACTCTGCGAGCAGTCGGCAACGCGTGACCTGCGCGCTCCCCGGCGAGCCCATCTTGATCTTGAGCTCGCCCTTCGGGCTGTTGTTGAGACGATCGATGACTGCAGACCAGTCTCGGACTTTCCTCATTTTGAAACCTGTTGATAGAGGTGAAAACACGGACGCATACGAAGACAATAGCCTGTCGAATCGTTTTGGAACGTGTTTCAACGACGCGAATGTCCGATCGACCTTCGCCTAGCGTCCAGTTTTCTCCGAACGAATCTTCCGCGGCGTTCTTTCATACCGGTGACGTCGATCACCGACCCTTCGACGCGACGATCGGTCTCGCCTACGACGTCTCGCGACGACACTTCGTGCGGAAGTGTCTTCGAATGACGTGCGGGCTCTCGCACGCGGTCGCATAACGCCGCGTGTGGACGCGGCGTACACACTGCGAATCCGACGGTCCGTCAAAAAGAACGGGCCCGCCGGAGAGGCGGACCCGTGCAGTGATCGGCGCAGCGTGCTGGTGGTTGAACCAGTCGGTGCGCTTCCTCAACCGTTCTCGGGCAGGTAGGTCTGGAACATCTCGCCGATCTCCTGCTCGTCGTGGCGCGGGACCTTGTAGTAGGTCCGGATGGTGAGATCGCCGTTCTCCTCGAAACGATAGGTCTCGATCGAGAGCCCGATCTGATCACGACCGTTCGAGTGGAAGTGGTTCTCGAGCAGCCAAGCGACCTCGTTGTCGCAGATGAAGAGCGAGCCCGGAACGATCCGGAACCGGACGTTCGGCTGGAAGAGGTCCCAGGAGTCGAGGCAGGCGTGCTCGAAGCCCACCTTCTCGGGGGTCCCGACCGGGTCGAGCATCCGCACGTTCCCCGGTGCGACCTTCTTGTAGTTCTCGACCCAGGCCTCCTTGTCGCCCGCGTTCCAGAGCTTCGGATAGTTCTCGGCCCAGGTCTTCAGCTGGTCGAAGGTCGGCTTCGGCATGTGTACTCCTCGAAGGCTCCGCTGAGGCGCGACGCGCTCAGGGGCGAAGGGGGTGCGGGTCAGCTTAGTCGTTTGGTCAGGAAATGGGTCGGCGGCTCGCCGGGGTCGAACCCGAAGCGCTCGTAGAGGCGCCGGGCCCCGTCGTTCGTGCCGATCACCTCGAGCGTCAGCTTCGCCGCATCACGTTCGCGGGCGCGTCGCTCGAGTACGTCGAGGATCGCGGTGCCGACGCCCTGCCCCTGCGCCTGCGGCAACACCGAGAAGTCGTGGAGGTTCACCGAAGGCCGACCCGCGAAGGTCGAGAAGCTCCAGACACAGACCGCGGCGCCGACGATCTCGCCCCGGAGCCGACCGAAGAGCACGAAGGCCATCGGATGGGCACGCAGTCCGGGTCCGAGATTCCGTCTCGCGCGCTCGGAAAGCGGTGCGTTCTGGCCACCGGGCCCCCGCGCATAGGCGTCGAGGATCTCGAAGAGGCGTTCGACCTGGGCCTCGTCTTCGAGATCGGCGTCGACCACGTCGATCAGCGCGTCCATCAGGGGCGCCTCGGCGCGGGCTCGGCGGGCGGGTTCATGCGCGGCACTCCGTCACGGTCCGCTCTACGCTAGGAGACTGGACCGTGGCGCGCACTGGAGCGCCGGGAGAGCAGACCATGACGGCTCCTTCGCGCCCGACGCGCCCGACGCCCCCCGCGCCTCCGCAGTCACCCGACCCCGCGATGCTCCCCGACCCCACGAGCGCGGACTTCGTCCTCGACGAGATGCCCGGTGACGCGCTCCACCGGCTGCTGCGCGTTTGTCGCGAGGCGGGGCCGATCGTTCCGACCCGGTTCATGGGGCTGGACGCCCGGGTGATCGCGGGACACGACGCCCTCGACGAGGCGTTTCGCGACGAAGTGGCCTTCCCGAGCCACCGGATGTACCAGGCCTCCTTCGAGCCGGCGATCGGCCCGAGCTTCATCTCGGATCCCGATCCCCGCAGCCACCTCCGAACGCGCAAGCTGGCGACCCCCGCCTTCCGTTCCCGCGCGGTGTCCCGCTTCGCCGCCGAAGGCATCGCCCCCCTCGCCCACGAGCTGCTCGATGCACTCGCCGATCGCGAACGTTTCGACCTGGTCGCCGACTTCACCGCGCGCCTGCCCTACCTCGTCATCACGCGCCTGCTCGGCCTGCCGCGCGAGCGCGAAGACGAGTTCCACGCGTGGGCGCTCGCCCTGCTCACCTTCCGCGACGACCCGGAACGGGCCCTCGAGGCCAAGGCCGCGCTCTCCGAGTTCCTCGCACCGGTCGTCGAGGCCCGGCGCGCCGAGCCCCGCGACGACGTGATCAGCGAGCTCGTCGCGAGCGAGGTCGACGGTCGAAGGCTGACGGACGAAGAGGTCTTCTCCCACATCCGCCTGCTCTTTCCGACCGGCGGCGAGACGACCCACGGCTCCCTGGGCAATCTGCTCTCCACGCTCTTCACTCGCGAAGGAGAGTGGGACCGACTCGTCGCGGATCCGACGCGCATCGAACGCACCGTCGCGGAAGGCCTCCGCTACGAGACACCGATCGCGGTGCTCCCCCGACTCTCCGCGAGTGCCCCGACGACGTTCCGGAGCCACGCGATCCCACCGGATACCTGGGTCCTCTTCGCGATCGCCGGCGCAAACCGCGACCCCGACCTCGTCCGTGATCCGGATCGCTTCGATCCGGACCGCGAGCAGCCCCCGAACCTCGTCTTCGGTCGCGGCCCGAAGAGCTGCCCCGGACTCCACCTCGCCCGTCGCAACATGCAGGTCGCCCTCGCCGTCCTGACCGAACGCCTGCCCCACCTCGTCCTCGAGGACGAGGACGCCGCCGTCCCCCGCCGCACCGTCCTCCGCTGCCCCGACGCGCTGCACGTGCGCCGACTCGACTAGCAGGCCGCCCTCACCGAGCCCCAGCCGGCCCGCCAATCACCGACGCCGTCCGATCCGGCCGGCATCGCCTGAGGGGCAATGCGCGACGCAGGCGAAGAACCGCCCCCCAGCCTCAAATCAAGCGTCGACGTCGCCCGAGTAGATGTCGAAGGCGGCGACGAGCCCTCGCTCGGATAGCGCCTGCGTGATGCGCGGCGAGAGCTCGAAGCCCTCGTTGTACTGATCGAGGAAGAGGCTGCAGAGGATCGAGGCGGAGAAGCGATCCGTCAGGCTCGACCACTCGTCCATGTCGTTCGAGAGCGAGGCGAGCATCACTTCGACGTGCTCCTCGAGCTCGATCTTCTCGGAGAGCGGGCTGTCGAGGATCCACGCGCCGGTCGGCTCGACGACGTCCCCCCCCTTCCCTTCGACCTTGTCGCCCTTGCGGTGCTGACGCGTCGGCGGGCGGCCGAGCAGGGCCGACACCTCGTCGGGATCGAGCGCCTCACCGAAGACGCGCAGAGAGGCGCGTACGCGTCCGATCGCTGCCATTGCTCATTCCTCTTCAGATCGTCCAGCGGTCTCGCCCGATCGGACGCGATGCTACCACAGCGGAACGAACACCCCGCCTCCCGCCCCGGCCCTACCGGAGCACGCAATCGGAGTAGCAGGCCTCACCGATCGAGACCGTCCCCGCCTGGGACAAGCAGTCGAGGATGCATTCGTCGAGGTCGCTCAGGTTGTCGCAGCGACTGCCCTGCCAGACGTCGAAATCGTAGTCCGAGAGCTCGTGGCGCGTGTCGACCACGCGGCCGCAGAGCATCATCTTCTGGCCGACGGTGAACTCGTTGAGCTCGGTATGCGGTCCCGAGACGATGTCGGCGAGCTTGGCCCCGACCCAGAAGAGCAGGAACGCGACCACGAGCGCGATCAGCAGGGCGGGAAGGAAGCGGCGCTTCACCTAACATCCCTCGACGGCGAAGGCCTGGGAGAGCAGCACTTCTCGCGTTCCGACGACGCGGATCACGAACTCGTAGCGTCCGTTCTTCAGCTCCTCGGGATGCTCGAGCCGCCAGAGCGCACGCGCCACGAGGCTCGTCTCGCCCCAGGCGAGCTCGGGGTTCGGGGGGCGCGCGCTCGTCTCGGTGCCCCAGAGCTTCTTCGACGGGACGGCGAGCTCCGGATGGATCCACCGGAACTCGAGGGGAAGCACGCCGCCGAAGCGGATCCCCTCCGTTTCCACCTGGTATTCGACACCGAAGAGCGTTCCCGGCGCGCACGCGATGCGCGTGGTCTCCTCGGACAGGAACCACTGCCCCGACTCGAGCGTGAAGCGCCCGGCACTCCGAACGGACGCGGAGATGTCTTCCGGCGCGATCTCGCCATCGCACGCCGAGAACGCGAGAGCCGCGCTCGCGACGACGAACGTCCTTCCGAGTCTCGACCTCTTCATTTCAAACCGCCCGCTCGAACCATGTCACGTCCCAGTATCGCCCGAACTTGAATCCGACCTCGCTGTAGGTCGCGATCCTTTTGAACCCGCATCGCTGATGGAGTGCCAGAGAAGCCTCGTTCGGGAGGGCGACCCCGCCGTAGGCTCGATGGGCCTCCGGCTCCTCGCGGAGCGCATCGAGCAGATGCGCGTAGAGCGCCGTTCCCGCACCCGCGCCGACGCGGTCCTTCGCGAGATAGATCGAGGTCTCGACGCTCCGAGCGTAGGCCGGCTTCCTGCGAAAGACACCGCTCGAGGCGTAGCCGAGCAGATCGTTTCCTTCGCTCGCCACGAAGATCCGGTGGGGCCCCGCCTCTGCGAATCCCTCGAACCATCGCACGCGCGCCGCGAGGGAGACCGGCTCGAGGTCGAAGGTCACGTGCGTGTGTTCGACGTAGTGGTTGTAGATCTCGAGCAGACGCGGGACGTCCGCGGCGATCGCGGATCGGATCTGCATCAGAAGCGCTCGCTCCCGCGCGCCCTCCCCGGGTCGGGGAAGTCGCGGTAGAGGGCGAACTCGACCCGCGCCGCGTGGCGATTCACCGCATGGTGAAGGGATTCGATCGGTCCTTCGCGCCGCGAGACCAGGCCGAAGGCCCGGTCGAGCTGGGCCAGGTCCTCGACGTCGATCTCGATGTGGAACTCGCCGAGCGCACGGGGGCCGAGCCCGAGCTTTCGCCGCATCAGTCGGTGCCCCGCGATCCGGCCTTCTTCGCGAAGGCGGCCCAGGTAGGCGTGCACGGCATCCGAGAACTCGACGTCGGACGTGCCGGGCCGGAGGTCGCACCAGATGTGATAGACGTCCATGGCCCCGACCTCCGAACGCCTAGATCGGCAGGTCCTCGCGCGTGAACAACGCCTCGAGGGTCACGTCCCGCTCGGCGAACGCCTCGGCGGCGCCTTCGCCGCGGTCGACCAGGCAGATCACCCGCGCGACCTTGCCACCCGCCTCCTCGACGATGTCGAGGGCTTCGAGGGTCGAGCCGCCGGTCGTCGTCGTGTCTTCGACGAGCGCCACGTTCTGACCCGGCGCGAAGGCGCCTTCGATTTGTCGGCCCAGGCCGTGCTTCTTCGCCTCCTTGCGCACGAAGAAGCCGAGCAGTCCGTCCGTCGCCGGATCGTTCGCCGCCGCCGCGAGCACCGCCGACACGAAGGGCACCGCACCGACCGCCATGCCCCCCACGGCGTCGACCGGCGGCCCCGTCTGGAGCATCTGCAGGACGAGCCTGCCCGCGAGCGCGATGCCCTTCGGTCGCATCAGCGTCTGGCGCAGGTCGAGATAGAAGTTGCTCTTCTTGCCGCTCGCGAGGGTGACCTCCCGACGCTCGAAGGAGACGTCGAGAATCAGATTGAGCAGGGCCTGGCGATCGGCGGGCGTGGCTTGGGGCATCGTCTCGGGGGCGTCCTATCGGTGGGTTTCGGGCCGTTCGACTAGAGCTTGCGGATTCCGAGGGCGTATTCGGCGACCATCTTCGTGTGGAGGTCGGAGGTGCCTTCGCCGAACTCGAGCGCCTTCGCCTCCATGAGCAGCCGACCGATCTCGTACTCGGCGGTGACCGAGTAGCCGCCGAAGACCGCCATGCCGTCGAGGGCGTTCTGGGTCGCGGCGACGCTCGCCTTCCACTTGGCGAGGGACGACTCGAGGGAGCAGCGCTCGACGCCGGCATCCTTCATCCGCCCGAGACGATAGACGAGCTGCCGCGCCTGCTCGGTCCGCGCGACCATCTCCGCGAGCTTCACCTGGACGAGCTGGAACTCCCCGATCGGCTGACCGAAGGCCTCGCGATCCATCGCGTAGGGAGCCGTCAGGTCGATGGCGCGCTGGGCCTGACCGACGCAGCGTGCGGCGACGGAGAAGCGACCCATGTCGAGGGCTCCGCCCAGGATCGGGAAGCCCCCGCCCGGCTGACCGAGCACCGCTTCGTCGGGTACGAACACGTCCTCGAAGTGGACCTCCGCCAGGTTGTCGCGCTTGAGCGTACGCATCGGGAACTCGCCGATCGTGAGCCCCTTCATCTCGCGCGGGTCGGCGACGAAGGCGGTCACGCCCTTGTGCTTCTTGCTCCGGTCGATCGAGGCGACGATGAAGAAGAGCCCCGCGTGCTCGGCGTGGGAGATGAAGACCTTCGTCCCGTTCAGCAGGTAGCCGCCGTCGACCTTCTTGGCCGTCGTCTCCATGTTGCCGAGGTCGGTGCCACCGCGGGGCTCCGTCAGGCACGCGGAGCAGATGATCTCGCCGCTCGCGATCCCGGGCAGGTACTTCTGCTTCTGGGCGTCGGTGCCGTGCTTCAGGATCGAGCCGGCACAGAGGGAGTTGGCGACCGAGACGACGCTCGCGATCACCCAGTCGACCCGCGCGAGCTCTTCCATGATCACGCCATAGGTCATCACGTCGGCGTAGGAGCCCCCGTACTCCTCGGGGATCATCGGACCCATCAGTCCGAGGTCCGGCAGCATCTCCACGAGCTCCGTCGGATAGCGCTCTTCCCGCTCGTACTTCTCGACGTGGGGAAGGATCTCGGCCTCGGCGAACTCGCGCACGGTCTTGCGGACGAGACGCTGCTCGTCCGTCAGGTCGAAGTCCATCATTCGCTCGAGGGCAGCGTTCATCGTTCCGGCTTTCCGTGGTCGTCGGGCGCGATCGGGAGGCGGTCGAGGCCGGTCGGGGCAGCTCGCCGCCGCGACGAGGCGATACTAGCCGCTCCCCCGGTCGGTGCCTGAAAACGCCCGGTTTCCGGGCGATTGGAGCCTTTTGTTCCCGCGGGGCGGAGCGATTCGCATGGAAATCGGAGGCCAGCTCGCCTAAGTTTCCGGCCCTTCGGACGCCACCCCCCGCGACCGACACCCGAATCCATCCCGCGACCCCGAGCCTCCCGCGGCACCTCGATTGCCGACGGGTCCCCTCGGCCGGCGGAGAAAGACGATCCCCGATGAGCGCAAGCAAGAAGTCCCGCGGCCACATCAAGCGAAACAAGAGCGCGCGCTACCGAGCCAAGCTGAAGGCCAAGCATCGCCGCGCGCGCAAGCGCCAGACCGGCGGTGAGCGGAAGTACTACCGGTAGGCGAAGCCTACCGGCGCGGCGCTCGTCGCCGTGCGCTGGGGCTCTCTCCAGCGGGCGCTGCGCGCCCTTGGGCCGCCGGCAGTTTCCAGCGGGCGCTGCGCGCCCTTGGGCCGCCGGCAGCTTCCAGCGGGCAGCGCTCCTCGCGCGAGGCCATTCGCCGGCGCCTGGGGGGACGTTGTTGGTTCCTGCCGTCGGACGATGTCTCATCGGCCGGTGCTAGGCTGTTGCTATGCGCTGGCGATCCCTGCTCATTGGATTGACCGTTCATCTGGCGACGACCGGATGTCTCGGCAACCTGTTCGACGGGCGCGAGAATTTCCTGGTCCACCAGGATCTCCAGGCGACGGATCACGACCGGCTCTTTCCGGGTGGGCGGGTGAGCTACCAGCTCTCGGATGCCGAACGGGAGCGACGGATCGGGCTCTACGAGCTGGTGGTGGAGCCGGCCGTCGAGAGAGCGTCGGACGCTCCGACCAACGAGCAGCGCGCGCCGGCCTTCCGGTCCTCGGTCGCGCTCGAAGCCGAGTACGCGGTCGGCCTCGGCGGCGACGACCGCCGAACCACGCTCGGAACCGTCGAATACGACGAGATCGACATCGCCACGACGAGCGATCTCGAATTCGACTACGACCTCCACCTCGCCACCCTGGGCGCGAGCGGCGGCGTTCGGATCCGGGACTTCCTCCGTCTCGACGCGCTCACCGGCCTCTCGGTCAGCGCCCTGCGACTCGAGATCTCGAACGCGACCCAACGCGTGCAGGACACGGGCGTCTCGATGGGCTGGCATTTCGGGTCACGGATCGGAATCAGCCCGCACCCGGTCTTCGACGTCTTCGCCGAAGGCAAGCTCCACCTGATGGGTGGCCTCCAGGGCAGCCGTCGCTTCGTCTTCGTCCCGGAGGCGATGGCCGCGGGCAGCCTGCACCTGACGCGGAACGTGTCGGTCTTCGGGGGATACCGCTGGTGGCGCTATCGCGAGAACATCGAGAGCGCCTCCGACCTCGACGACCTCGTGATCGAGGGACCGACGTTCGGGATCCAGGGACGCTTCTGAACCGCCCGGCGCGGGCGTCGTCGAGCCCACGCCGGGCAGGCCCTCCTCAGGCGGCGCGGGCCGACGTGGGGAGCCGGGCGGCCAGGCTGCGGACGCGCGCGCCGAGGCGCTCGATCGTGTCGTCCTGCTTGCGGCGTTGGAGGCTCACGAAGACGCTCGGAACGAAGTAGAGCGCCAGGATCGACGCGCCGATCACGCCGCCGGCGATCGCCGTCGCCATCGGCGGCCAGAATCGGCCGCCGAACAGAATGAGCGGAAGGAAGCCGCCGATCGTCGTCAGGGTCGTCGCCAGGATGTGTCGGGTCGCGTCCAGCACGACGTCCGCGGTCGCCTCGGGCTCGGCGCTCGCGGAGCGCGAATCCGACAGCAGGTGATTGAGGACGACGATCGCGTCGTTGATCGCCAGCCCGACGAGGCCCATCGTCCCGACGATCGCGACGAAGCCCATCGGGTGGCCGAAGAGCCAGACCGCGAGCATCGCAAGGCCGACGCTCAGGAACGCGACGGCGAAGATGATCGTCGCCATGCGGAACGAGTTGAACGTCAGCACGATCGTCGCCGCCATCAGGACGAAGAGCGGGAGGGCGAACGCGGCGAGCTCCTGTGTGGACTCGGCGCGCTGCTCGAAGTCGCCGCCGAGCTCGAGACGGACGCCCGGCGGCAGCTCGATCGAGGCGGCCTCCATGCGCGCCGAGAAGTCGTCGAGGGAGGTCTGGATCAGCTGATAGGGGACGAGGAAGGCCTGGACGGTGTTCACGCGCTCGCCGTCCCGGCGCGTGATGGCCGCGAGCTCCGGCCGGAGCTCGAGTCCACCGACGACGCCGAGCGGAATGCCCGCGAGGTCGCCGGCGCGCCCGTTTCCGCGACCCGCGAGCAGACGCGTGGCCTGGATCCGGTCGATCGCCGCGCGATCCCGGTCTTCGACGCGCACCCGGATCGGGATCTCCTGGGTGCCGTCGAGGACGCGTCCGGCGCGCACGCCGCTGAGCGCCGCGTTCAGCTGGTCCGCGATCTCACCGAGCGGCAGTCCCGCGAGCCGCGCACGATCCTCGCTCGCCGTCACGACCAGCTTGGGCCGACCGCCGAGCAGCTTCGCCCGCGTGTACGTCACGCCCTCGGTCTCCGCGAGCACCGCCCGAACGCGCTCGCCCGCGTCGCGCAGCGCGTCGAGATCCGGACCGACGAGACGCACTTCGATCGGCGCATCGAAGGGCGGCCCCTGCTCGAAGGGCAGCGCCAACACCAGCGCCTCCGGCACCGCGCGTCGCAGCTTCGCCTGGAGCTCGGGCAGCAGGCGCTCGGTCGCGGTGGCCGATTCCGTCTGCACGAAGCCGCCGCCGTAGCTCGCGATGTCGTAGTTGCCGAACATGTTGTAGTAGACGCGCGGCGGCGACTCGCCCGCGAACCAATGGGACGCGACGACGCCGTCCTGCGCCCCGACGATGTCTCGGACCCGCTCGACGACACGACGCGTGGCGTCGATCGAATAGTGCGCGGGGAGGTCGACGAGGACCTGGAACTGGTCGCGATCGTTGGCGGGGAAGAACTGGAGCGGGAGCGAGCCCGCGACGGCGAAGCCCAGGATCGGCAGCGCCACGCCGATGGCGACGCCGAGGGCCGGGCGGCGCAACACGGCGACGAGGCTCCGTCGGTAGCGCTCGCGGAGCGCCGGATTCGTGTAGCCGTGGCCCTGGTCCTCCGGCGCCTCCGGGTCGTAGCGGACGAAGAAGCCGGCGAAGGCGACGATCACCGTCATCGAGAGCGCGAAGCTCGAGAGCACGGCCAGGCTCACGCCGACGCCGATCGTCCCGACGAATTCCCCGCTCGCGCCGGGCTGGAGCGCGATGGGCATGAACGCGAGGGTCGTGGTGAGCGACGAGGCTCCGAGCGGCACGACCATCGCGCGCACGACCGCGCCCACCGCCTCGGCCCGCGCCATCCCACGCCGGAGCTTCAGCGTGTACTCGTCGACGACCACGATCGCGTTGTCGATCAAGAGGCCGAGGGCGATGATCAAGCCGGTCACCGAGATCTGGTGGAGCGGGATCTCGAGCCACTTCATCTCCATCAGCACGAGCAGGAGCGTGAGCGGCAGGATCGCCGCGACGACGAGCGCCGAACGGAAGCCCATCATGAAGAAGAGCACCGCCACCACGATCGCGGCACCGAGCGCCAGGTTCGTCACGAGGTCGGCCAGACGCGCTTCGGTGTAGCCGCTCTGATCGAAGAGGATCCGGTAGCCGACGCTCGGCGGCATGTCCCCGCCGTATTCCTGGATGACGGCTCGCGCGCGCGCGGCCCAGAGATCGACCCGGCCGCTCCTCGCCAGCATCGTCGCCGAGACGGCCACGCCGCGTTCCCCGTCGAGCAGCGCGAGCGTCGCCGGCGGATCGATCTGGGTCTTCTCGACCGTCGCCAGATCGCCGACGCGCAGCATCCTTCCGTCGTCCGCGCTCCGGATCGGAATCGCGCGCACGCGATCGACGTCCGTCAGCTGGCCGGCGATCTCGAAGGGAATCGTCGTGTCGACGGCTTCGAGCCGACCAGCCGGGCGGCGCGTATCGGCGAGGCCGATCGCGGCGGCGACGTCGCCGGCGTCGATGCCGATCTCCGCCAGCACCAGGGGATCGAGGGCGACGCGGAGCTCTTCCTCGGCTTCGCCGTAGATCTCCGTCTCCTTCGTGCCCGGCAGGACGCGTAGTCGACTCTCGAGCTCCTCCGCGAGACGCGTGAGCAGCGGAACCGGCGCTTCGCCCTCCCCTTGCCAGGTCAGCCCGACGAGGAGCGTGACCGCCGTCGACGTCCGATCGGCGAACTCCGGGACCATCGCCTGTTCCGGGAGCTCGGGCTCGACGTCGGCGAGCTTGTCCCGTACCCGAGACCAGATCTCGTCGACGTCGCTCTCGTCGTATTGCTCTTCGAGCTCGATCCGGACGGAGGAGAGGCCAGTCCGCGAGATCGACTCGATCGTCTCGATCTCGTGGATCTCCTGCAGGCGGCTCTCGATCTTCTCGGTGACGAGGGACTCGACGCGATCCGCCGTCGCCCCGGGATAGAAGGTCGTGACGTCCGCATAACGTCGAGAGAGCGCCGGATCCTCCTGGCGCCGGAGCGTCTGGAGCGAGCCGAGTCCGCCGACGACGACCAGGCCGAGGAAGAGGACGAGCAGCCGGCGATGTCGATAGAAGAGATCGCTCATGGCGGCGCCCTCAGCCCGCTTCGCCGACGGGGGCCACCGCCAGCCCGGGAATCAGGCGATGCATGCCGTCCGCGACGATCCGGTCGTTCGTCTCGAGCGTCCCGCGCACGAACGCCGCGTCCCCTTCGGCGTGGACGATCTCGACGACACGCCGCTCGGTTCGAGGGATCCCGTCGGCGTCTTCGGTCACGGCGAAGAGCGTCCAGGTCCCGCGCCGTCCCTCGGCGAGCGCCGCCATCGGCACCCACGCGCCCCGACTCGGCACCGACCGCGTGATCCGGACCCAGACGAGCGCGCCGTCCGCGACCCGGAGCGGATCGTCGGTCTCGGGCTCGATCTCGAAGACCGCCGTGCGGGTCCGCGTCTCACGATCGAGCTCGGGCAGGACGTGGCGTAGCGTCGCGCGCAGCGCCTCCGCCGGCCCCTCGACGTCGTAGACGCGCCCCGGCTCGAGCGAAGCCGCGATCTCAGGCGGCACGCCCAGGCGGACCTCGCGAACGCCGCTCTCGATCAGCGACAGCACCGGCGTTCCCGGCGTCGCCACGTTGCCCTCGTCCTGCAGCCGGCGGACGACGATCGCGGCGTAGGGCGCTTCGATTCGCGAGAGGCTGAGCGCGACCGCCGTGCGCTCGAGCGCCGCGCGCTCGGCGGCGAGCTGCGACGCCAGGCTCGCCTCTTCGGTGAGCGCCTCGTCGAGGGCCTGGGTCGAGAGCGTGCCGGAGGCGGCCAGCCGCCGCTGGCGCTTCGCCGTCACGCGGGCGAGCTCGAGGCGGGCTTCCGTCGCCTTCGTACGGGCGCGCTGCTCGCGGCGCTCGGCTTCGAGGGCCCGGGTGTCGAGCCGCGCGAGGGGCGCGCCCGCCTCCACGTGATCGCCCTCGTCGACGAAGACCTCCGCGAGCCGCCCGCCCCGCTCGAAGCCGACGTCGCTGCGGCGGCGACTGGTGACGCGACCCGCGATCCGGTCGCTCACCTCGAAGGCGTCGAGGACGACCACCTCGGTCAGTCGGACCGGGATCGGCCCCGTCGCGACGGTCGGCTCCGACGCCGCGTCGTCGCGCGCGAAGGCGCCATAGCCGGCGCCGAGAAGGAGCAGCACGAGCACGAGTCGCCCCCCCGTCCGAAGGAGCCCGAAGGACGAGGTCGACGACTCATTCGTCGGGTGCGCGGGTTGGGACATGGTGGTCTCCCGGATCGCTCGAATTCGGGGGCGCACCGATTCCGCGTAGAAAGGTCTCGACGGCGGGCCCGATCAACTGATCGAGGTCGCGGCCGAGCAGGAACTTGTCGCTGAGCTCGAGAGTGACGAGGCCGTGCAGCATCACCCAGGCGAGATGAGCCAGATCGATCGGGTCCCCGAACGCACGTCCGGAGTCGATCAGCTCTTGCATGACGGACACCAGCGGTGTCCAGCCGCGCAGCACGTCGCCGCGGGTCTCGGGGTCGCGGAGCGTGTCGCCGAGATCGGTGCTCGCCGAGAGCGAGAACATGATCCGGTAGGCGTGGGGCTCCTCCCGAGCGAAGGCGACGTAGGTCGCGGCGAAGGCGCGCAGGCGATCCGCCGGATCGCGATGCTCGAGGGCGGCCTTCTCGGTCCGCACGCCCTGACGAACGAAGGCTTCCGTTCGGACGGCGGCGAGGATCGCCTCCTTGTTCTCGAAGTAGCGGTACGGGGTCATCGGACTGCAGCCCAGCTCCCCCGCCAGGGCCCGCATCGTCACCCCGTCGAAGCCCCGCTCCGCGAAGAGCCGCTCCGCCACGCGACACAGGTCGGCGCGGAACGCTTCGATCTCTTCCTCGGACAGGGCTCGCGGCATGGCGGTACCTTACGGCGTAAATTTACGCTGAAAAGGACCGCGCGTGATC
>JAUIMK010000339.1 GCA_030432735.1 bacterium
AGCGGGAAGAGGCGAAGCCCAAGACGATCGAGGTCGGATGAGCGAGCGCTCCCCGGTCCGAGATGCGACTCTCGGGCCGGGGAGCGACGACGCATGAAGTGGTCCTTGAAGCTGGCGCGGGTCGCCGGAGTCGACATCTTCGTCCACGCCACCTTCGCGATCCTGGTCGCCTGGATCGCGATCGGCGCCTGGCGGCAGGAAGGCACGATCGAAGCGGTCGCGCGCGGGCTCGCGTTCATGCTCGGCCTCTTCACCTGCGTCGTGCTGCACGAGCTGGGACACGCCCTGGCGGCGCGCCGATTCGGCATCCGGACCCGCGACATCACGCTGCTCCCGATCGGCGGGATGGCGCGGCTCGAGCGCATGCCGGAGCAGCCGTCCCAGGAGTTCGTGGTCGCCCTCGCCGGGCCCGCGGTGAACGTCGTGATCGCCGCGACCCTCGCGACCGCGCTCCACCTCTCGGGCGCCTGGAATCCCGAGGCCGACCCGAACCCCCTGCGCGGTCCGCTCGTCCAGGGCCTGCTCCTCGTGAACGTGGTGCTCGCCGTCTTCAACCTCCTCCCCGCCTTTCCGATGGACGGGGGTCGGGCGCTGCGTGCGCTCCTCGCGACCCGGTTGGACTACGTCCGGGCGACGAACGTCGCGGCGCGCCTCGGGCAGGCGATGGCCCTCCTCTTCGGGATGCTCGGGCTCTTCGGCAATCCGCTCCTCGTCTTCATCGCGCTCTTCGTCTGGATCGGCGCCGCGGCGGAAGCGAGTCTCGTGCAGACGCGAGCGGCGCTGGCCGGCGTCCGCGTCGCCGCGGCGATGGTCGCCGACTTCGCGTCGCTCTCGCCGAACGACTCCCTCGAGCATGCGGCCGACCTGACCCTCGCCGGTTCCCAGAAGGATTTCCCCGTCGTCGACCGGGGGAGATTTCTCGGGCTGCTCACCCAGGACGACCTGCTCGGCGCCCTCGCCCGCGGAGATCGGCGCGCGCCGGTCGCGTCCGCGATGCAGACCGACCTCCCGAGCGTCGATTCCCACGAGATGCTCGAGCAGGCCTTCGCCCGCCTGGCCGAAGCCCCTGCGACGACGCTGCCGGTCGTGCACGCCGGCGCGTTCGTCGGCCTCCTGACCCTGGACAACGTGAGCGAGTTCCTTCGGATCCGGTCGGCGCAGGAAGCCCATCAGGGAGGATCGGGCACCGGCTGGTCGAGCATCGGGCTCTACGTCGGATCGGCGGTGGCCTTGCTCTTCGTCGGCTGCCTCGTTCCAGGACACGTCTACCGGGTCGCGCCCGAGATCTCGGGTCGGGTCGAAGCCAGCGCGGACGCGCGCGCCGCCGATCTCGTCCTGACCGTCCAGCACCGGGAGAACGCCGCGCTGCACGCGGTCCAGCGCACTCGCCTCGATCCGGACGGACGCTTCGCCTTCGCTCCGGTCGATCTCGACATCGCCGGCCACGAGTACAGCAAGGTCTACCGCGTGCGCCTCGCCCTCGACGACGGAACTCGTCGCCGCTCGATCTGGCGCTCCGAGTTCTCGCGGCGCGAGGCGACCGAAGCGATCTCCCTCGACTGCGCCCTCGACCGCCCGGTCGCCCACGGCCAGCCGTGTCGCGTACAGGAGCCGCTGCAGCACGCCTGGCTCGTCGGGCGCGGCGCCGCGACCTTCTCCCAGCTGTGCAGCCGCTGTCACGGGCCGGAGGCCAGGGGGATCGCGGGGAGCGGGCCGGACCTCCGTGGCCTCGCCGCCCGGCACGGTGGCGACTTCGATCGCGATCGGGTCGCCGAGTGGATCGAAGGCCGATCGATTCCGGAAGCCCACGGCGATCGCACGATGCCGATCTGGGGCGAGCGTCTCAGCGTCGAGTACGAACGCTTCCCGCACGCCGACGACCTGATCGGAGCGCGGCTCGACCCGGTGCTCGCGTACCTCGAGAGCGTCCAGCTCCCGCGCCGCTGAGACCGACCCCGGACACCCGACTCCGCCCTTCTGCGCAGGAGAACGACGAAGGCCGGGGTGCGCGAACCGCCGCCGGGCCCGGGCCGCGCTTCACGCGCGCGTCGGCCGCCGGCGTGTCGCCAGGACGAGCCCCCCGAACGCGAGGCCCGGTCCGAAGCCCGGCTCCGGGACGACGTACGGATTGATCGGCAGGGCCGCCTGCGCAGCGGCGGCTCCCGAGGCGGAGACCGACGGGAAGGGGCCGCCGATCAGACCGGACGAGAGCTGCGCGTCCGCGCCGACGACCTCGCCGCCGATCACGACGCCGAGGGCCGACCAGCCGCTCGCCGTGTTCTCGACGCGATTGTTGACGGGGCCGGTCGGGAAGACCGTGCCCTCGCTCGACGCGTCGCAAGCGAAGCCGAAGGGGAAGGTCGCGCCGACGGTGGTGGAGACGGTGTACTCGACCTGGTAGGGCGGGAGGAAGAGGCCGTTCTGGATGAAGATGCCGAACTCGAGCGAGTCGAAGTAGCGGTTGTCGGCCGCCACGATCCCTTGCACGCCGGCTGCGGTCGACGTGCAGTCGGCGGAGGACGTGGCCAGCGCGAGCGAGCTCTCTACGCTCGCGGTGAAGGCGAGATCGACGACGAAGCGGACGTCGACCGGCGTGCCGGCGGGAAGGGTCGACGAGGTGACGGTGATGTCGTCGAACCAGGTCGCGCTCCCGCTCGCCCCGGAATCGAAGATCCGGTTGTCGTTCGGACCGTTCGAGATCGCGTCGTAGCCGGTGCTCACGCCGAGCGCGCCGTTCGGCAGGTCGTGATCGGTGATCGCCCCGGCGTCGATCAGAGGCATCTCGGGCAGGATGTCCGCGCCGTTGGCTTCGACGAGCCCGGTCGATCCGACGGACCCCGGCGCGAAGCCGGAGACGCTGTCATCGGTCAGCGTGACGTTGCCCGACTGGATCCGCGCCGTCGCGACGCGGCTCATGACCTGGACCGCGAGCGCGTCGGACGCGACGAGCATCGCGAGAGCGAGCACTCCGATCGGGAGGCATCGACGGGAGACGGACGGGAGGTTCATCGGGGCGGTTCCTCGTTCGAAGGTTCGATCTCATGTTCGAACGGCGCGCCCTCCGCGTCCGTGAAGTACTTCACGCAGGCATCGCTTGCCGCGCCGCCTCGCGCCCCCGCACCCGGAGCGAGCTGCCCGAGACGCGGAGCGAGCTGCCCCGAGCGAGCACTCAACCGGGGAGGTCGGCGTCCATCCCGTCGATCCGCGCGAGCCGGACCAGCAGCTCTTCGACGCGCGCGCTGTAGCCGTACTCGTTGTCGTACCAGCTCACGAGCTTCGCCATCCGGCCGTCGAGGACCTGCGTGAGGGGCGCATCGAAGATCGAGCTGTGGGTGTCGCCGATGATGTCGGAGGACACGATCGCTTCGGTGCTGTAGGCGAGGATCCCGCGGAGCGGCCCCTCCGCGGCCTGCTGCATCGCCTTGTTGATCGACTCGACCGTGACGTCGCTCTCGAGCTCGACCGTCAGGTCGACGACGCTCCCGTCCGGGACCGGCACGCGCATCGCGAGCCCGTCGAGACGCCCGGCGAGCTCCGGAATCACCTGGCCGATCGCCCTCGCCGCGCCGGTCGAGGTCGGCACGATGTTGGTCGCCGCGTTCCGCGACCGTCGGAGATCGCTCGCGTGCGGCGCGTCGATCAAGCGCTGGTCGGAGGTATAGGCATGAACGGTCGTCAGGAGTCCCCGTCGGATCCCGAACGCATCGTGCACGACCTTCGCGATCGGCGCGGCGCAGTTGGTCGTGCAGCTGGCGTTGCTGACGATCGTCGCGTCCGCGTTCACGACCGAATCGTTCACGCCCATCACGAGGGTCGCGTCGAGCGGATCCTTGCACGGGACCGTGAGGACGACGCGGCGGGCCCCGGCCTCGAGGTGTCGTTCGAGCTGCTCGAGGCGACGGAAGGCGCCGGTGCTCTCGATCACGTAGTCGACCCCGAGCTCGCGCCAGGGAAGCTTCGACGGATCGCGCTCGGACAGGATCTCGAAGGGATCGCCGTCGATGTTCATGCGTCCGTCGTGGAGGTGGACGTCGCCGGGATAGCGCCCGTGGATGCTGTCGAAACGGAACGCATAGAGGAGGGACTCGGGCGGCGCGATGTCGTTCACCGCGACGAGGTCGAAGTGGCCGCGGAGCTTGGCGATCCGCGCGATCGTCCGCCCGATCCGCCCGAAGCCGTTGATCGCGATCCTGGGAACCGACATCCAGTCTCCTCCTCTGCACGGCGCCCCGGGAGTCTACCCCGCACTCCCCTCGATCCGCCCCAAGAAGTGGCCCCAAGGCCCGCGCGGCGAAGTCCGATCGTGGATTTGCCGTGTCCTGAGTCACGGACCGCATGTGACCCGCGACCGAAAGCAGGACTTCGCGACTTCGTCCCCCGGATCCCCAGAGGATCGCCATGCCCTTCTTCAGCCGACACATCCCCTTCGACCGCAAACGCCTGCTCGATCGCGCGAATCAGCTCGAAACCGGCTGGCGCTGGCGGCGCGCGCTCACGCTCTACCGGCACGTCCTGGCTGCCGAGCCGCACGACCCGGAGCTGCAAGCGAGGATCGCTCCGCTCCTGGCGCGATCCGGACGCCACTACGAAGCGCGCGAGTCCTTCCGCATCGCGCAGATGGGGTTCAAGCGGCAGGAAGATCTGCGGCAACTCCAGGCGACCCACCTGGCCGCTTCGGCATCGCTCCCGAAGGATGCGGACGTCGCCCGGAGTCGCGCTCGTTTCGAGCGATCCCAGGGCCGGCCCGAGGTCGCGATGCGCACCCTCGTGGAGGTCAGCGATCGGATCGCGCGACGACGACGCGGTGAAGCCATCATCCTG
>JAUIMK010000024.1 GCA_030432735.1 bacterium
GTGCCCCGCGGCGCGCCGGCGCCTCCGTTCCAGGAGACCCGTCCGTTCATCGTGTAGTTGTAGTTCGTCTTGCCGTAGTCACCCGGCACGTCTTGCTCGACCTCCGTGTCGATCAGGTTCACCTGTTGGTCGCGCCCGTCGATGTTCGTGGTCTGGAGGATCGTCCCGTTCCGGGACTCACCGCGGAGACCGCGGTGGTCGCTCGCGTTGTCGGGCCGGATCACGCTCACGCCGTTCCGGCTGCGATCGAAGTTGTACGTCCCGTTCGGGAAGTAGAGGATCATGTCGTCCGCGAAGGACGAATCCGACCCGGGCGAGCGGCCGGCGTGCCAGAGGCAGGCGAGCGAAGCGGAGTTGTCCGTCGAATCGTCGCCGACCATCGGGCTGCAGCCCCAGTTGCTCGGGAAGCGCTGGGTCCCCGGAGCCGGATTGCAGCTGGTCCCCTGCTCGCAGGTCACGTCGTAGACGGTCCAGTCGCTGGTATCGACTTCGGGCTCGACGTACATGTACGGGAACTCGCTCGCGAAGGACGCGAGGTCCGACTCGGCCACGCTGACGAAGGCGCCGGTCGAGGGCGAGCCCCAGACGGGGGCCGGGTAGCTGGACTGAGCCGATGCGGTCCCAGCGAGCCCGATCGCCATCAAGCAGACGAGAACGAACGAATACATAAAGAGCCCCTTACGCGACTTCGCGGCGTCATCCCGGAGGATTCGCGCCCGTCGGCTCGACGACCGGACCCGGCCCGCGGTCCGAAGACCGCAAAGCGCCTGCTCCATCCGTCGATCACCCCCGAATCCTTCGATCATAGCGCGAACTTCCTCCTGCCCTCGCGACGTCGTCGGCGGGGGCCTGTCGAAGGAGGTCATCGACTCGGGCGCGACGAATCCGCGTGACTCCGGTCACAGGACGGCAGGCATCGGGAGAAACCCCCTGCCCGCTTCACGAAATCGTCTCGGCTGGGGGCGACGCGAGTGCGAGGCGGGCGGTCCGTTCGGGCGGTCGCTCAGGAGGCGGGGCGGGCGGTCCGTTCGGGCAGCCGCCGCGGGTCGTCGTTCAGGAGGCGCCGCGGGCGAGCAGCACGGCGGGCACCGTCTGCATCAGGATCTTCGCGTCGAGCCCGAGGCTCCAGTGGTCGATGTACTGGAGGTCGAGCTTGACCCACTCCTGGAAGCCGATCTCGTTGCGGCCGCCGACCTGCCAGATGCAGGTGATCCCGGGGGGCATCGACAGCCGGCGTCGCTCGGAGATCTCGTAGTGGACGACCTCTTCCGGAACGGGCGGACGCGGGCCGACCAGGCTCATGTCGCCGGTGAGGACGTTCCAGAACTGGGGCAGCTCGTCGAGGCTGTAGCGCCGGAGGAACGCGCCCACCTTCGTGATCCGCGGGTCGAGCTTCACCTTGAAGACCGGACCGTCCATCTCGTTCAGCTCGACGAGATCCGCCTTCCGGGCCTCGGCGTCGACGCACATGGTGCGGAGCTTGATCATCGAGAAGCGCCGACCGTAGAGACCGCAGCGCGTCTGACGGAAGAAGATGGGCCCCCCGTCCTCGAGCTTGATCGCGAGGGCCGCGAGACCGACGAGCGGCGCGCTCGCGACGAGGGCCGCGGCGGCGCCGACGACGTCGATCGCGCGCTTCACGCTCAACAGGAACGAGTTGTGGTGGACCGCGGCGAACTCGAGCGAGGGTCGGGCGCCGAAGCTGCCGATCTGCGGCGTCGGCAGGAAGTCGCCGAAGAGATCCGTCAGCAGCGTGAGCGGCACGCCCGTGCTGCTGCAGGCGGAGAGGACCGGCGCGATCGAGCCGAGCATCGAGCGCGGCACGGCGACCAGGACGCGGTCGACGACCATGTCCGAGAGCAGCGAATCCATCTGCGCGATGCCGAAGAGCTTCGCGTTGTAGAGGCTCGGGTCGACCGCGGTATCGACGTCGTCGACGTAGCCGACGATGCAGAGCCCCCACTGCGGGTGGGCTTCGATGCTGCGCTTCAGCTGCGCGGCGCGCGAACCGGTGCCCACGATCAGGACGTTGCGCGTGTTCTTGCCGACCCGACGCGCCATCCGCAGCGTCGAGTAGAGGACGAAGCGCGTGAGCGAGAGCGCGACGCCCTGGGCCGCGGCGCACACGAAGGGGAACTCGCGCGAGATCGGTACGTTGCTCGCGAAGGCGACCGCGCCGAGGATCGTGGCCACGACGCAGCCCGAAACCAGCAGTCGGCGCGTGACGTCCCAGAGGCCGAGGGTCCGGACCGACGCGTACACGTCGAGCTGCTGGAACGTGAAGGGCCAGACGAGGCAGGCGGTGACCGCGAGGAGGAGCGTCGAGCCGCCCGCTTCGGCGAAGGGGTCGGTCATGCCCGACAGCTCGGTCCAATAGAGGAGACCGAGACAGATCACCGTACTGAGTACGACGTCGAGCGACATCAAGAGCGACGAGGTGATCTTGCCGTTGTTGCGCAGCATGTGGCTGTCCTGATCCTCGAGGTGGGGATGATTCCCGCTCCGGAATCATCATGGGGAGAAAGCCTGACGCCAGATCGCTCGTTATCTGACCATCAGAGGCCCCAACGGCCCACAGAAGATGTGCCCGCGCTCACCAGAATGGGTATGCGCGAGTCCTTTGAGTATATGCGGAAGCGGCACGGCAACGCTCGTGACCCCAGGTAATTTCCGCAACGTTTTCAGATATTTGTGACGAAGTGTTCACGGAAGTGGCTTTGCGTCCGACCCGATTCGACGCGAATCTGCCGGTTCGTTTCCGGTCGGAAGTGCCGCGTCCACGTCGTGAGATGCGGGGGACGGGCTTCTGGGAGAAAAGACGCGCGCCGCCCTCCCCCTCGGTCGCCCGCCTCGGGCACTCAAGAGGGAGCCGCAGGCGGGCCGCGCAGGACCGGCAACTCGAGCACGCAAGCCCTTCGTGGCGCTCAAGATCACGCGGCAGAGGCCGAGGGAAGGAAGGCCATCGAACCGTCGCACGGGGGTGCGCGGAGCGGTGCTAGCGTCACGCCGCGAGGCCGGCAGGAGTGCCCGACATGAATTCGCAGACCTGGCTCGTCACGGGCGGAGCCGGCTTCATCGGCTCGAACTTCGTCCGCTGGGCCCTGGAGCACCGGCCCGACGTCCGCGTCGTCGTGCTCGACAAGCTGACCTACGCGGGCAGCCTCGAGAACCTCCGCGACCTGCCCGGCGAAGACCGCTTCGTCTTCGTGCGGGGCGACATCGCGAGCGCCGCCGACGTCGCCGCCGCCTTCACGGAGCACGCCCCGACGGCGATCCTGAACTTCGCTGCCGAGAGTCACGTCGACCGCTCGATCGACGGCCCCCGCGCCTTCGTCGACACCAACATCGTCGGCACCTTCGAGCTGCTCGAGGCGGCCCGCGCCCGCTTCGCCGCCCTCGCTCCGGAAGAGCGCGCGGGCTTCCGGTTCCTGCACGTCTCGACGGACGAGGTCTACGGCACCCTCGGCGCCGAGGGCTACTTCACCGAAGAGACCCCCTACGCGCCCAACTCGCCCTACTCCGCCTCGAAGGCCGGCGCCGACCTGCTCGTCCGCGCCTATCACCGCACCTACGGCCTGCCGACGATCACCACGAACTGCTCGAACAACTACGGGCCCTATCAGTTCCCCGAGAAGCTGATCCCGCTGATGGTGCTGAACGCGCTCGAGGGCAAGCCGCTCCCGATCTACGGCGACGGCGGGAACGTGCGCGACTGGATCTTCGTGACCGACCACTGCGAGGGGATCGTGCGCGCCCTGGAAGACGGCACGCCCGGTGAGCAGTACGCCTTCGGCGGCAACAGCGAACGCTCGAACCTCCAGGTCGTCGATGCGCTCTGCGAGGCGATCGAGCGACACCGTCCGGCGGCGGAGAACGAAGCGATGAAGCGCCAGGGCCTCGACGACTACCGCGACCTCAAGAGCTTCGTCGAAGATCGTCCCGGCCACGACCGACGTTATGCGATCGACGCGAGCAAGTCCCTCGACGCCCTCGGCTGGAAACCCGGGCACAGCTTCGAGGAAGCCATCGCCGCGACGGTGGCCTGGTATCTCGAGAACGAAGCCTGGCGCCGGGCGATCCAGGACGAAGGCGACGCGCGGGCCCGCCAGGGCCTCTCGGCGGAGACCAAGGGCGCGGCGGAAGGCGGTGACGCATGAAGGGCATCCTCCTCGCCGGCGGCTCGGGCACACGCCTCGCGCCCGCGACCAACGGGGTCTCCAAGCAGCTCCTCCCGGTCTACGACAAGCCGATGGTCTACTACCCGCTCTCGTCGCTGATGCTGGCCGGGGTGCGGGACATCCTGCTGATCTCGACGCCCTGGGACACGCCGATCTTCGAGCGCTTGCTCGGCGACGGCAGCCAGTTCGGCGTGCGCATCCAGTACCGGGTCCAGGACAAGCCCGAGGGCATCGCCCAGGCCTTCTTGATCGCCGCCGACTGGATCGATGGCGATCCGGTCGCCCTCGCCCTCGGCGACAACATCTTCTACGGCCACGGCTTCCCCGACTCGATCCGCCGCGCCGCGACGCAGACCGACGGCGCGACGGTGATGGGCTACCGGGTCCACGACCCCGAACGCTACGGCGTGGTCGAATTCGGCGACGACGGCAGCGTGCTCTCGATCGAGGAGAAGCCCGCGAAGCCCCGCTCGAGCTACGCGGTCGTCGGCCTCTACTTCTATGACGAGCAGATCGTCGACATCGCGCGCGCCCTCACGCCCTCCCCCCGCGGCGAGCTCGAAATCACCGACGTGAACCTCGCGTATCTCGAGCGCGGCTCGCTCAAGGTCGAGCTCCTCGGACGCGGCGTCGCGTGGCTCGACACGGGAACCCACGAAGCGCTGCTCCAGGCGGGCAACTTCATCGAAGCCGTCCAGCAGCGGCAGGGCCTCCTCATCTCCTGCCCCGAGGAGATCGGCTGGCGCAACGGCTGGATCGACGACGAGCAGCTCCGCAGCCAGGCGCAGGGGCTGTCGAAGAACGGCTACGGCGAATACCTGCTCCGCCTGCTCGACGAGGGCTGAACGCCGGCGCTCGCCCCACGCGTCGAAGCGACGGTCCGCCTAACGCGAACCGAGCCGCTCCTGCCAGCGCCAGGCGTCGCGCATCGCCTCTTCTACGGTGCGCACCGCCTTCCAGCCGAGCACGCGCTCCACCTTGTCGCAGGACGCGAAGATCTGCTCGATGTCCCCGGGACGTCGCGGGCCGACCTCCCGCGCGATCGACCGTCCGGAGGCCCGCTCGAACGCATCGAGCGCTTCCTGGACCGAGGTGCCGCGACCGGTGCCCACGTTGAAGACCTCGACGAGCGGTGTCTCGTCCTGCTCCGCCATCCAGTCGAGGGAGCGGACGTGGGCCGCGGCGAGATCGAGGACGTGG
Source organism: bacterium (assembly GCA_030432735.1). Classification (GTDB taxonomy): domain Bacteria; phylum Myxococcota_A; class UBA9160; order UBA9160; family UBA4427; genus UBA4427. Next base: position 5,379 of record JAUIMK010000024.1, read on the forward strand.
ATGTAGTCCCGGATGCAGGTTCCGTCCGGCGTCGCCCAGTCGTCGCCGAAGATCTGGATCGGCCCCCGGATCCCCGCCGCGCTCTGCAGGATGATCGGCACGAGGTTCTGCGGATCGCCGAGGGGCAGCTCCCCGATCAGGGCCGACGGATGCGCGCCGATCGGATTGAAATAGCGCAGCAGCGTCACGCGATGGGGCGCGCCGGACGCGACGACGTCGGTCAGGATGTCCTCGCAGATCCGCTTCGTCGCACCGTAGACGCTCGCCGGCTCGGCGCGGGGCGTCTCCTCGGTGACCGGCAGGGACTCGGGCTGGCCGTAGACGGTGCAGGAGGACGAGAAGACGAGATCCCGGGTTCCGAACTCGCCCATCACCTGGAGCAGGCTCATGAGTCCGCCCAGATTGTTGCGGTAGTAGAGGAGCGGCTTCTGCTGGGACTCGCCCACCGCCTTGGACGCCGCGAAGTGGATCACGCCGTCGATCGGCCCCGCCGACTCGAAGACCCGACGGAGGGCGTCCTCGTCCCCGCAGTCGATCTCGTAGCAGGAGACGGGCCGGCCGCAGATGGCCGCGAGCCCTTCGACCACCCCGCGATCGGAGTTCGAGAAATCGTCGACGATCACCGGCTCGAACCCGTTCTCGACCAGATCGACGATCGTGTGCGAGCCGATGAAGCCCGCGCCCCCGGTCACGAGGATCCGGCCCCGGCCTTCTGTTCCCTCGGCGTCGCTCACTGTTCCCCCCGGATCGATCCCGCGCGCGGCTCGCGCGTTCAGGTGTTCTGGATCGATAGTCCCCCATCGACCGGAATCGTGACGCCATTGAGATAGGAAGACGCCGGCAGCGCCAGCGAGAGCGTCGCGTGGGCCACCTCTTCCGGGAGCCCGTAGCGACGGAGGGGCACCCGGCGCCGGGCGAACTTCTCCCGGTCGGGCTCGGGGATCCCTTCGGTGAGGCCGGTGACGATCGGCCCCGGGCAGATGCAGTTCGCGGTGATGCCCTCGCGGCCCAGGTCGACCGCCATCGAGCGCGTCAGGCCGATCACGCCGTGCTTGGCGGCGGTGTAGGGCCCGGTGAAGCGCGTCGCACCGAGACCCTCCGTCGAGGCGATGTTGATGATCCGGCCGGCGCCGGCGCGGCGCAGCTGCGGCAGCGTCGCGCGCACGATCCGCTGGTGCGAGGAGAGCATCACGTCGAGGCCCCGCGCCCAGCTCGCCTCGTACTCCTCGTCGCCCATCTCGAGGCTCGCCCCGATCGCGATGCCCGCGTTGTTCACGACGATCCCGATGTCGCCGAGCGTCCGGCCGACCTCGTCCACGACCGCATGGATCCGGTCGAGATCCGTCACGTCGAGGACCCAGCCGGCAGCGGTCCCGCCGGCCTCGGTGATCTCCTTCACGACGCGATCCACCCGGTCCTGACCGAGATCGGTGACGGCGACCTTCGCCCTTTCGTCCGCGAAGAGATGCGCCGTCGCGCGCCCCATGCCGCTGGCGGCACCCGTAATCAGCACGACCCGGTCCGCGACCGAACGAGAGAGCGTCGATAGGCGAGGCATGGGGGGAGCCTATCGCATCGCGTCGCGCCTACGGCACGGGCGCCGGCAAGCGGCACCCGCGTCGCAACGGAGCGGGTTGGCCGCGCGAATCGCCCGGCCCGACAGCAACACCGAAGGACGCTGCGCCGAAAAGTCGAGAAGCGCGCGAGGGAGAAGATCCGACACGCTCCGCAAGGAAAATGGTCGGGCCGGCGGGACTTGAACCCGCGACCTCTTGACCCCCAGTCAAGCGCGCTACCAGACTGCGCCACGGCCCGACGAGCGCGTAGGTTTAGCTCAGGGGGCCAGGGGCGTCGATGCCGGAAGTGCCGGAAACGACGGCGAAATCCGACCGGCCGGTGGAGTCGCGGCGGGGCGCGGATCAGGGCTCCAGGTCGTCCTCGATCGGACGTCCCATCCAGTCCTCGCGCCGGCGCTTCGACTGCAGTTCGAAGGCGCCGCGGACCGCGGCATGCGCGATGAAGCGGTCGACGGCGATCGCGTGGATCGCCCGGGGCACGCCGTTCGAGAGCGCGTGGATCCGGAGCGCTTCCTCGTCGTCGATGCGCGCGACTTCCGCCTCGGGGAAGCCGGCCCAGCGCATGCGCGCGCGGACGTAGTCGCCGGTCTCCTCCGGACTCAGGCGCACGCGGTAGCGGATCTCGCGCGGGGCGAGCGCGTGCAGCGAGGCCAGCAGCCGGCTGCCCTTCGAGTCCGGATTGAGCGCCAGGAGCAGACGGAAAGGCGCCCCGTCGCGCGGGAGCGACGTCGTGAGCGCTTCGAGCGTCGACGCGGGCATCGAATCCGCGTCGTCGAGCAGGAGCGTGAGCGGCGCGGCCGCGCCCTCCCCCAGCCGTCCGAGCGCAGCGATCGCATCTGCCCCCTCGTCTCCGAGCGCGGGGCACGGCCGCCCGAGCAACCCGTGGACCCAGATCGCGAGGTCCGTCGGCCCGAGCCCCGCATAGGGCAGGTAGAGCGCGCGCGGCCTGGCGCCCGGCGTCCCTGAGGCGAGGCCCCGGGCGTTCAAGTGCGCCTCGACGACGCGCAGGAGCATCGTCTTCCCGAGCCCGGGCGTCGCGATGATCGCGGCGAGCGGCGAGCCGTGCGGTGCCTCTTCGAGCCACGCGGTGATCTCGCGGAGGGCGGCTTCGCTCGCGGGCCGCTCGACGTAGGCGTCGGGATCGGCGGTCTCGGAGAAGGCGCGGCGACTCGCTTCGGCGAGCGAGTCGAAGCCGCCCGTCGCGCGGCGGCCCGGCGGCTTCGCGCTCATGAGCCTTCCTGCAGGGCTCCCCGGATCGCGCGGAGCTCCGACTCCATCTCGTCGAGTGCGGCGCGGAACGAGACCCACCGCTCGCTGTTCGCGGCCTGGGCGGCGGCCTCGACCTCGGACTTCGTCGCGTTCGTGCCCGGCGGCTGATCGAGGAGCGCGAGGGCTTCCTCGACGCCGAGCTCCTGGATGCGCTGACGTGCACCGGCGATCGTGTAGCGCTCCTCCCAGAGGAGACGCTTCAGGAGCCAGACGAACTCGATGTCGCGCTTGCGATAGAGGCGCTGCTTCGAGCGGCTCTTGGGCGGCGCCATCCAGCGGAACTCGGTCTCCCAATACCGGAGGACGTGCGCCTTCACGCCGGTCAGCTTGCTGACCTCACCGATCCGGTAGTAGAGCTTGTCCGAGGCGAGGAGCTTCGCGCGGGCGGCGGCGTCTCCTTCGTGGTCGACGGGCTCGATCCCCTCGACGCCCTGCGTGCTCGCGCTCTTCGAAGCCCGCCTGGCGCCTCGCTTGGCCCCCGTCTTCCCCGTCCCTCGCGGCATACGTTCCCCCGAACCGTGTACGTAGCCGTCTCACGATGCCACGCGCACCGCGGTCGCGCACGGGGAAATCGTCGCCGCGCAGCGGCAGGCGCGGACTCAGCCCTCGGCGTTCTGCCGGGCTTCCGCGGCGCGGTCCTCGTCGGTCACCTCGGTCTCGTTCAGGACGTTCTTCAGAACGAGGCTCGGCTTGAACGTGAGGACGCGGCGAGCGTCGAGCAGGATCTCCTGCCCCGTCTGGGGATTCCGCCCCTTGCGGGCGTTCTTCTCGCGCACGACGAAGTTGCCGAAGCCGGAGATCTTGACCTTCTCACCCTCGGCGAGGGTCTCCTTCATGATCTCGAACACCTTCTCGACGAGCTCGGCGGCCTCCTTCTTGGAGAAGCCCACTCGCTCGTAGATCTGCTCGACGATCTCGGCCTTGGTCATCGTCCGCTCTCCCGCTCTCGGCCCTCGAAGGGCCCGGAGGTGGTGTTTCCCCTGTGACTCCGCCTGGTTGGCGCAACGGCGAAAGTCCCGCCCGGTCGCACCTTCGACCCTCGCGCAGCTGGGCGCGACGCGCAAACCGCGCCGCGCCCGCCGACTCGCGCGAGGCGAGACCGCCTAGAGGCTGGCCTTGGCCTTGTCGGCCAGCGCCGCGAAGCCCTGCGGATCCTCGAGGGCCAGCTGAGCCAGGACCTTGCGGTCCACCTCGACGTTGGCCGCCTTGAGGCCAGCCATCAGGCGGCTGTATGAAACGCCGTTCTGCCGGGCGGCCGCGTTGATGCGCGCGATCCAGAGACCGCGGAATTCTCGCTTGCGCTGGCGGCGGTCGCGATAGGCGTACTTGTCGGCCTTGTCGACGGCCTCGGTCGCCACGCTGTGGAGCTTGCTGCGCGCGCCGAAATAGCCCTTGGCCCGCTTCAGTACTCGTTTCCGTCGCTTGGCGCCGGGGACGCCCCGCTTCACTCTCGGCATCTTCTTCTCGCTTTGCTTCGACCGCGCGGGATCGCACCCGGGGTCTTTCCGGTCCGGCAGGCGTGCCTCGGCCTCCTCGGACGGTTCATGCGCAAGCGCCGTTCTCTACGGGCTTGCTGGCTCGGAGCCCCATCCTGTCATCGAGCGCGCGCCGGGCCGATTCGAGATCGGCGATGCGCGCGAAGCGCTCGACTAGAGATAGGGCAAGAGCCGACGCACGCGCGGCGTGTCGTCCGCGGACACCAGGTCGTGCTGGCGCAGCTGACGCTTCCGCTTCGTCGTCTTCTTCGTCAGGATGTGCTGACGATTGCTCTTGTTGCGCTTCAGCTTGCCCGTACCGGTCTTGCTGAATCGCTTCGCGGACCCGCGATGGGTCTTCATCTTGGGCATCGGAACCTTTCCTTCGCCTGGGGTTGACGCGGCGGGCTCGAGGCTCGCCGCGGGAATCACTCGCTAGCTCGACGGCGTCGCTTCTTCCGAGGCCTCTGCAGACTCTTCGCTCGCAGCGGCTTCCGGCGTCGCTTCCGTCTCCACGCCTTCCGTCGTCTCGTCCGCGCCCTCGCTCTCCGCCTCGCCCGCCTGCTCGGCGCGCTTGGCTTCCGCGACCGCTTCGCGATCGGCGACCAGGATCATCGACATGAAGCGCCCCTCCATCCGGGGGGTCGACTCCACTTTCGCGATCGGACCGAGCTGCTCGATCACCGCATTGAGCTGTTCCCGACCGCGATAGGTGTGGACCATCTCCCGGCCACGGAACATGACCGTGACCTTCACCTTGTCGCCAGCCATGAGGAACTTGCGCGCGTTGCCGAGCTTGAAGTTCAGGTCGTGCTGATCGGTCCCCGGTCGCAGCTTCACCTCTTTGAGGCTCGCCGACTGGGTCTTCTTGTTCGCACCCTTCTTCTTCTGCTCGTACTTGAACTTGCCGTAGTCCATGATCCGGCAGACGGGCGGACGCGAGTTCGCGGCCACCTCCACCAGATCGAGGCCGTCCTCGCGGGCGATCTCGAGGGCGGCTTCCGGCGGCATGACGCCGAGCTGCTCCCCGTCGGCGCCGATGACGCGGACTTCACGGACTCGAATCCTCTCGTTCACCCGGGTCTGATCACGTTCGGGCTGAACGATCCTGAATCTGGATCTGGACGGAATGAGGCTTTCCTCCTCAGGCCAGCGGGGCTTTGCGACGTTCGGCGTTCGCCTGGGCGAGCGCTCCCACGAGCGCCTCCACCGACATCGCGTCCGCGGCCTGCTTCGATTTTCGTAGTCGCGGGGAAACCGTTCCCCGCTCGACTTCTTCGTCTCCGATCACCAGGGTGAGCGGAATCTTCTGGGTCTGACCCTCTCGGATCCGGAACCCGAGAGTCTCGCTCCGATCGTCGACTTCCGCACGCACCCCCTGCGCGGCGAGCGCCGCCTTGAGCTCGTGGGCCCGGGGCGCGTGGCGATCCGCGATCGGCAGGATCACCACCTGGACCGGCGAGAGCCAGAACGGGAAATCGCCGCCGGTGTGCTCGATGTAGATGCCGATGAAGCGCTCGAGGGAGCCCAGGATCGCCCGATGGAGCATCGCCGGCTGATGGAGCTCGCCGTCCCGCCCGACGTAGCGGAGCCCGAAGCGGCCGGGCATCGCCATGTCGATCTGGATCGTCGCCAGGGTCCACGCCCGGCCGAGCACGTCCTTGAAGTCCGCCTCGACCTTCGGCGCGTAGAAGGCGGCGTCGCCCTCCTTGATGTGGCACTGGAACCCGGCCCGCTCGACCGCCTCGATCAGCGCCTTCTCGGCGACGTCCCAGTCCGCAGGCTCGCCGAGGAACTCGTCGGGCCGGGTCGACACGGCCATCTCGACGCCGTCGACGCCGAGCTTGTCGTAGATCTCGGCGGTCATCTGGAAGAAGCTGTCGATCTCCTGCGGCACCTGCTCGGGCTCGCAGTAGATGTGCGCATCGTCCTGGGCGAAGGTGCGGACGCGGGTGATGCCGTTCAGAGTGCCGCTGCGCTCGTTGCGGTGGAGCCGCGAGAACTCGGCCCAGCGGATCGGCAGCTCTCGATAGCTGCGCTTGCCGGTCGAGAAGAGATGGCAGTGGCCCGGGCAGTTCATCGCCTTCACGCCGAGCTCTTCGCCCTCGTCGCTCCCCTCGAACCAGTACATGTCGTCGTGGAACTTGTCATAGTGACCCGACGTCTTGAACAGGTCCGAACGGAAGAGCTGGGGCGTCATGACCTCCTTGTACCCGTACTTGGGATAGAGGTCCTGCACGAAGCGGACGAGCTCGTTGTAGAGCGCCATGCCCTTCGGCAGATAGAACGGAGAGCCGGGCGCGAGCGGGTCGAGGTGGAAGAGACCGAGCTCGGCGCCCACGCGGCGATGGTCTCGCTTCTTCGCCTCTTCGAGGCGGGCGAGATGGCTCTTGAGCGCCTTCTTGCTCTCGAAGGCGGTGCCGTAGATGCGCTGGAGCTTCGGGCCGGCCTCGTCGCCGCGGAAGTAGGTTCCGCTCGACTCGAGGAGCTTCACGGCGCCGATCTGCTTCGTCGACTGGACGTGGGGACCGCGGCAGAGGTCCGCGAAGGCGCCGTGTCGGAAGACGGTGATCTCCGCGTCGTCGGGAATGTCGGCCAGGCGCGAGAGCTTGAGCTCCTCGCCCATCGACCGGAAGAGCGCCTCGGCGTCGGCCCGCGAGAGCACCTCGCGGGAGAACTCGGCGCCCTCCGCAAGGATCGCGTTCATCTCCTTCTCGATCGCCTCGAGGTCCTCGGGCGTGAAGGGCTCGTCGACGAGGAAGTCGTACTGGAACTTCTCGCTGTGGTCGGTCCGGCCGGCATCGACCTGGGCGTTCGGGAAGAGCCGCTTGACCGCGTCCGCCATCACGTGCTCGGCGGAGTGCCGGATCACCTCGCCCCCGGCTTCGTCTTTCGTGGTCACGATCGCGACCGCGGCGTCCTCACGGAGCGGCGCGCGGAGATCGACGAGCCGTCCGTCGATCCGGCCCGCGAGCGCGGCCTTCGCGAGGCCGGGACCGATCTCAGCCGCCACGTCGAGGACGGTCGCGCCGGCGGCGAGCGAGAGCTGCTTGCCGTCGGGGAGCGTGACGACGATCGCGTCACTCATGGTTCGGAACCGAGGGGGTCAGCGGGCGCGCGGGGAGGCCGTCGCGTCCCGGGAGCGGACGCGGCGCAGAGCCTTCCATCTTGTCATCGCGACGATCCACCGCAGACCTCGAACCACACGGCGCGCAACCGCTGGAGGCGGAATGCGCGCCGAAGCCACGGCCCGGGGCACGTGCACCGAGGGTTTCCAGCGGAAACGCCCCCCAGCGTCACCGCGATCCGGCCGTGGAGAAGAGCCTGGTAGACACGGGCGGATTTGAACCGCCGACCCCCGCCATGTCAAGGCGGTGCTCTAGACCCCTGAGCTACGTGTCTATGACCAGCTAAAGCGGCGGTTTAATTAGCCTTTTGATTGGCAGGCGTCAACAGGTTCCAGCGGGGAATGTCCCGGGGCGCGTCCGCCTCGCGGCCCTCAGCGCCGCCTCGCCCCGAGATCAGCGTCTGGAGGCCTCCGTCGGGGCTTCCTCCGGAGGAAGCCAGCGGGCCTGCACCCGGATCCGGCGGAAGACCGGGTCGAGACCGACGGGCTCGAGGACGAGCTGCGGATCGCCGAGGCGCGCGAGGCGGGCCGCCAGCCCCTCCGGATCGAAGGGGCCTTCGACGGCGATCACCTGCCGCCCGTGCTCGAACTCCACCGTCGACGCCCGGGTCGCCCCGAGCGGGCCGCGCAGCGCCGACAGCACCCGCTCGAGGGCGGGATACCGCGAAAGCCCCAGCAGCTCGATCGTCAGGTCGACCTGCTCGTTCTGGCTGTCCGTCGAGACGACGAGCCCGGCGTCCTCGAGGGCGCGCCCCACCCGGTCCACGTCGACGATCACCTCGATCACGACGACGTACTCGGTGTCGATGCCCGGCGAGTCGGCGAAGAGGACCGGGCGTTCGCCCTGGTCCTCGAGGATCCGATAGCTGCGCGTGTAGGGCAGCATGTCGTCCCCGAGCGCGTCGCGGAGGAGCTCCGCCTCGTCCTCGCTCGGCCCGTCCCGGCCCAGCCGGACGTCGGCGGGGTCGATCCGCCGCTTCGCGCGCCGGCCCGACTCGAGCGGGGCTTCGATCGCGGAATCCGTGCCCGGGAGCGCATCGATGATCTCGCCGAAGGCATCGAGCTCCGCGTCGTCGTCGACGGTCCCCGATTCCCCGATCAGCTCGAGGGCGACCCGCGACACGCCTTCCCAGCGCGCGTCCGCGATCGCCTCGTCGCGAGGGATCACTTTCCTCCGCATCGAGTCGCGAATGCCGTAGATCCCGACCGCCTCGACGCGCTGGACGTCCGCGCTCGCGCTCGCCGCGATGCCGACGACGAGCACCATCCCGATCGCCGTCGCGACGAACCTGGACGCCGTCCATCCGCGACCGCCGGCCACGCCTCTTCTCTCGACCCGCATCTGGCTGCGTTCCCCCATCCGGAGCCCGAGTCTACCGAGCCCGGGCGGCGTCTACATCGCCCGCTCGGTCACCGGTTTTCCGAAGAGCCGATCGACCTCGCGGCAGAGGGACTCCGAGGCCGCCACGCCACGAATGCCGCCGACGCCGAGGACCGTCTCGCTCTCGCCGGGAATCGTGATATGGACGTAGACACCGCAGTCCCCCGCATGGGATCCCAGCAGCTTGCGGAGCGCGACGAGCCGGTCGCGGGTCACGTCCGGCGCCTGGACCCGGACGCGCAGACTCGCGGAGAGCTTCTCCTCCGCCTGATCGAGGCGCGTCACGTCCCGCACCAGGATCTTCGGCGGATCGCCCTCCTCCAGCGTGCCGTGGATCACGAGCGGGATCGGCCCGACCTCGCCGTCCGCGCCGCCGCCGTCCTTCGCCTTGCGCAGCAGCTCGACGTGCTGCTCGAAGGGCTCGGAGAAGATCACCAGCTCGAAGCCGCCTTCGAGGTCCTCGAGCTGACCGAAGCCCATCCGCTGACCCCGCTTCGTCCGCGTCTCCCGCAGCCCCGTGAGCAGCCCCCCGGCGCGGATCTCACGCCCGGCCTTCCCCTCCGTCGCGAGGGCCGTCGTGTCGGTGAAGCGCGACAGGAGGGGCGCCACCTCGGCGAGAGGATGCCCGGTCACGTAGAAGCCGAGCAGCTCCTTCTCGTGACTCAGCCGCTCGCGCTCGCCCCAGTCCGCGGCCTCGAGGAGCTTCGGCACATCGAGCCCCTCGGTCTCCGCCATGCCGCCGAAGAGACTCTCCTGCCCGACCGCCCGATCCCGCTGCGCCCGGGCCGCGCGCTCGAGCGCCGTCCCGATCGATGCCCAGACGGACGCCCGTCCGGGATGCAGCGAATCGAAGGCGCCACATTTCACGAGCGCCTCGACGACGCGCCGATTCACCTTCTTGCCGTCCACCCGATCGGCGAAGTCGAAGAGGCTCTCGAAGGGGCCGCCCTCGGCCCGCGCCGCCAGGATCGACTCGATCGCGCCGGAGCCGACGTTCTTGATTCCCGCGAAGCCGAAGCGGATCGCGCCGTCGACCACGCCGAAATCCTTCTCGGACTCGTTCACGTCCGGCGGCAGGATCTCGATCGACTTCTCGCGGACGTGGGCGATGTAGCGGGAGAGCCGATCGTGGTTCACGGACTCGATCGTGAGCACCGAGGCCAGGTACTCCGCCGGATGGTTCGCCTTCAGGTAGGCCGTCTGATAGGTGATGTAGGCGTAGGCGGTCGAGTGGGCCTTCGGGAAGCCGTAGCCGGCGAACTCGACGATCATGTCGAAGACGTGGCCGGCCTCGTTCTTGTCGATTCCGTTGTCGACGGAGCCATCGACGAAGCGCTTGCGCTGCTCCTGCATCACCTCCGGCTTCTTCTTGCCCATCGCGCGACGGAGCAGATCCGCCTCGCCCAGGCTGTAGCCCGCCATCTTCTGGGCGATCTGCAGGACCTGGTCCTGGTAGACGATCACGCCCAGGGTCTCCTCGGTCAGGTCGACGATCGTCGGATGCAGGTACTCGATCTTCGTGACGCCGTTCTTCCGGCCCACGTAGTCGTCGACCATGCCCGACTGGAGCGGACCGGGACGGTAGAGCGCCACGAGCGGGATGATCTCGCGGAAGGTCCGCGGCTTGAGCTTGAGCACGAGGTCCGTCATGCCCGACGATTCCACCTGGAAAACGCCTTCCGTGTCGCCCCCGCAGAGCAGGTCGTAGGTCGGCTCGTCGTCCATCGGGATCGCGTTGACGTCGAACTCCTCGAAGCCGGGCTTCTTCCGAATCATGCGCTCGGCGTCCGCCATGAGCGTGAGCGTCTTCAGCCCCAGGAAGTCGAACTTGATCAGCCCGACCTGCTCGACGTTGACCATGTTGTACTGAGTCATCACGTCGCCGGACTTCGGGTCCTTGTAGAGCGGGACCATGTCGATCAGCGGCTTCGTGCCGATTACCACGCCGGCCGCGTGCTTGGACGCGTGACGGGTGAGCCCCTCGAGACTCTGCGCCGTATCCACGAGGCGCTTCACCTGGGCGTCCGAGTCCATGAGCGCGCGCAGCTCGGGGGACTGGTCGATCGCGTCCGCGAGCTTGATCCCGAGGACCTCCGGGACCAGCTTCGCGATCCGGTCGACGTCCCCGAAGCTCATCCCGAGCACGCGACCGACGTCGCGAATCGCCGCCTTGGCCTGCAACGTGCCGAAGGTCGCGATCTGGGCGACGCGCATCTCGTCGTATTTGCCGTCGAGCTCGTGGCGCGGGTCGTCCTCGTCGCGCTCCGGGATCTTGCCGTCGTACTTGTCGGCGACCCAGCGGATCACCTGCTCCCGCCCGCGCATGCAGAAGTCGACGTCGATATCCGGCATCGAGATGCGCTCGGGATTCAGGAAGCGCTCGAAGATGATGTCGTATTCGATCGGGTCGACGTTCGTGATGTTCATCCCGTACGCGACGAGGCTGCCGGCGGAGCTGCCGCGGCCGGGGCCGACGGGGATCCCGTTGCGCTTCGCGTAGTTGATGAAGTCGGCGACGATCAGGAAGTAGCCCGGGAAGCCCATCTTGTTGATCACGCCGAGCTCGTGATGCAGGCGCTCGACGTAGGCCTTGCCCTTGTCGCCCTCGAAGGGCTCGTCCGGCTCCATCCCGAGCTTCTCGCGCAGGCCGGCGAAGGCCTGCTCCTCCATCACCTGCTCGAGGGACTTGCCCGCCGGAACCTGATAGTCCGGCATGTGGTAGGTGTCCATGTCGATCTCGACGTCGCAGCGCTCCGCGATCTCGAGGGTCGTCTCGACGGCGTGCGGATGGTCGTGGAAGACCTCGTGCATCGCGTCGCCGTCCTTCACGTAGAAGCCCTTCCCGTCGAATCGGAAGCGCTTCTCGTCGGCCACGTTCGCCGCGGTCCCCACGCAGAGGAGCACGTCGTGATCGTCGTGATCGTGCTCCTCGAGATAGTGGGCGTCGTTCGTCGCCACCAGGGGGATGCCCATGTCGTGGTGCATCTTGAAGAGTTCCTGGTTGACGATCTCCTGGTCCTGGATGCCGTGGCGCATCACCTCGAGGTAGTAGCGATCACCGAAGAGACGGTGGAAGTCCTGCGCGAGGGTCCACGCCTTGTCGAGCTCGCCGGCGGTGATCGCGCGCGAGACCGGGGACGAGAGACAGCCGGAGGTACAGATCAAACCTTCGTTGTGCCGCTCGAGGAGATCCCAGTCGATGCGGGGCTTGTAGTAGAACCCCTCGAGGTACGCCTTCGAGATGAGCTTCATCAGGTTGGCGTAGCCCGTATTGTTCATCGCGAGCAGCAGCAGGTGATTGACCGAGTCGTAGCCGGTCTCCTCGCGCTGCTTCCGCTCGCGGTCGAAGCGCGAGCCGCCGGCGAAATACGCCTCGCAGCCGATGATCGGCTTCACCCCGTTCGCGCGCGCCTTCTCGTAGAACTCGATCGTCCCGAAGAGATTGCCGTGGTCGGTCTGGGCGACCGCGGGCATGTTCGCCGACTTCGCGCGTTCGAAGAGCGGATTGTGCTTGATCGCGCCGTCGAGGAGCGAGTACTGGGTGTGGAGATGGAGGTGGACGAAGGGCCTGGGCATCGCGGCGGCCCTCCCCTATTCCCACTCGATCGTGGCGGGGGGCTTGCTCGAGATGTCGTAGACGACGCGGTTGATCCCCTGGACCTCGTTGATGATCCGGTTCGAGATCCGCCCGAGCACGTCGTAGGGGATGTGCGCGAAGTCGGCGGTCATCGCGTCCGTCGACGTGACGCAGCGAACCGCGACGACGTTCTCGTAGGTCCGGTCGTCGCCCATCACACCGACGCTCTGAACCGGCAGGAAGACCACGAGGGCCTGCCAGATCTCGTCGTAGAGCCCCGCCGCGCGGATCTCCTCGACCATGATGGCGTCGGCTTCGCGGAGCGGCGCGAGCCGCTCCGGCGTGACCTCGCCGAGGATCCGGATCCCGAGTCCCGGCCCCGGGAAAGGATGGCGGCCGAGCGCCCGCGCCGGGAGCCCGAGCTCGCGACCGACCGCCCGGACCTCGTCCTTGAAGAGCTCGCGGAGCGGCTCGACCAGGTCGAGCTTCATGTCGTCGGGCAGCCCGCCCACGTTGTGGTGGGTCTTGATCGTGACGGACTTGCCCTTGACCGAGACGCTCTCGATCACGTCCGGATAGAGCGTGCCCTGGACCAGGAAGCCGACGTCTCCTCCGGAACGGCGAGAGTCCTCGGTGATCCGTGCGGCGACTTCGTCGAAGACCTCGATGAACATGTTGCCGATGATCTTGCGCTTCTTCTCCGGCTCCGAGACACCTTCGAGCGCCTTCAGGAAGCGTTCGCTCGCGTCGACCGAGATCAGCTCGACGCCGAGCGCCTCCGCGAAGAGCGCCTCGACCTCCTGCCGCTCGTTCTTCCGCATCATGCCATGGTCGACGAAGATGCAGGTCAGCTGGTCCCCGATCGCGCGATGCACGAGCGCGGCCGCGACGGAGGAATCGACGCCGCCCGAGAGACCGCAGACGGCGCGCTTCTCGCCGACCTGCGCGCGGATCGCCTCGACGGCGTCGTCGACGAAGCTCGACATCGTCCAGCTCGGCGCGCAGCCGCAGATGCCGTGCACGAAGTTCTCGAGCATCCGGACGCCGTGGGCGGTGTGGACGACTTCGGGATGGAACTGGACGCCCCAGTAGGGACCCCGCGTCGAACGGACCGCCGCGAAGGGCGAGCCGCCGGATCGCGCGATCACGTGCATGTCGTCCGGCAGGCCGAGCACGCGGTCGCCGTGGCTCATCCAGACCACCTGCGGCTCGTCGCGGGAGAGCCCTTCGAAGAGCGGATCGTCCTCCACGATCTCGAGGGTGGCGCGGCTGTACTCGCGATCCTCCGCCGATTCGATCTGACCGCCGAGCTTCTGGACGAGGAGCTGGAGTCCGTAACAGATCCCGAGCACCGGAACTCCGAGCTGGAGCACGCCTTCGTCCATGTCCGGCGAGTCGGGATCGAGGACCGAGGACGGTCCGCCCGAGAGGATCACGCCGGTCGGCCGGAAATCCTTGATCCGATCGAGGGACACGTCGGCGGGAACGAGCTCGCAGTAGACCTTGCTCTCCCGCACCCGGCGCGCGATCAGCTGGGAGTACTGGGCACCGAAGTCGAGGATGAGGATCCGTGAATCGCGAGCGTCGCTCGCGGCGTGGGAGTCGGTGGGGGCAGACATGGCGGGGTCTCCCCGGATCGGATGCGTCCGGGCTGGGTCGGCGGGCGGGGATCCCGCGCGACGCGATGGGTCGGTCCTTCCAGCAGGACCCGTGGACGCGGCCCGTGACGATGGGGGGGTGGCTGCGTCCGGCGATCGGCGATCGGCGTCGTCATTCGAGCCGGTAGTTCGGCGCCTCCTTGGTCACGATCACGTCGTGGACGTGGCTCTCGTGGAGTCCCGCGGAGGAGATCCGCACGAAGTTCGCGTTGGCGCGGAGCGCCGCGAGGTCCGGGGCACCGCAGTAGCCCATGCCCGAGCGGAGCCCGCCGTAGAGCTGGTGGAGCGTCTGCGAGAGGCTGCCGCGGTACGGCACCCGGCCCTCGATCCCTTCCGGCACGAGCTTGTCGTTCGACACCTCGTCCTGGAAGTAGCGGTCGCGGCTGCCGGCGGCCATCGCGCCGATCGAGCCCATCCCGCGGTAGACCTTGTAGGAGCGCCCCTGGAAGAGCACGACCTCGCCCGGCGACTCGTCGGTCCCGGCGAAGAGCGAGCCGACCATGATCGTCGACGCCCCAGCCGCGAGGCCCTTCACGACGTCGCCGGAGAACTTGATCCCGCCATCGCCGATCACCGGGATACCCGCGCGGTTCGCCACCTCGGAGGCGTCGCGAATCGCGGTGAACTGCGGCACCCCGACCCCCGCCACCACCCGCGTCGTGCAGATCGAGCCCGGACCGACCCCGACCTTCACGCCGGAGACGCCGGCCTTGATCAGCGCCTCGGCGCCCTCCGCGGTCGCGACGTTGCCGCCGACCAACGAGAGCCCGGGGAAGTGGGACGTCAGCTCGCGCACGGTCTCGAGCACGCCCGCCGAGTGGCCGTGGGCGGTATCGACGATCACCACGTCGACGCCGGCATCGACCAGCGCCTGACATCGTTCGAGCCGGTCGGGACCGACCCCGATCGCCGCGCCGCAGCGCAGGCGTCCGAGATCGTCCTTGCAGGCGTCCGGATAGCGCTCGGTCTTCTCGATGTCCTTGATCGTGATCAGCCCGCAGAGGTCGCCGTTGGCATCGACGACGAGGAGCTTCTCGATCCGGTGCTGATGGAGCAGCTCCCGGGCGCGCTCCATCGTCGTCCCCGGCTCGACCGTGATGAGGCCCTCGCTCGTCATGACGGTCGAGATCTCGGCCGTCACGTCCTTCACGAAGCGCAGGTCCCGGTTGGTCAGGATCCCGACGGCCTTGCCGTCGCGGGTGACCGGCACGCCCGAGATCCGGAAGCGGCTCATCACCTCGAGCGCCTCGCGGATCGGCTGCTCGGGACGCATCGTGATCGGGTCGACGATCATCCCCGACTCGGAGCGCTTGACCTTGTCGACCTCCGCGGCCTGCTCCGCCACGGACAGGTTCTTGTGCACGATGCCGATCCCGCCGTTGCGGGCCATGCAGATCGCGGTCTCATGCTCCGTGACCGTGTCCATCGCGGCCGAGACGAGCGGCGTGTTCAGCTCGATGTCGGCGGTCAGGCGGGTCCGGAGGTCGACGTCGTTCGGCAGGACTTCCGAAGCGTTCGGGACGAGCAGGACGTCGTCGAAGGTCAGCCCTTCGCGAATCTCGGGCTGAGCCACCGGTTGGGTCATGGGGGTACCTCGGGCGCGTCGTGGACGGATATCGCAGCGCGAGGCGGTCAGCGGGTCGAGGGTGGAGACGGAAGATCGGGACTGGAGATCCCCTGTCCGCGTCACCCCCGCGCGACGATGCCGGAGGATAATCGGCGGTCGTTCGGGTTTCAAGGAACCGGGCGGGCGGCGCGGCGGAGAGGGCGTCGGTCGACGCTACTTCGTCTCTCCGAGATCGTGCTCCGAGAGCACGTCGAGCCCGTTCCGGGCGAGCCCGGCGAGCTCGGCGGCGACGGCCTCCGCGAGGCGGAAGGCGGCGCGGGGTGCATCGTCGGCGAGCCGCGGGAGACCGGCCCGAGGCAGCAGGTGGACCGTCGCCCCGCCGTCCGCGAGAGCCGTGACCTCTCGCTTTCCGAAGGCGAAGAGCGAGGCGGCCCCGAGGTGCGCGGGCGCCTCGACGACGCCGACCACCGCGCCGGTGCGCTTGCTCTTGAGCTTCAGGCGCCCCTCGGCGAGGAGCACCAGGCCTTCGGACTCGGCCCCCTCCCGGAAGGCGCTCTTGCCATCGGGCAGCGACCGCTCCTCGAGCAGATCGACCAGGATCTCCCGCTCCTCCTCGGTGAACTCGGCGAGGAGCGCGAACTGCTTCAGCTGGGAGGCCTTCAAGGCGCGCTCCCTTCCGCGTCTTCCCACCGCCTCACGGCACGATCCTCGCGACGAGGCTGCGCAGCAGCGAGCTCGGATCCTTGTCCGGCTCGATCGGCAGCAGGAAGAGACTGGCCTCGTCGATCAACGAGAGATTGTCGCGCAGATCATCGGGCGAGAGGCGCTCGCCCCGGGCGAGCATCACGACGTGGAAGGTCCGCGCGTCGGGCGCGCTCGCGAGGGCCTCCGCGACCCCCGAGAGCTCCGCGGCGGACGCGCCGACCGCGGCATCGAGGAGGAAGACGGTGCCGAGGGCGCGGTGTCCCGCGAACTGCCAGAGGGGAGCGTAGGCGTTCGTGGTCGGCACGTGGATCAGGTCGATGCCGAAGTCGCCGTCGATGCCGATCCGCGCGATCGGCTCCAGGTCACCGCGCCCCACCTGGCCGCGCTCGAAGCGCGGCGCGAGCTCGGCGCCCGGAACCTTCGCGATCAGCGAGGCGAAGAGGTCGACGCCCGCCTGGCTCGCGCCCACGACCAGCAGCTTGCAGCTCGGCGGCAGCGCGTCCCGCGACACGCCCTGCCCCGCGAAGCTGCGCAGCCGGCGGACCTGGGCCTCGTGGAAGAGCGCCTGTCCCGAGACGGGCTCCGGCGGCGCGATGCGTGCGCGGCCGAACTCGACGATGCCCCGCTCGGCGAGGGTGTGGAGCGTGCGCAGGACCTGGTAGTCGGGGTGGGGACAGCGGTCGACGACGTCGCCCACCTGATCCGCCTCCTCGAGCTCCCCGAGCACCGCCTGGGTCAGCGGATGCACCGTCGTCGGCAGGTCCCCGCGCGCCACGCAGAGCTTCACCGGCGACTCGAGCGGAGGGAGCTTCGGCGCGAGCCTATTCCACTCGTCGAGCTGCCGGAGCCCTTCGGCGAGCACCGAGCGCGTGGGGGCCTTGATCGTGGCCGGTCGATCGATCGCGGTCGGCTCGAAATGGAAGTCGCCGAGTCCCCAGTCGAGCATGCGGAAGAGCGCCTTCTCGCCCTCGGCGGGCCCCGCGCCCGCGGCGTGGATCTCCCCGTCGTCGACGAGAATCCAACCATCGGGCGTCGAGCCGTCTTCGAGCTCCGGAGTGAGCGTGAGACGCCCCGTCGAGCGGCGCACGTTCAGCATCTGCAGGAGCTCCGCCGGGCGCAGCTCCGCCAGCGACCCCTCGAATTCGCGTTCGACGCTCGCGCGCTCCTCGAGGGCTTCGATGCGCGCCTGACGATCGAGCAGGATCTCGACGGCATCTTGGATGTCGTTCGTCTCGGCATCCGCGGGCAGGCAGGCGTCGCCGACACCGCCGAGCGTCGCCTCGCGCGAAGCGTCGGCGCCGAGGAACAGGAATCGTGCGGCCCGGGTTCGCGGATTCGCGCGCAGGATCTCGGCCAGCTTGCCGGGCTCGACGAGCGGGAGGTCGAGGTGCGTCACGATGACCCTCGGCTGTTCGGCGAGGGCGATCTCGAGGGCACCGGCGCCATGCGGCGCGATCGCGCACGGCCGACCCGCGGCTTCGAGGGCCGTCGCCACGCGGCGGGCGCGGCCTCCGTTGGCATCGGCGATCAGGACGAGGTCGTTGGACATGCTTCCCCTCCCCTAGACCGACAGCACGATCTCGAGCTCGCGCTGGAGCTCGAAGGCCAGGTGTTCGACGAGGGAGCGATCCGCGCTCTGGAAGATCGCGGCGCGGGCGGCGGCGAGGGTCACCTGCCCGACCATCGCGTAGGCCGGGCCGTCGCCGTAGTAGACGAGGAAGGGGCGCCGGGAGTCGAGCCCGGACTTCGTCACCCAGGTGAGTCGGGGATGCGTCTCCCGCGGCTCCCCCTCGGCGAGCAGCACGATCTCCGTCTTCGTCGGGCTGCGCCCGATCTCCTCGAGGGTCTCGAGGACCTCGGGAAGCCAGCGCACGCCCGGGGACAGGAAGAGCACGCCCCGCTCCGCCGGGCGCCGGACGACGTCCTCGAGGACGAAGCGGAGGATCTGGCTCTCCACCTGCGCGTCCTCCACGCTGCCGAACTCGAGCAGGCGATCGAAGAGCGGATCGAGGGTCTGCGGGCGCGCGAGCTCGGGATGACGCAGGAGCAGACTCTGCTGGGCCTGCTCGACGCGCTCCTCGAGCACGCGCTCGAGTCCCTCGAGCTGCGTCGCGTCGACCGGGAAGGTGGCGGCGGCGAATCGCGTCGCCGGGGCCGACTGGCCGTCCCAGAGCGCCGCGAACGCGGTGCGGATCCGCTGGGCCAGCACCCCCGCGCCGAGGGCATCGGTCTGGGACAGCAGCAGCACGAAGGCCCCGTCGGCAGCGGTCGCCATCAGGTCCGTCGCGCGAAGCGCCCCTTCGATCCGGCGGGCCGCCTCGACCGCGTCGCGATCGACGATCACCGGTGCCCCGTCCGCGTCCGGCGACATCAGGCCGTCGACCTCGACGCGCAGGAGCGAGAAGCGGTGACCGAAGCGATTCGCCTTCTGGATCTCGTTGCGGACGGCGTCGGCGAGATAGGCGTGGGAGTAGGCGCGGGTCTCCGGATCCCGCAGCGAGCGGCGTTCGAGCGCGCGAAAGCGCAGCGCGTTCTGGAGCGCGATGCCGCCGTAGTCGGAGAACTTTTCGGCCCGGACACGATCGTTCGCGTCGAAGGCCTCCCCGTCGAGCTTGTCCGAGAGACGCGCCACGCCGAGCGTCGTCGACCCGACCCGGAGCGGCACGTAGAGCGCTTCGACGCCTTCCACGTCCTCGGGCATCGCAGCCAGCACCGACCGCGCCTCGCGCAGCCCCGGGCACCACTCGGATTCGAGGTCCGCGAGATCGACCCGCTCCGGCTCACCGTCGACGCGCACGAGACCGCGGGCACCGACGAGGTCGAGGCTCTCCCGGCCCGGATCCTCGGCGACCCAGAGGACGCCGGACTGCGCGCGGGTCTCGAGACAGAGCCCCTCCACGATCCGCTCGGCGAGGGGCTCGACGGCCAGCGTCGAGAAGAGCCCGCTCGCGCGCTCGACCAGCGAGAGCACGCCCATGAACTCGAGGTTCTCTTCCATGAGGCGCGCGTGCTCGGCCTCGAGGCGCTGCTGCGAGAGGATCTTGTCGAGGGCGTCGACGAGGGTCGGCCCGTCGAAGGGCTTCAGGATGTAGTCCGTGGCCCCGAGCTTCATCGCCTGCACGGCGGTCTCGACGTCGACGACGCCGGTCACCATCACGACCGCCTGCGCCGGCCGCCTCTCCTTCACGAGCCGCACCAGCTCGGCCCCGTCGATGCCCGGCATCACGAGGTCGGTCAGGATGACGTCGAAGTCCTCGCGCTCGAGGACGTGCAGCGCCTCCTCGCCGGAGGCGCAGGTCTGGACCTCGTAGCCCTCGTCGTCGAGCAGCCCCTCGATCAGCTCGCGGAAATACCGCTGATCGTCGACTGCGAGTATGCGCGCCTTGCCCATGACCCCTCTTGCGCCCCGTGCGGCCACCGGGCCGCGGAGGCGACGAGGACGCGCGTGCGTCCCCGACCGGGCTCCGAGCGCGGTCGACACTCCTCCGCACATCGGCAGGTTCCCGGCCTGACTTCAGCTGGGATCGGGGGAAATCGGCGCCCCCGCGCCCGCTCGCGGGGCCATGGGCGGGGCGACGGGCCTGCGGCCGATCAGGGACGAAGAGCGGGATCCAGGGGACGCCCCAGGAGGCTGTGCGGCGTCGCCTCGACGAGCTCGACCGCCAGCGTGTCGCCGGCCGCGAGGGCCGCCCCGGGCCGCAGGTCGACGTTCACGACGCGATGCTGCGGATCCCGGCCGGAGATCTGCCCCTGCCCGCGCCGGCTCTCGCCGTCGACGAAGACGAGGGTCTCCTGCCCCACCCGGGTCTGGTGGTACGCGAGGGTCTGGGCCTTCTGCTGGGTCTGGAGCCGCTCGAGCCGATCCTGGGCGACCTCCGGCGGGACCTCGCCGGACAGGTCCGCCGCCGTCGTCCCCGGACGCGGCGAGTACTTGAAGCTGAAGCTGTCGACGAGGCCCGCCCGCTCGACGAGGCCGAGCGTGTCCTCGAAGTCCGCCTCCGTCTCCCCCGGAAACCCGACGATCAGATCCGACGTGATCGCGATGTCCGGGCGCGCCGCCCGCAGCGCGTCGACGATCTCGAAGTAGCGCTCGCGCGTATAGCGCCGGCGCATCGCCTCGAGGATCGTGTTCGACCCGCTCTGCACCGGCAGGTGGACGTGCGGGCAGAGGTGCCGGAGCTCGCCGTGGGCGCGGATCAGCGCGTCGTCGTAGAAGAGCGGATGCGGACTCGTGTAGCGAAGACGTTCGATGCCCGGGATGGCATCGAGCCGCGCGAGCAGCTCGGCGAAGGGCATGGTCCCGACCGCCGCCGCCTTCCCGCGCCGGACGTCGTGCCGCCCGTACGCGTTCACCGTCTGCCCGAGCAGCGTCACCTCGCGGATGCCCTGCTCCGCCAGCGCCGCGACCTCCGCCTCGATCTCGCGGGCGACGCGGCTGATCTCGCGACCCCGGGTCGAGGGCACGATGCAGAAGCTGCAGAACATGTCGCAGCCCTCCATCACCGTGACGAAGGCCTTGTGTCGGCGACCGGCCGGCGCGTCCGGGCGCCGCATCGGCAGGTCGAATCGCGCCTGACTCTTTTCCTCGTCGACCCAGGCGACGCGCTGCCCGTCCTCGGCCTGGTCGAGCATCGCCGGGACCTTCCGCAGGTTGTGGGTCCCGAACACGAAGTCGAGATGGTCGAAGCGACCGAGCAGCCTGTCGCCCACCTGCTGGGCGACGCAGCCTCCGACCCCGACGATCCGCCCCGGCTTCTCGGCCTTCCACGCCCGCAGCTTCCCGAGGTCGCTGTAGAGCTGGTGCTCCGCCTTGTCGCGAATCGAGCAGGTGTTGATTACGAGGACGTCGGCGTCGCTCTCCCCGTCCGCCGCGGCGAGGCCGGAATCCTCGAGGAGCGTCGCGACCTTTTCGGAGTCGTGGACGTTCATCTGGCAGCCGTAGGTTCGGAGGGCGAAGCGTTTCGGGTCCACGGAGTCGTTCTCGCGGCCACGGTTCGGGCCGTCAGGAAGGGGCGCTGGCGCGATGCGCCGGAGGGGCGGGCGGGTCACGCGGGCGGCGCGAACGTACCCGAGTGCACCTCCAGCGTCGATCTGGCGAAGGTGGGGATCCGGGACCGGGCCAAGCCCCTCGATTCGCTCAGATTTTCTCTCGAAAGATCACAAAAAGCCTCGTTTTTGCGGCGTTTTCAACTTCTCTCGAATCGAGGGTCGAAACGTGATTGACAACACCTCGAAGCCCGCCATAATGCCCACAAGTCATCGGGTTTCGGAGTGGCGGCGGATTGGCCATTTCTTCTGAGATGTCCAACCTCTCACCCCCCATTGAATGAGTCCGCCGCCTCTCCCCCTGACGAACGGCCCGCTTCGATCACTCGAAGCGGGTCGTTTTTTTTTGCGGTCGGGGGAGGGATTGCCGCTGTCGCGGGACTGGCGCTCGATTGGGGCTGGGGGGACCTGGCTCTGAGGCCGGGTGCGCGATTGGGGCTTGGGGGACCTGGCTCTGCGGCCGGGTGCTCGATCGGGGCTTGGGGGGACCTGGCTCTGCGGCCGGGTGCTCGATTGGGGCTGGGAGGACCGGACCTGGCTCTGCGGCCGGGGGGGTC
>JAUIMK010000340.1 GCA_030432735.1 bacterium
AGTCCCAGGCCAGCGCGACGACTTCCTCTTCTTCGAGGCCGGCTCTCTCGCGGATCCGGCGGAGGACGTGCTCGAGGCCGTCCTGGGCGCGTCGGTCGAGCCGGGGGGGCTCCGTGGTCGTCGTGGGGCTCGGGCGGTTCTCCATCGGTGCTCTCCTCTCTGCGCGAGGCCGGCCTGCCGGCGCGCCGCGCGTTCCGCCGCTCCGCCGGGGGCCGCCCCGATGGACCGCAGGGTGTCCGAAGGGGCTGAAGCGGGGAAGTGCGCGATTCCGGGGAAAGCGAACCGGCGTGAACCGGGCCGGCTGCGTTGCGGGTTCCCCTCTTTACGCTCGGGAGGCCCGCGCCCGGATCGGCGGCGGCGGATCGAGTCGCGAGAGGCCGCGCCAGCGGAGCGTGCAGGGAGGCTGCGGTTCGTATCGCTCGGGGGAGCGAACCGGGGAGGCGCTTTCGTGGCCTCTGGTGCGTGCTCGCGACGATGAAGGCGGGACTAGTCCATTCGGACGAGGCGAGCGGGGCGGGGCGGCCGAACCCTGCGCGCCACAGGAGGACAGCCCGTCATGTTTCAAGACACTCGGAAGAGCTCGGACGTTTCGCGAATTCTGATCACCACCGCCCTGCTGGCGGCCCTCGGCCTGGCTGGCTGCGCGGGTGCCGGCGTCCCGTCCACCGCGCGGGACGCCCACCGACTCCCGACCGGGAGCGTATTCACGACCGTGGAAGCGGCCGCGGCGGATGCGCTCGAGGCGCTTCGGGACGACCGCAACCCGGTGACGCGTGGGCGGTTCCGGGTCGGACGGATCCTCGCGGTCGCCGGCGGATACACCTGGGAGGCCCCCGTGGCCGCCGCCCCGGGGCCGCGGCCCGTCGTCCGGCTCCCTTCCGGGCCCGACCACGTCGCCACCTACATGGCCCGGGAGACGCGCCTCAGCGGGAGTCGCGCGCAGCTCGAACGTCATCACCAGCGGCTCGAGCGTGCGCTCGTCGAGAGCCGCGATGCCCGTCACCGTCCGCTCTACGTGCTCACGGCCGAGGGCGAAGCGCTCGCCTACCAGGGACGCTTCGATCGGGCGCGTCTGCCCGCGTTCGCGGCGCGCGAGTGACGCCGGGCGCCGGCGGCCCTCGCCTGGGCACGGGCCGCTAGCGCTCGCGGCGCGCCGCCTGCTTGAGACGGATCAAGGCCTCGATCGCTTCGTCGCACTCGCGGTCGATCGCATCCATCTCGTCGTTCGAGATCAGGTCGTCCTCGATCGCCTTCAGCACGGTCTGGACCGCCTCACCCGCCTCGACCATTGCTTCGCTCGCGTGGACGGCGACGGTGGCCAGCGGCGGGCCGGCGCCGTCCTCGGGCTCGTCGGGCACCAGTCGATAGCCGAGGCGAGCCGCGAGGAGGTGGAGCGGGGCGAGCGCGTCGTGGGGCTTGCGGTGCTCGCTCGCGATGCGCATCAGGATCTCGAGGCGTTCGCCGGGGGAACGCTTGTCGGACTCGGCCTGGCCCCATTGCTGCACTGCGCGCGGCGACAGTCCGAGGGCGCGTCCGATCGCCGGGGCGCAGCCCCAGGTCGCGCGCTGGAAGGCCGCGCTCCATTCCTGTCGCTCGTTCGGTTCGCTCATGCCTCGATTCTATCGCCACGCCGAGGCGCGCGCGGCCCTCGAATGGACGATCCGGGCGCGCCGTGGCCGTCCGGAGCGAGCGCCCGAGACGGCGTTGGTGGCGCCTCGGGTTCGGCGGCGCGTGACGGGCGGTGCCCCGACAGACTTGCGGACCCGCTGGCCTCTGCGGTTGATTCCGAGCACCCGGCCCGGCCGGAGCCGGAACGGGAGGGAGGACGAAATGTCGAAGCGAATCGTGGTCTGCTCGGACGGGACGTGGAACGATCCCGAGAAGCCCCATCCGACGAACGTCCTGCGGGTCGCGCGGGCCGTCGCCCCGATCGCTTCCGACGGGGTCGAGCAGGTCGTGTTCTACGACTGGGGGGTCGGTTCCTACTACGAGAAGACGCGGGGCGGCGTCTTCGGCGTCGGGCTCGAGAAGAACGTCCAGGACGGCTACCGGTTCATCGTCCAGAACTACGCTCCCGGCGACGAGATCTACCTCTTCGGCTTCAGTCGCGGTGCCTACACCGTTCGGTGTCTGTCGGGGATGCTCAACAACTGCGGGATCCTGAGGCGCGAGCACGCCGAGGAGATTCCGCGGGCCTTTCGGCTCTACAAGAAGCGCTCGCAGCCGCCGTCCTCGGCGGGATCGCGGGAATTCCGAAGCACGTTCGCCTACGGCGCCGGCCGCGGGCGGGTCGACTTCCTCGGCGTCTGGGACACCGTGGGCGCGCTCGGCATCCCGACCCGCGCGCTGGCCTTCGTCGACGAGCCGGATCTCTTCTTCGATCCCGAGATCGGGTCGAACGTACGCGTGGGGCGGCACGCCGTGTCCCTCGACGAGCGGAGGGGGGACTTCCAACCGACGCTCTGGGGCGAGAAGCAGGGTGTCGACGTCCGGGAGGTCTGGTTCGCCGGGGTGCACGCGGACGTCGGCGGGGGCTACGCGCCGACCGACGACGGCCGGGTGCTGTCCGACATCCCGCTCGCGTGGATGGCTCGGGAGGCCCGCGAGGTGGGGCTCGAGCTCCAGCCGCATCTCTATTCCCCGGGAAGGCTCGATCCGTGCGCGCGGGCCCACAAGTCGGACGGGCGCTTCTATCGCCTGCGCCCGAAGGAGGGGCGGACCCTCGCGCCCGACGCGATCGTGCACGACTCCGTCCGGCGCCGATACGAGGCCGGGAAGTACAAGAGCAGGACCCTCGAGGAATGGATCGAGGGGCACGACGGCTACTGGGGGGAGCTCGAGGTCTGAGCCGACGGCCGATGTCGACGATGCGCGGCGCCCGTCCGCGCCCTAGGCTCTCCCGACGACCCCGCGCGGCCACGCCCCGCGCAGTGCCTCGAAGGAGCCCACGATGTCCGGACCCCAGATCAACGCCGGTGAGATCGCCGACTGGCCGATCCTCAAGATCGACTACCTGACCGACGCCGACAAGGTCGCCGCGCTGCTTCCGCCCGGGATCGAGCCCGGCGCCGAGCCCCACGTCCAGCTCTCGATCTACCAGGTCGCGGTGCCCAACGTGCCCGAGTACGGCGTGTACATGACCATCGACGCGGACTACCGCGGCACCGAAGGCGTCTACACCCTGGGCTACGGGATCGACCAGGAGAGCGCGATCTTCATCTCGCGGGACATGAACGGTCAGCCGAAGTATCCGTGCGAGATCGACTTCTACCGCTTCCAGGACGCGGTCAGCGCGCGCTGCACCCACCAGGGCTACACCTTCGTCGAGTTCGAAGGGACGACCGGCGAAGCGCTCCCGGAGCGCGAGAGCCACGTCGAGTACGAGTGGTGGATCAAGGTCCTGCGCGCCGTGGGGGGCGCGGAGAAGGCCTACGACTTCCCGCCGCACGTGGTCCAGGTGAAGAGCACCTACGGCACGAAGGCCGAGATCGCGATCGACGGAACGGTCGCGCTCCTCGACAGTCCCTGGGACCCGATCGCGTCGCTGCTCCCGGTCCGCGACTACCAGGGCGCGCGCCTCTGGTGGCCCGAGTTCCTCGGCCGGGAGATCACCCTCGAAGGGCCCCTCGACCCGGAGGCCTACTGGCCCTTCATCGACACGATCAGCGGCTCGCGCTGGCCGGGCTTCATGGGCGGGCCGAAGCCGGCCTGATCGGCGGCTTCAGTCCGCCTAGACCCGGCCGGGACGCGGCCAGGCTCCGCCGGTGGCGCCTAGCCGAGACGCTCGCGCAGAATCGTGAGCGTGCGTCGAAGCGGTTCGGCGGCGCCCCAGAGCAGCTGGTCGCCGACGGTGAACGCCGCCAGGTAGTCGTCTCCCAGGCGCATCTTGCGGACGCGCCCGATCGGGATGTCGAGGGTCCCCGTGACGGCGGCCGGGGTCAGCTGGGCGAGGGTCGCTTCCTTGTCGTTCGGAACGAGGCGGACCCACTCGTTGGCCTCGTCGAGGATCGGCTCGATCTCGTCCAGGGGCACGTCCTTGCGGAGCTTGATCGTGAACGCCTGCGAGTGACAGCGCATCGCGCCGACGCGCACGCAGATCGAGTCGATCGGGATCCGTCCGTCCGCCGGTCGGCCCAGGATCTTGTTGCCTTCGGCGAAGGCCTTCCATTCTTCGCGCGTGTCGCCCATCGGCTGCGCGGAGTCGATCCAGGGCAGCAGGCTCGCCGCGAGGGGCGCGCCGAAGTTCTCGATCGGCATCGCCTCGCTGCGCAGGGTCTCGGTCACCTGGCTGTCGATCGGAAGGATGTGGGTCGCGGGATCCGCCAGGAGCGACGCGCTGCCCGAGTGGAGTACGCCCATCTGGCTGACGAGCTCGCGCATGTGGCGGGCGCCGCCGCCGCTGGCGGCCTGATAGGTCATGCAGGTCATCCACTCGACGAGGTCTTCGCGGAAGAGGCCGTGCAGCGCGAGGAGCATCAGCGAGACGGTGCAGTTGCCGCCGATGAAGTTCTTCACGCCGGCGTCGATCCCCTGGTCGATCAGATCGCGGTTCAGCGGGTCGAGGACGATGATCGAGTCGTCGTCCATGCGCTTCGCGCTCGCGGCGTCGATCCAGAAGCCGTCCCACCCCTGCTCGCGCAGCTGGGGAAGCACCTGCTTGGTGTAGTCGCCCCCCTGACAGGTGATCACGACCTGGTGGCGGGCGAGGGCGGAGAGGTCGTAGGCGTCGCCGAGCGGCAGCGGCCCGTGCCCGCCGTCTTGCGACATGT
>JAUIMK010000025.1 GCA_030432735.1 bacterium
AAGCTGATTCCCGACTACAGCTTCTTCTGCAAGCGACCCAGCTTCTCGAACACCTACTACCCCTGCTTCAACCGCGACCACGTCGAGCTCGTCACCGACACGATCGAGAAGATCGAGCCCGCCGGAATCCGCACGGTGGACGGACGACTCCACGAGTTCGACGTCGTCGTCTGCGCGACGGGGTACAGCGTCTTCGATCCGAGCTGCATGCCCAACTTTGAGATCCTCGGACGGGGCGGGCGCTCGCTGGGGGAGGAGTGGGCGCGGGACCGCTACCGCGCCTACGAAGGCGCGACGGTTCCCGGGTATCCCAACTTCTTCCTCTTCATGGGGCCCTACTCGGCGGCGGGCGCGTCCTACTTCACGATGATCGACACCCAGAGCCGGCACATGAGCCGGGTCCTGGTCGAGGCGCGGCGCCGTGGCGCGTCCCGGGTCGAGGTACGCCAGGAGGCCTTCCGGGAGGACTTTCGGCGCGTGGAGCGACGGCGCGAGGACACGCTGCTCTTCGCCGGGCGCTGCGACTCGTCGAACAGCTACTACTTCGACGCGCACGGCGACACGCCGGGGCTGCGACCCGTGACCGGCGGCCAGCACTGGCTGCGCAGCCGGACGTTCCCGCTCGGGGATTACCGCTTCGATCGAGGCAAGCGCGCTACGGCGTGAAGTTGAAGAGCGGGAAGACCGGCAGGAAGCCCTCATCGTTGAAGTTGAGGACGCCGAGCTGGAGTCCCTTCATCGACTTCGCCCGATTGAGCACGCCGAGCTGCAGTCCCTTCCCATGGTCCGCACCGTTCGCCAGGCCGAGCTGGATTCCCCGCATCTCGCCGAGGACCTGGTTGCCGAGGCCGGCCTGCAGTCCCTTCAGCGCGTAGGCGTCGGAGAAGAGGCCGGTGTCGAGTCCGTAGACCTTCTTCTGCGTCCCGTAGAGCAGGGAGAGCCGCCAGCCGTAGACCTTCGTCTCCTTGTGGAAGATCTGGACGCCGCCGGGCGCGATCGCGAGCTGGAAGGGCGTCATCTTCGTCTTGATGAAGCCCTTCGGTCCACCCGCCGCGACGGCGGGGCCGGCGAACGAGAGGAGGGCGAGGAGCAGGACGAGCCCCGTCCTTCGCCGCGCACACCCTTCACACTGCATCACTTCGTTCCCCCTCGCTGCGAGTCCTAGGGCCCGCTGAACACGAATCCTTCGTAGCCGCCCTCGTCCTCGAGGAAGCGCTTCTTCGGATCGTAGTCGCTCGCGCCGTCCTCGACCCAACGCTGGAGCTCGGCGCGGCCGACGACGAACCAGTGGACCTCGTCCGGGCCGTCCGCGAGACGGAGCGTGCGCTGGTTGGCGTAGAGCCGCGAGAGCGGCGTCCACTGGGAGACGCCGGTCGCGCCGTGGATCTGGATCGCTTCGTCGATGATCTCGCAGACGCGGATCGGGACCATGGCCTTGACCGCGCTGACCCAGACGCGCGCCTGGGCGTTCCCGAGCACGTCCATCGCCTTGGCGGCCTTGAGGACCATCATCCGCATCGCCTCGATCTCGATCCGGGCCTTGGCGATCACCTCCGTGTTCTTGCCGAGGTTGGCGAGCGGCTTGCCGAACGCGGTCCGGGTGAGGGCGCGCTTGGCGAGCATCTCGATCGCCCGCTCCGCTGCGCCGATGGAGCGCATGCAGTGGTGGATCCGGCCGGGTCCGAGCCGGACCTGCGAGATCTCGAAGCCGCGGCCTTCGCCGAGGAGGATGTTCTCCTTCGGGACCCGGCAGTTCGTGAAGCGGATGTGCATGTGGCCGTGGGGCGCGTCGTCTTCACCGAAGACGTGCATCGGGCCCAGGACCTCGAACCCGGGCGTGTCCGTCGGAACCAGGATCTGCGACTGCTGGAGGTGCGGCGCCGCGTCGGGGCTCGTCTTGACCATCACGATCATGATCTTGCAGCGCGGGTCGCCGGCGCCGGAGATGTAGTACTTCTCCCCGTTGATCACCCACTCGTCGCCGTCCAGCTCGGCGCGGCACGAGATGTTCTTGGCGTCCGAGGAGGGAATGTCCGGCTCCGTCATCGCGTAGGCGGAGCGGATCTCGCCGGCGAGCAGCGGCTCGAGCCACTGCTTCTTCTGCTCCGGCGTGCCGACGCGCTCGAGCACTTCCATGTTGCCCGTGTCCGGCGCGGAGCAGTTGAAACACTCGCTCGCGATCGGGTTCTTGCCGAGCTCGGCGGCGATGTAGGCATAGTCGAGGTTCGCGAGTCCCTCGCCCGACTCGGCGTCGGGCAGGAAGAAGTTCCAGAGGCCCTGATCCTTCGCCTTCTGCTTGAGGCCGTCGAGGATCTCGAGCTGCTGCGGGTGGTAGCCCCACCGCTCCTCGCGCTTCTCCCCGAGCTGGTGGTACTTCGCCGTGACCGGGTCGATCTCCTCTCGAACGAACTTCGTCACGGCGTCGAAGAGGGGACGGCTCGCCTCGGACATCCGCAGGTCGAACATCTCGGGGGTGGATTCCATTCCGGCCATGGGTCTTCCTTTCGGTTCCTGATCGCGGCTGGCATGATGGCACACCCCATGTCGGAAGATCAGCCGCTCCGTGCGACTCGTCGTCCGCCGGGCTCGAGCCATGGCCGACGGCGCGCGAAGCCGCATACTCCCCGCATGTCGATTCTCGGCGACGGCCGTTTCTACGTGCGCTTCCTGCGTGACCCGGTCGATTGCCTGATCCGTCTCGAGCGGGATCCCGACGCGAAACGGGACTTCGTGAGAAAGGGGCGCCAGATCTCCTTTCTGCTCGGCCCTCGCGCGAACGAGGCGATCCTGGGGGATCCGGACACGTTCCATGTCCAGCCGATCACGCTGCCCGGCCCCGAAGGCTCGGCCCAGCGGCGGATCGGCGAAGGTCTCGTGAATCTGAACGGGCCGATCCACAAGCGCCACCGGAAGCTGCTCGTTCCGCCGCTCGCGGGCTCCGCGCTCGACGCCTATCACGCGCCGGTCACGGACGCCGTCGACGCGATGCTCGACGGCTGGCGGCCGGGGGAGACCCGCGATCTGCTCGGCGAGATGAATGGGCTCGCGGTCCGCGTGAGCGCCGCGACGCTCTTCGCGATGGAGGACCCCGTCGAAGCCGAGCGCGTGGCTTCGACGATCGACCGCTGGTTCAAGATGAACACCGCCCCGGGTGTCCGGCTCTTCCAGCGGAGCTTCGCGGGTGCGCCCTACGCACGCATGCTCCGCGCGGCGCAGGAGGTCGAGGAGACGATGCTCGCCCTCGTCGCGAAGCGTCGCGCCGAGGGCGCCGAAGGCGACGACATCCTGTCGCGCCTGATTCGGGCGAAGGGGGAGGGCGGTGCGCCGCTCGACGATGTCGAGCTGGTCGGAGAGCTGACGATCGCCTTCGTCGCGAGTCACGAGACGACGTCGAAGGCGCTCGCCTGGACGCTCTTCCTGCTCGCCCAGCATCCCGACGAGACGCGCCGGGTCGTCGAGGAGATCGCGACCCTCGTGGGCGACGGGAGACCGAGCGTCGAGGATCTCGCTGGGCTCCAGACGCTCGATCGGGCGCTCAAGGAGAGCCTGCGGATCCTCCCGCCGGTCGCCTTCAACGTGCGGCGTGCCCGTCGGGACGCCGAGGTGCTCGGCCGTTTCCTCCCGGCCGGCTCAACCGCCGTCTTCAGTCACTACCTCACCCACCACGACCGGGAGATCTATCCCGAGCCGGAGCGCTTCCGCCCGGACCGATGGGTCGGGTTCGCGGCTTCGCAGTTCGAGTACCTGCCCTTCAGCGCGGGGCCGCGGCGCTGCATCGGCGAGGGCTTCACGACGCGGATGCAGAAGATCACCCTGATCCGTCTGCTCCAGCGCTTTCGCTTCACGATCGTTCCGGGGAGCCGCTTCGACCGACATCAGGCGGTCACCGTCGCCCCGCGCGCCGGCGTCCCGGTCACGCTCCACCCGGCGGACGGAGGCTTCGCGCGGGTCCCGGTCGTCGGGAACGTGCGGCAGATGGTGGAGCTCGACTGACGCGAGCATCGCCCCCACCGAGGCGAAGCGGATTCAGGATCGGCCGGCGAAGAAGGCGCGCAGGTCGTCGACGAGGAGCTCGGGTTGCTCCGCCGGAGCGAAATGACCGCCCCGCGGCATCACCGTCCAGCGTTCGATGTTCGCGTGGCGCTCGGCGATGCGTCGCGGAACGAGGATCGTCTCCTTGGGGAAGACGGCGATGCCGGTGGGCGCTTCGCAGGGGGGCTTTCGGTCGTGGCTCGGCTGCCAGGGATGATGCGCCGTCTCCCAGTAGAAGCGCAGGCTCGAGGTGATGGTCCCGGTCAGCCAGTAGATCGAGATCGTCGTCAGGAGATCATCCTTCGAGAAGCAGCGCTCCACGTCTCCCTCGCAGTCGCTCCAGGCGCGCCTGCGTTCGAGGATCCAGGCCGCGAGTCCGGCCGGTGAATCCGAGAGGGCGTAGCCCAGGGTCTGCGGGTCGAGGGAGTGGACCGCCATGTGCGACGTGATCGTCCGCTGCATCGAGACGTGATGCGCCCACCAGCCGGCCTCGTCCTCCGCGTAGTCCTCTTCGCGCAGCGATTCGTAGTCGAGGCCGAGATAGCCCGGGAGGCTCTCGTGCACCCCGATCAGATGGTCGGCGAAGCGGTGGCCGAGAACGGCGGTGACGAGGGCGCCCCAGTCGCCGCCGTAGGCGGCATAGCGCTCGAAACCGAGCTCCTCGCGCATGAGTCGATCCCAGAGGTCGGCGGTTCGTGGGAAGCCGATTCCCGTCTTCGTGAGCGGCGACGAGAAGCCGAAGCCCGGCAGCGAGGGGACGATCAGTTCGAAGGCCTGCGCCTCGGGGTGGCCGTGTGCGTCGGGATCGGAGAGCGGTCCGAGGACGTGCTGGAAATCCCAGAAGGTCCAGGGCCAGCCGTGGGTCATGATCAGCGGGATCGCGTCGGCGCGGGGAGACGGAACGCGCATGAAATGGATCGGGACGTCGTCGATCGTCGTGCGGAAATGTGGGTGCCGATTCATGACGGCTTCGTGCGCACGCCAGTCGTACTCGTCCCGCCAGTATCGGAGCAGCGATTCCAGGTAGCGTCGCTCGGTTCCGTATCGCCAGTCGTCGTTCGAAGGGTCCGGCGGCAGGACGGTCCGGTCGAGCCGCGCACGGAGATCCTCCAGCGCGGATTCGGGAATCGCGATCTCGAAGGGCTGCATGGGACGGAGTATGGGCCGCGGCACTCGAACGCGCTGCCCCGCTCGGGTGCGCGTCCCTCTCCGCGTCGTCGAGCCCGGACCGCCCGTTCGCTCGCGAGGGCTCCCCGGATGGGACGAATGTGGCTACCTCCTCGCTCATGAGCCAACCGAATTCCGACTTCAATCGATTCCTGGGGATGGAGATCGAGCGCGCCGAGGACGGTGTGTGCGAGATGACCCTCGACGTCGACGAACGCCACATGTCGATCGCCGAGCGCGTGCACGGCGGCGTCTTCTTCACGATGGTCGACACCGCGATGGGCCGCTCGGTCGTGTCGACGCTGCCCGCCGGGCGGGGTTGCGCGACCGTCGAAGCGAAGATCAACTACTTCCGCCCGGTCCAGCGCGGCCGCGTCCGCGTCCTCGCGCGCTGCGTGAACCAGTCCCGCCGCACCGCCTACACCGAGGCCGAGATCCGCGACGACGAGGATCGCCTGATCTGCAAGGCCACCGGCACCTTCATGCTGACCGAGACGATGGCCCAGAAGGAGCGCGAGCGGTTCTAGCCGGAACGAGCGGGATCGGCGCGGTCAGCCGTCCCCGAGCCCCCTCGCCGAGCGCCCGCAGGCGACGAGAGCCCGTCGCCGAGCGCCCGCAGGCGACTAATCAGCCGCTTCGAGCGTGTAGAGGAGGTCGCCGGTCTCGATCTGCTCGCCGGCGGCGATGTGGATCTTCTTGATGCGCCCCGCGATCGGCGCCGTCACGCTCGACTCCATCTTCATCGCCTCGATGACGGCGAGGATCTCGCCGGCCGGGAAGGTGTCGCCTTCGCCGTGCGCGTGGGAGGCGAGCAGGCCCGGGAGCGGCGCGCCGACCTGGAGCGGGTCGTCCGCGTCCGCCTTCGCGTGTCGCTCGATCTGGATCCCGAGCGTCCTGTCGTGGATGAGGATGCGCCGGGGCTGACCGTTCAGGTCGAAGAAGACCTGGCGCTGCCCCTCGGAGTCCGGGTCGCCGATCGCGACGAGCCGGACGACGAGGCCCTGGCCCGGCTCGGTCTCGAGGTGGATCTCCTGGCCGAGCCCCATGCCGTGGAAGAAGGCCACCGTCGGCAGGACCGTGAGATGCTCCCCGTGCTCACGCTGCCGCTCGACGAAGTCGAGGAAGACGCGCGGGTAGAGGACGTAGGCGAGGACCTCGGCCTTCGTCGCGTCGCGGCCGAGCTTGTTGTGGAGCTCTTCGGCGGCCGACTCGAGATCCGCCGGCGGCAGGTCCGCGCCGGGGCGCGCATCGAGGGGCGTGCGGTCCTTGAGCACGAGGCGCTGCAGGTCCTCGGGGAAGCCGTAGGAGGGCTGGCCGATTCGACCCTCGAAGTACTCGATCACGCTGTCCGGGAAGGTGAGGTCTCGTCCGCGCTCGCGAACGTCCTGGGGAGTGAGGCCGTTCGAGAGCATGTAGAGCGCCATGTCGCCCACGACCTTGGACGAGGGCGTCACCTTCACGACGTCGCCGAAGAGGTCGTTGACCTCGGCGTACATCCGCGTGACGTCGCGCCATCGCTCGCCGAGACCCATCGCGATCGCCTGCGTGCGCAGGTTCGTGTACTGACCGCCCGGGATCTCGTGCTCGTAGACCTCGGCGGATCCGTGGAAGGGGCCCTTGTCGAAGGCCTGATAGGTCGAGCGGACCGACTCCCAGTAGGCGTCGAAGGGCAGCAGGCTCTCGAGGTCGAGCTCCGAGGGGCGCGGCGACTGCGCGAGCATCGCGACGACGCTCTGCAGGTTCGGCTGGCTCGTCGAGCCCGAGAGCGGCCCGAAGGCGCAGTCGATCGCGTCGACACCGGCCTCCACGGCCTGGAGATACGCCGCTCCCTGGATCCCCGCGGAGTCGTGGGAGTGGAGGTGGATCGGGACCTCGACCTCGTCGCGGAGCGTCGAGACGAGCTTCTTCGCGGCGTAGGGCTTGAGCAGGCCCGCCATGTCCTTGATGCAGAGGATGTGCGCGCCGCGGTCGACGAGGTCCTTGGCGAGGTCGACGTAGTACTCGAGCGTGTAGCGCTCGCGCCCCGGCTCGAGGATGTCGCCGGTGTAGCAGATCGCGACTTCGGCGATCGCGCCGGCCTCCCGGGTCGCGTCGATCGCGACCTGCATCTGGTCCGCCCAGTTGAGGGAGTCGAAGATGCGGAAGAGGTCGATGCCGCGGGCGTGGGCTTCCTTGACGAACTCACGGACGACGTTGTCCGGATAGGTCGTGTAGCCGACGGCGTTCGCGCCGCGAAGCAGCATCTGGAAGAGGATGTTGGGGATCGCCTCCCGGAGGTCCTCGAGGCGCTTCCACGGATCTTCGTCGAGGAAGCGCATGGCGACGTCGAAGGTCGCGCCACCCCACATTTCGAGGGAGAGGAGCTGCGGCGCGAGTCGCGCGAGGGCTGGCGCCACCCGGAGCATGTCTTGCGAGCGCAGGCGCGTGGCGAGGAGCGACTGGTGAGCGTCGCGGAAGGTCGTGTCGGTGACGAGCGTCGCTTCCTGGCTGCGCATCCATCGGGCGAAGCCTTCGGCGCCGAGCTCCTCGAACTTCTGCTTGGTGCCGGCCGGCGGCGCGGTCCTCCGGTCGTAGACCGGAACCGCCGGCGCCTGGCGGAGCTCATCCGGGTCGAGTCGCTCGACGTTCGGACGACCGTTGACGGTCACGTCGGCGAGGTAGGTGAGGAGCCGCGTTCCGACGCCGCGATCCTCCTCGAACTCGAGCAGCTCCGGGGTCTCGGCGATGAAGTGGGTGTCGCACTCGCCGGCCTGGAAGGTGGGATGTTCGATCAGACGACGGAGATAGGAGACGTTCGTCTCGACGCCGCGGACGCGGAACTCGCCGAGGGCGCGAAGGGCGCGGGCGGAAGCCTCTTCGAGGTCGCGTCCCCGGGTCGTGAGCTTCGCGAGGAGCGAATCGTAGTAGGGGGTGATGATCGCGCCGGGGAAGGCGTTGCCGGCGTCGAGCCGAACGCCGAGGCCGCCCGGCGAGCGGTAGGAGATCAGTCGTCCGTAGTCCGGGAGGAAGTTGTTCTCCGGGTTCTCGGTCGTGACGCGGCACTGGATCGCGAAGTCTCGCGGCTGCAGCGTCTCCTGGGAGATGCCCATCGATTCGAGGGTATGTCCCGCGGCGACGCGGATCTGGGAGCCGACGATGTCGACGCCGGTGATCTCCTCGGTGACCGTGTGCTCGACCTGCACGCGCGGGTTCATCTCGATGAAGTAGTAGTCGTCGCCGGAGACGAGGAACTCGACCGTCCCCGCGTTCTGGTAGCCGACGTGGCGGGCGAACTCGACGGCGGAGTTGCAGAGCTTCTCGCGCAGCGCCTGGGGAAGATTCGGGGCGGGAGCGAGCTCGACGACCTTCTGGTGGCGGCGCTGGATGGAGCAGTCGCGCTCGAAGAGATGGACGACGTGGCCGTGCTTGTCGGCGAGGATCTGGACCTCGATGTGCTTCGGTCGGGTGACGAGCTTCTCGACGAAGACCTCGTCGTTTCCGAAGGCGCTCGCCGCTTCGCGTCGAGCCGCCTCGAAGTTCTCGACGAACTCCGCTTCGGTGTTCGTGACGCGCATGCCGCGGCCGCCGCCACCACCGCTCGCCTTCACCATGACCGGGAAGCCGATCTCGCGCGCGAACTCGAGGCCCGACTGGGCGTCCTCGATCGGGGGCGAGCCGGGGATGATCGGGAGGCCGGCTTCGATCGCGGCGTTCCGGGCGCTGACCTTGTCGCCGACGCTCGAGAGGACGCTCGCCGGCGGGCCCACGAAATGGAGTCCGGCCGCCGTGACCGCCTCGGCGAAGTCGGCGCGCTCGGAGAGGAAGCCGTAGCCCGGGTGGATCGCCTGGGCGCCGGTGGCTTCGGCGATCTCGAGGATGCGAGGGATGTCGAGGTAGACGCCCACCGGGTTGCCGCCGTCGCCGAGGGAGTAGGCCTCGTCCGCCTTGAAGCGGTGGAGCGCGTAGCGGTCCTCGTCGGAGTGGATGCCGATCGTGCGGATGCCGAGCTCGGCGCACGCGCGGTGGATCCGGATGGCGATCTCGCCGCGGTTGGCGATCAGGAGACGTTCGAAGGGCATCTTTGCAGGCATCGAGAGGGGTCCGCCGAGAGGGGTGGGGAGTGCGCGGGCGCCGAGTGTACCGGCTTTCGGGCGTCACGCATTCTACTGCGAAATCGAGTAGATGGAGGATCCAGGGGCTTCGGGCGAGGCCCTCGCGGCGATCGGGAGTGCCTCGCCATGGAGATCGCCGTCGCCGCCACGGAGGGGGTGCCTCGCCTGCGCCTCGACGAGGGCGAGGTCGACGCCGTGATCGCGCGGCCCCCGGGCCGAGCGTGCCGAGGTCGGTGCGCTCGACGCGTGGCTCGAGCGTTAGGCGCCCTGGCGCACGGAGCTCAGGCCTCGATCGACAGCGCCCGGTTCGGACAGAAGCGGACCGCCTCCTCGACCTTCTCGCGGAGCGCCTCGTCGGGATCGGCCAGGACGAGCTCGACGTGCGGGTAGGAGCCGTCGTCGGACTCCACGACGCGGAAGACCTCGGGCGCGGTGTCCTCGCACATTCCGTGTCCCTGACAGAGATCGAGATCCGCCTTCACCTTCATCGTCCCGTCTCCGCGTCCACGTAGAACTGCGCCGCCCAGCTTCGATAGTCGCCGACCGGCCCGTCGCCGTCGCAGAGCCGAGGTCGCTCGTGGTAGGTCTTGTTCTCCCAGATCGGAAAGTCCTGCTCGACGGCAGCGGCCATGTCGTCGGAATAGGCCTGGTGGAACTCGGCCATCTCGGTCTCGCTCCGTCCGGATCGCTTCCCGATCACGCCGAAGCGAAGGTGGAGCTTCTCGTCGTCGACCGGGGTCATGCCCATGAGGATCACGCTGTCTCCCATGCCCGTGTAGCGGACGTAGCTGCAGCCCAGACCCGGGTTGCGACCGGTGATGACGATGTCGTCGTGCTCGTCGTCGAGGGTCGTGACGTTCTTGCTGGTCGTCGTCTGCCACTGGATCTCGTGCCCGACGAACTCGACGCTCCGGTTCGGAGGCGGCTCCATCAGGTGGACCTCGGTCAGGTGCGGCCAGTCGATGCTGTTCTCCGAGATCTCCTGGGGATGACTCCGGATCGTCCACTCGTATCGCGTCCAGTCCGGCGTCCAGTCCTCCGCCCCGAACTCGGGGATGGACGGCGGCTCGAAGGAGGGGGCGCCGCCGTTCGGGTGGTACCAGGCCCAGACGAGGCCGGCGGTCTCGCGGGTCGGATAGGGGCGCGCTCGGACGTTCTGCGGCTTGCGCTTCGCGTAGGGAACGTCGACGCAGGACCCGTCGCCTCCGAACTTCCAGCCGTGGAAGGGACAGCGGATCCCGTCGGCCTCGACCTTGCCGCCGACGCCGAGGTGCGCGCCGAGGTGAGGACAGTACGCGTCGAGGACGCTCGCCTCGCCCTCGAGCGTGCGGAACGCGACGAGCGCTTCTCCGAAGTAGTCGCGGCGGACGACGTCGCCCGCCGCGATCTCCGAGCTCCAGGCCACGGGATACCAACCGAAGGGCGTGCCGAACGGAAAACGGGACATCGTCGTCTCCTCCACCGGGCCTAACGCGCGCTCGGCCGAATGAAGCGACCGCGCGCGCTGATCGGCGGAAGGTCGAGGGTCGTTCGCATGCCGGGCGCTGCCGCGCAGACCGGGGCGATCGCGTTCACACAGTTCATCGCGGTCGCGAGCAGCCCGAACTCGGTCGAGCTCCCGTCGGTGACCGGTCCGAAGGAGAGCGCGAGCGGCGGTTCGCCGTCGATCTCGACGCGGTACTCGAGGATCGAGTCGTAGGGCCAGTTCGGCTCGAGGTCCGGGGTCATCCGCCAGTAGGTCTGGAACTCGATGACCGGCTCGTCGTCGACGTAGCCCTGGTACTGGTAGTGCTGCCCTGCGACGTGGCCCGCCGGGATCGTCCCCGCGGAGATCTCGACGTCGTGGGGGCAGGTCGCGAACTCGAAGCGCTTTTCATAGCGCTCGATCTCGAACCCGAGGCTCGCGGCGACCATGTCCATCGACTGGAAGAAGATCGTGCTCATCACGTCGAGGAGCGGCGGCGGGTTCGCTCGCGCCTGGTCGGCGGGCAGGCCGAAGCCGAGCTGGTCCATCACCATCTCGGGGCTCTCGCTCATGACCGACATGTTGCAGATTTCGATCACGCGCACGCGATCGACCCGGCGGGAGAGACCCGAAAGGATCACGGGCAGACGGTCGCCGCTGAAGCCGGGGTGGATCCCCGTTCCGTGGAAGGACACCCCGCCCGCCGCGCAGGCCTTCTCGAGGCGTTCCTTCTCGGCGCCGTCCTTGAGGTACGCCCAGCCCGCGGGCGTGATCACGTTGAGCCCCGCTTCGAGGAGTCGGCAGATCTCGCCCACGTCTGCGAG
Organism: bacterium; assembly: GCA_030432735.1. GTDB lineage: Bacteria > Myxococcota_A > UBA9160 > UBA9160 > UBA4427 > UBA4427. The sequence continues at coordinate 11,580 of JAUIMK010000025.1, forward strand.
GAGCGGCGCGTAGAGCACGCAGTCCGCGTCCAGGGCGAGCAGGGCGTCGACGTCGCGCGTCGCGGCGATCCCGATCGGGTCGAGCCCGACGAGCTCTCCGGCGTCGCGTCCCTCCTTGGCTTCCGAGTAGACCTTCACGCCGACGAGCTCGAGGTTTCGGTCTTCGAGGATGGCGGGGATCGCGTGGGTGCCGATGCTCCCCGTCGCCCACTGGATCACGCGAAGCGGCCCGGGCACTACTTCGACCGCCGGGTGTAGCGGAGGTTGCAGGGATCGCTGGGGCGGAGGATCAGCGACGGCATGATCTCGCGATAGCTCTCCGGCGGATCGACGCACGAGAGCTCGTAGCGCGAGAGCAGGGCGGTCAGGATCGACTTCACCTGCAGGAAGGCGAAGGCGTTGCCCACGCATTTGCGCTTGCCGCCTCCGAAGGGGATCAGCGCGAAGAGGTGGTCGGGAGCCTTGCGATGCGGGTCGAAGCGCTCCGGGTCCGGGAAGTGCTCGGGCAGACGGTGGGACACGTAGGGCGAGATCACGAGATTCGTCCCGACCTCGAAGGTGTTGCCCTTGTACTCGAAGGGCTCGTTCACCACCTGTCGCATGAGCGTGAGCAGCGGCGGGTGGAGCCGCAGCGTCTCGTTGAGGAAGCCTTCCATCACGGGCATCTCGCGGAGCGACGTGAAGGAGAGGTCGCCTCCGTCGCCGTAGATCGCGTCGACTTCCTGCATCACCTCCCGCTGGTATTCGGGGTGGCGCGCCAGCTCGACGCAGCACCAGGCGGCGGTGTTCGAGCTCGTGTGGAAGCCACCGAACATGATCCAGATGATCATGCCCGGGATCAGCTCGTGCGCCATCGCGCTGCCGTCCTTGTAGCGCGCGTCGAGGAAGCTCTGGAGCATGTCCGTGGGCGGCTCCTCGCCGCGCGCATTCGCCGCGAGCCGGTCGTTCACCGCCTCCATCAGCATCTCCTGGAGGCGCGCCCGCGCCTCGTCGCGCTTCGAGAAGGCGTCCGCTTCGGACTTGAAGTCGATCACCGCCTCGGGAGAGATCGCGTGCTCGAGCTGGGCGAAGAGCACGCCGAACTCGTCGGTCAGTCGCTCCCGGAACTCCTTGCCCATGAGGCAGTGGGTCGACGTGCGCAGGACCATGTCCTTGAAGGTGTCGTGGAAATCGCGGACGCCCTCGTCGCCCCAGTCGGCGATGAAGTCCTCGACCTCCTGCGCGACGACCTGGGCGTAGGTCTTCATCCGCTTGGGCCGCAGCGCGTCCGACATGAAGCGGACCTGCTGACGCTCGACCTCGAGGGGCGCGCCGTACTGAATGCCCTCGCCGAAGACCGGGACCATGTACTGGTAGGGCGCCGAGGCGGACACGCGGTCGTCCGGGGCGCGGTAGACCGCCTCCTGCGCGTCGGCGCTCGCGAGCAGGACGTGCTTCGCGCCGAAGAGGTCGAACTCCGCGAGCTCGCCGCATTCCTGATAGGCGCGGTAGAGGAAGTGGGCCGCGTGGGCCATGAACTCTTCGTAGTGGCCGACGTCGGGCTTCGCGCCACTCACGACCTTGGGGCGGGGCTGATCACTCATCGGATCTCCTCTCGGGGTTCCGGGAAGACGCGCCTAACGCGTGCGCCCGGCTGGGGTACAGAAGGCGCGCCGGAGCAGCACCTCGACTTCGTTCATGATCTCTTCGTCGGACGGGTCCGCGCCGTCCTCGTACCAATCCGCGAGCAGCACCTGCTGCATCGCCAGCATCGTCCGCGCCAGCCGGTCCGGGTTCCCCGGCTCGAAGACGCCCTCCGCGATCCCGCGCTCGAAGATCGCCGCCAGCTGGTCGACGCCGTCGCCCCAGACCGCCGCGCGCCGCGACTCGCGATCCATCGAGCGGCGCACGCCCCAGTTCGCGCCCTCGTCGAGGTACATCCGCAGGTAGTCGGGCCGCTCCATGAAATACGCGAGATAGGCGCGGCTCCCCGCGAGCAGCGCATCGAGCGGGTTCGTCGCGGCCCCCTCGGCGTCGATCGAAGCGGCGTGGATCTCGCGGAGCCGGGATTCGTGGAGGGCGTCGACGATCTCGGCCTTGCCCTTGTAGACCGAGTAGAGCGTCCCGAGCGAGATCCCGGCCGCCTCCGCGAGCTGCTCCATCTTCGTGGCGGCCACGCCGTCCCGCGCGAAGGCCTCCGACGCGGCTTCGACGACGAGGTCGCGATAGGCCGCGTGACGCGCGTTCTTCGCGTGCTCGCGGGCGGCGGCGCGGCGGCCGCGAGGACGGGGGGAGGGGCTGACCATAATCCGATGTTGACAGATTAGAATGAGATTTCAATCATGGACAGGGGCGAATTCTGCGATCGTTCCCGTCGCCCGGGGCGGTGCCCCGGCGCCCGGTGCGCCGAAAGGAGGGTCTGTGGCCGACGTGGAAGAGAGTGTGCGCAGCCTGATGGACGGCTCCGCGTGGGATCGGTTCTGCGACCGTCTGAAGGCGGTCGGGCGGCACGTCCGGCGTTCCGAGGTCCCGGCGGATCCCTTCACCCGCGCCGACGACTACCGCTACCACCGCACGAACGTGAACAAGGATACGGCCTGGGTCGAGCCGGATGGCTCCGTCCGGATCGTGCTCTCGCCGCGGAACCCGGGCTGGCCGAACTGGATCACGACGGCGGGGCACGCGAACGGGACGATCCTGTTCCGCTTGACCGGCGCCGAGGAGATCGTCCGGCCGACGACGCGGGTCGTGAAGGCGAGCGAGCTCAGCGGCGGGGGCGGCTGATCGCCTGCGGTCAGAAGTCGTGGCGGAGGATCAGGTCGAGGCCCGCGTCGCCGGTCGTCGACACGCTGCTGCCGACGCTGATCAGGTCGTTCACGCGATACTCGACGCCCACGCGGTCCGCGGGCTCGTCGCCCAGCGTATGGACGTAGCGGAGGTAGAGGTTCGGCTGGAGGTATTTCCCGAACCCGAGCTCGCTCGTGTTGCCCTCGTCGTCGGCACCGATCTCGATCGAATCGACGGGCATCGCGTCGCCCAGCACCTCGCGCAGCTCCCGCTCCGCGACCCCCGCGACGAGGCGCGCCGCCGCCGCGTTCATCGATCCGCTCTGGCTCGCGCCGACCTCCTCCGCCGGCCGACCGAAGAGGAGGTAGGAGAGGACGTCCTGCTCGCTACGGGACGGCTCCGATCGCAGGCGGACGATCGGCGACGACAGGCGGCCCGTGACGTCCACGATCGCGACGATGTCCCCGGTCGGGAGACGGGCCTCGATGTCGAGCACCGGGTCGACGTCGCGGTCCCCGACGAGCTGGACGCTTCCCCGGCGAACCTGGAAGCGGCGTCCCTGGAGCGTGTAGGTCCCGTGGACGACCTCGCCCTCGCCGAAGACGCGCAGCGCCTCCCCCGGACGCGAAGACAGCCGGGCGCTTCCCTTCACGAAGAGCTGGGCACCCTGACCGCGAACCCGCGCGTCCCCGGGTACGTCGAGCTTCACGTCGACGTAGGACGAGGTGACGAAGTCGTTCGAGCCTTCCGTCGGCTCGACGAGGGAGCCCTCGGCGCTCGCGGTCAATCGGATCTCCCGTAGGAGCGGGTCCTGGGCCGCGGGCACGCGGACCTGCAGCCCGGGCAGCGTCAGGCGGCCGGTGATCCTCGGCTCCGAGAGCGAGCCCGCGATCTCGATCCGTCCGTCGACGTCGGCGTGGAGGAGCGGCGAGCGGGAGACCGGGAGTCGGTTCGCGACGAGTTCCGCGTCGATCGGGAGCCCCGAATCGGGGTCGAGGTCCACGACGGCCTGCAGGCGCGCGCCGGCTTCGTCGCTGCCGAGGCGGAGCGCGCGCAGCTCGAGTCGGCGGTCGTCGAGGATCGCGTGTCCGTCGATCGGGGCGAAGCGGCGCCGGAGGAGCGGGACGGTGATCCCTGCTTCTTCCACGTCGAAGCGCCCGTGCAGGCGGGGGCGTCCGTTCTCGATCCGTCCCTCGACACGCCCGCGGAGTCGGCCGCGCGGATCGCGCAGCGTCCGCGGGAGCGAGGCCGCGAGCAGGCCGAGGTCGATCCCGTCGAGCTTGGCCACGAAGGTCGTTCCTTCCAGGACGGCCGCGAGGTCCTCCTGCGGATCGATCGGTGGAAGCGGGAAGCGCGCGGTGACGTCGACGGGGACGACCTGGGCCGTCACGAGCGAGAGGGATGCGAGCGTCGCGTCCGAATCCGAGGTCCACGAGAGGGAGGCGGTGTCGAAGGCCTGTCCGGAGATCGTGGGGCCGGCGATCCCGCCCGATCCTTCGCTGTGGACGAAGCCGTCCTTCGTCTCGAAGCGCGCCTCGAGAGAGAGTCGCCCGGTCACCGGCGAGACCGCGTCGACGAGCTGCGCGATCGCTTCGACCGGCACGCCACGAATCGACACCGCCGCGGTCTGCGGTTGGCGCGCCCGTCCCCGGGCGTCGATCTCGATCCCCGGCCGGGGGCCTTCGCCGGCCGATTCGCCGTCCGGCGCGCGCATGAGCTCGGGCGCGAAGCCGAGGGCGAGGGCGAAGTCGGCGATCCGCCAGCGACCGGAGTCGTCGACGGAGACGAGCGCCGTCCGCTCGAGGTGCGCGCGGGGCGACGCCGCCGACCCCACGCCGGCTTCGAGGGTGAGGAGCTCGAGGGCGAGGGATTGCCGCGTCGCCGGCGTGCGCGTCCGCGCCGCGACCTCGAGGGTGCCGACGGGAGTCTCGTCCACGACGACGTCCGTACCGTGAAGGCGCGCGTCGAACTCGAGTCCCTTCTCGGCGAGCCGCGCCGTGCCCACGACGTCGAAGCGGCCGGCGACGGGCTCGGGCAGGAGCTCGGTGCGGGTGACGAAGGCGCCGTCGGTCTCGGCTTCCACGCGGGCCGTCCGTTCTTCCGGGTCGATCCGCGCATCGAGCCGGAAGGGCGCGTCGTTCGCGCCGACATCGCGAGGCGCTCGGCCCGGCTCCCAGGCGAGGGCGCGAAGCCGGGCCGCTTCGCCGCCCGCTCGCTCGAGGGCGATCTCGAGGTCGGTGGCGGGCAGGTCGCGGAATTGGAGCCCGCGCCCCCGCGCGGTCAGCGTCCCCACCGGCGCGTCGACCGGCCCGTCGAGGTCGGCCCGCAGATCGAGTCCCTCGCCGCCGATCGTCCCCGCCTCCGGTGCGAGGGCGGCCGTCCACAGACCGACGTTCGCGACGGACACGGAGAGCTCGACGCCGTCGAGGCGTTCGCGGGTGACCGTGCCGGAGAGCTCGGCGCGGAGTCCCCTTCGATGTTCGACGAGCGCTTCGTCGACGCGCAGCCGCCCTTCCTGGAGCTGCCCCTGTCCCCGGATCGTGAGCGCACCGCTCGGCAGCGATCGGCCCCGGACGGCCGGCAGTCCTTCGAGGGTGGCGTCGATCGTGAGGTCGGCGACCAGCGCGGCGGGGTCGATCTCGACCGCGTCGGCGACGCGGAACCCCGAGACCGAGCCTTCGAGGTAGGCGTATCCCCGGAGCGTCTCGGCCTCGGGAATCCAGGGAGCCAGCCGCGCGACGTCGTCCGCGCGGAGTACGAAGCGAAGCGGACCCGGCGCCGCGATCGTGCCGTCGACGTCCGCATCGAGCGTGAGCCCCGGGCCCGAAGCCGCGATCGCGGCGCGCAGGCGCCGGTCCCGCGTCAGCTCGAAGCCGACCTTCGCGGCCTCCAGCAGGGGCAGGCTCGCGCCCTCGCGCGTCGCCTCGACCAGATCGAACTCGAGGGCCGCGGACTCGATCGGAAGGCCATCCGTCGAGGTCGATCGGTAGTCCGAGGCCCGGCCTTCGACGGAGAGGACGATCCGATCGACCGGGAGCGGCGCGGCTCCGCTCGCGTCGGGCGCGCGCTGGGTCGGCAGGATCTCGATCGACGAGTCCTCGAGCGACAGCGCGTCGACGACGATCGGCACGGCCGGCGCGTCGGTCTCCGGGATCTCCGCTTCCGTCCGCGCCTCGAGGCGATCGAGCACGTCGTCGAGTGTGCGCCATCGTCCCTCGGCATCGCGTTCGAGGTGGATCGCCGCGCCGCGGATCTCGATCCGGTCGATCCGGCGCTCGTCTTCGGCGAGCCAGCGCCAGATCCGCCACTCGCCCCGGAGCCGGTCGATCTCCGCGAGCGGTGCCGCCTCGGGGCCGAGCCGCACGCCGCGGAGCTCGAGCCCCCGACTGGCCCGACCCTCGATCCGCTCGACGGCGACCTCGATCCCGAGCTCGTCGGCGAGCGCCGCGACCGCGAGCGCGCGGAGCCGGTCCCGCTGGAAGCCGACGTCGATCGCGATCACGACCGCCGTCGCGAGGACGATCGCCGCGAACGTGAGCCAGCCGACGAACGAGAGGAGTCGTCGCATCAGAATGCGTGTCCCACGGAGAGATGGATGCGCCACGGGTCGGTGTCCCGCGGCGGATTCAAGAGGAAGCCGGCATCGAGGCGGAGCGGGCCGACCGGCGTGTCGACGCGAAGTCCGGGTCCTGCGGCGGCGCGGAGCTCGCCCGGACGGAACTCGAAGGGGCGAGACCGGACGTCGCCGGCGTCGACGAATCCGACGAGGGCGAAGGGGCCCACCACGCGAAAGCGTAGCTCGGTTCCGAACTCCATCCTGGAGAGGCCGCCGATCGGGTCGTTGGTTCCGTCCTCGGGCCCGAGCTTCTGGAACCCGAAGCCGCGGATCGACTGCGTCCCGCCGGAGTAGAGACGCCGCGTGAGCGGCACGTCGCTCCGGGTCCCGGCGATCGGGTCGAGGGTCGTCGCGGCGGCGCGGGCGGCCACCACGACCGGGCCGAGCTGGCGATACGCGCGAAGGTCGAGGTTCCAGAGGTGATAGTCGAGATCGGATCCGAGCACGAAGCCGCCGAGCTCGAACTCGAGGGTCGCGCGGAAGCCGCGGGTCGGTTCGAGCCGGTCGTCGACGCCGTCGTAGCGGATGCCGCCGAAGGTGTTGACGATCACGCTGTCCTCGGGCCCTCGCGTCGCCGCGTCGACGTCGATCTCGAAGGAGAGGATCTCGGACAGCTCGTAGCCGAGACCCCCGAAGACGACGACCGGCCCGTCCCGGGTGAGAGAATGCGAGACGAGCCCGCTCGCGCCGGTCACGAAGGCCTCGTAGCCGGGGCGCGATCGTCGCAGGGCGCTCACGGAGAGGTCGCCGCGCGTCCGGAGGCCGACGAGGTAGGGCTGTCCGAGGGTGCCTTCGAAGCCCACGTCGAGCAGGGAGCCGAAGCCACGCAGGCGGAGTCGACGGGCGTCGCCCAGGAAGTTGCGCCAGTCGAGGGACGCCTCGCCGCGGGGTCCGTCCTCGGTGCCATAGCCGACCGACGCGCGGGCGGAGCGCGGCGGTGCTTCTTCGAAGAACACCTCCAGGTCGACGACGCCGTCCCGGCGCGATTCCTGATCGTCGCGCTTCGGTTCGCCGACCACGACGCTGCGAAAGAGGCCCGTCTCGATCAGCCGTCGCTCGGCCTCCCGGAGCATCGACGCCCGCAGCACCTCGCCCCGTTCCAGGCGGAGCTCGCGGTCGACGACCTTCTCCGAGATGCGCTCGAGTCCCTCGAAGGAGATCGCGCCGACCGTGGCGCGTGGACCGAGGTTGAGATGCCAGTCGACTCGCGCCGTGAGGCTCTCGGTGGAGACGTTCGCTCGCCCCTGGATCCCGGCGAAGAGGAAGCCCTGCTCCGCGCAGGCCGCGAGCAGCGCGCTCCGCCGCTCCCGGTAGAGTCGCGTACCGAAGAGGCCGTCTTCCGGCGGCGCGACGATCGCGAGCAGCGCCTCGCGTTCGTCCGCGGACAGGGGCCGTTCGGCGTCCGGCGACTCCTCGATCGTGAGCGACCAGGACGAGAGTCGGGTGGCGGGTCCTTCTTCGATCGTGAAGCGGACGTCGACGCGTTCGGGGGGGCCTGCCTCGGGCGGCGGGTCGACGGGGATGACCTCCGCCTCGACCCGCGCTTCGAAACGACCGACCGACCGGTAGAGGTCCCGGATGCGGTCGAGATCGTCCTCGAGGGTGAACTCGTCGAGACGCGGGGCGGGCCGCCAGAAACGGAGATCGAAGACGGCGCGTTCGCGGGTGACGATTCGGTCGGTGATCTCCGCTTCGTCGAATACCTCGAGCCCGTCGAAGCGAAGGTGCTCGACGATCGGGCCCGACGGCGCGCCGTCGATCGCGGGCTCGTCTTCCGCTCGCGCGAGGCCGCCCAGCGAGAGCAGGAGCGCAATGGCGAGGACGCCCGCGGCCGATCGTCGATTCGGGCGGCGGCTCGGCGGTTGGCGGCGACGGGCGCCCATCTCGGATACCTCGGGTGGCGTGCGAGTCGCGCGCCGACGATCCGGGATGCTAGAGCCGCAGCTCGAGTCCGACCATCAGCCGGGCGCTCGGGTCGCGATTGCGGCGCCGTTCGGTCGTGACGCCGTCCTCGTCGGTGAGCTCGATCTCCTCGTCGACGACGAGTCCGACGAGCGCGCGGAGACGGATGTGCTCGTGCAATCGGTGGAGCACTCCGACGTCGATCCGGGTCTGACGCCGCTTCAGCGTTCCGTCGCCGGTCCCCGTCGGTGGGGCGCCCCGATGCGCGAGTCGGTACTGCGTTCCGTCCGCCTCGGCGCCCAGCGAGAGGCTCGTCGCCGCCGTCGCGTCCCACTCGAGCGTCGCGCCGAGGCCGCTCGATTCGAAGGTGAATCGCGGATGGGGGCGCAGGACGATTCGGTAGACCGGGGAGAAGCGCAGGCGCTGGTCGTCGAGGTCGGCTCCGGCGCCGACGCCGAGACGCAGGCGCAGCCAGCTGCCCCGCCGATAGGTGAGGGCCACGCTCCCGCCGAGCTGCGAGCTCTCGCGCACGTCCGCCGTCCGTTCGTGGCGTGCACTCCAGCCGCTGATGGCTTCGACGCCGAAGCCCCGGTCGAGCTCGAGGCTCGCGCCGAGCCGGAGGCTCGTGTCGTAGAAGTCGGTGAAGCCGCGGTCGCGGCCGGTTCTCGACACGATGAACTCGTCGCTTCCGGCGATCGAGAGTCGCTCCCAGGCGAAGCTCGGCGAGAGGCCGAGCTTGAGGCGGCCTTCGAGGAGCGGCATGCCGGCATCGAAGCCGATCTCGCTTCGCGTCCAGGCGAGGCGCGATCCCTCGAACTCACCCGTCGACACGAGCGCCTGCCGCAGCCGGATCCGCATCCCTGCGGCTCGCGCACGCAACGCATCCCAGAGGCTGACGAGCCCCTCGTTGCGCTCGGTGACCTGGGCGCGGGTGGGGCCGCGATCTTCGGCGTAGGCCGGCGACGCGACGGCGAAGGCCATGCCGGCGGTGAGCGCTGCGGCGGCCCTCCATCGTTTCGTTGGGGCGACGGACCTCATGCGCGAAGCGGCCCGTCGGAGGAGCGGGAGGGGGCTCGCGCGCGCCGGACGTGCGCGGTGCAGGACGAGATCGGCCCCGAAGCGAGCTCGCCAGGCCGTCGCTCGAGGTCGCCGGTCGATGATCCTCGTTCCATGATCGATCCCCTGGAGCCGCCCGCGCCGCGCACCTAACGCTCGTCGTCGTTCCCGTCGCCCAGCCACCCGCGCGAGCGGAAGTAGAGCACCATCCCGATCGCGACGACGACCATCGCGACGATCAGCGTGGGATAGCCCATCCTGAACCCGAGCTCGGGCATGTACTCGAAGTTCATGCCGTAGATGCCGGCCATGAAGGTGAGCGGGATGAAGATCGCACCGACGAGGGTGAGGAGCTTCATGACTTCGTTCTGTCGATGACCGAGGGTGGCGAGGACGGCGCTCATCAGGTCCGTCGCGACGTCCCGCGCCGCGTCGAGTCGGCCCAGGATCTGGCGGGCGTGGTCTTCGGCGTCCTTCAGGAACACCGCGGCTTCGCGGGGGACGATGGTCGACTTCAGGGTGGCGAGCTTGTGGAGTGCTTCCGCCTGGGGGCGCGCGACGCGGCGGAGCGCGGTGATCCGTCGCTGGAGACCGTGGAGCTCCGCCACGAGACCGGGCGTCGGGTTGTCGAGGATGCGCTCCTCGAGCTGGTCGAGGCTGTCGGAGATCTCCTCGACGATCGGGTAGTACTGATCCACGAGCGCATCCGCGAGGGAATAGGTGAGCTGGGCCGGGCCGCCGCCGCGCTCGAGGCTGCGACCGTTCCGGATGCGTTCGCGCAGGCCGTCGAAGAACCCGAAGTGGCGCTCCTGAAAGGTCACGATGTAGCGGTCCGAGAGCAGGATGCAGACCTGCGGAATGCCCTCGGCCACGGTGAACGGCGAGAGCGGCGCGCGGAGCACGGCGAGCACGTGCTCGGGATACTCGTGGGTCTTGGCGCGCTGCGGGATGTGGACGGCGTCGCCGAGGGCGAGGTCGTGGATGCCCAGGATGTGGGCGACGGCGCGGAGTCGTCCCTCGTCGCCGAGCCCCTGGATGTCGATCCAGGTCGTGTTCTCGGTGTGCGTGTAGGGCGCGAGCTCTGCGGGATCGTCGACCTCGCTCTCGATGAGCGTCTCCCGGTTGAACTCCATCAAGCGAATCCGCGGCGCCGGGGAGTTCCTGGGAAGCTTCAATTCGTGGACGGCGACGGGCGCCTGGGACGGATCGGTCGGGGTCATCGCGCTTCTCCTGCATCCGGCTCGCCACCGCGCGAGCCGCGGAGGGACGAGGTTTCGTCGTCGCGCAGCTCGACGATCCGATTCGGATAGCCGAGCGGGATGCGCGCGCGCTGGAGCGCCAGGGCGACGTCGCGGTGGAGTCGGTTCCTCATCTCGAGGAAGTTCTCGCGGAGCGCCCAGGCCGAGAGCTGGATTTCGAGACCCGACTCGCTCCAGCCGTGGAAGATCACGACGGGAGCCGGCTCGCTGAGGACGATCGGCGCCTCGGCCGCACCGAGCAGCACGGTCTCGAGGATCTCGAGGTCGACGACCGGATCGACGCGGAAGCGCAGGTCGTGCCGCCGGACCGGGAAGCGCGTGAAGTTCACGACCTGGGACTTCATGACGGACTCGTTCGGGATCCGGACGAGCAGATTGTCGAAGGTGCGGAGTCGGATCGAGAGCGCGTCGATCGAGAGCACGACGCCGGTCGTGTCGGCGATCTGGATCGTCTCGCCGACCTCGAAGGGCCGTTCCCCGAGCAGGAACACGCCGCTCACGAAGTTCGACGCGGCGGTCTGCGCCGCGAAGCCGATCGCCACCGTCACCAGACCCGCCGCGCCGAGCAGGACCGACAGCTCGATGCCCAGCTGATGGAGGGCGCTCACCGCGAAGAGGCCGGCGATCGAGTACGTCACGATCCGTTGGAGGACGAGGGTGCGGTGGCTTCCGAGCGGATCGCGGAGCGCGCGTGAGAGCGCGACCCCGGCCAGGCGGGCGAGGACGAAGCCGATCACCAGCAGCCCGATCGCGAGCAGGAGGGTTCCTGGGTCGGAGACGAGACCGGCGTCGGTTTCCTGTGCGATCGCTTCCGGGTCCATCGTTGCCTTCGAGCACGCCCTGCGACGGGGTGCGGAGTTCGTCGTGACTAGAATACGTCCGCGAGGAGGCGGTCGAGGCGGTCGCCCGGCGGCGTCCTGCGCGCCGAGGCGACGATCCGAGCGTCGGCGGCGTCCTGCGGCGCGCCCGGCACGATCTGCGATTCCGATTCGTCGGTCCCGATCGTGAGCTCGATGCGCTCGGTCCACAGGCGGCCGGCGTCGGTCGCGAAGATCGAGAGGTAGGGCACGGCGAGCATCAGCCTCTCGAGGGCGCGGGGCTCCTGGCTCCGGTTGGCCACGACGACGGGCGTCAGCACGCGGTACGGACGGACGGGAATCTCCTCGAGCTGCTGTCGACACTGGGTCCGATTCGCGTAGCCTGCCTCGCCGGGTCCCGTCGACGGCCCGATCCAGATGTCGCGCGGTCGGAGCGTCGGCACGTCGAGGACCGTCTCGTCGTCGACGCGGACGTCGAGCCAGAGGGGCGTGCTGACGAAGAGCGTGACGGTCGTGGATTGGGGCACGAGGAAGGGATCCGCGGGCAGGCTCACGATCGGCCGATCCGCCGTTCGTGGGAGCAGGCTGAGCGCTCCGACCTGGGACGGACCGCCGATCCGCTTCACCGTCGACCAGGTCTCCGTCTCGCCGAGAACGGCACCGTCGGGTCGACGGGCGGGAGGGGCGGGCGCCGCGGACGGCTCGGCGGGACCGTCCGAGACGGCGAGCCGGTCCTCGGCAGCGCTCGCGACCTCGCGATGGCGGAGTCGCCATTCGCTCGCGCGTCGCTCGGCCACGAGCTCGCTGGGACCCAGGGCCAGCGTTCGGCAGCAGTCGACATCCAGCCGCACCGGACCCCACCAGGGGGCCATCTTCGACGGTCGCGCCGGACGCGATTCGGGATCGACGGGCACCTCGCTCGTATAGCGAAGGCCGGGGATGCGCGCCGCCGACGCCACTCCTTCGCGCGTCGCGGTCGGGCGGGAAGCGGCGCGCCGGTCCGATCTGCCGTATACGAGCAGGGGCGGAGCGCGCTCTGCCGCGCGCGATGCATCGCCCCGGTCCGCGTCGACCGGGATTCGACCGTGGAGGAGGGGGCCATGCACGGCTGGACCGGAGACGGCGACGTCACGCGGACGCGTTCGACCGCGGCTCGCCACGCCGCAGGCCTCCGGCGAGGGCTGCGTGTCGCGCTGGTCCTGGCGACGTCGCTGATCGCGATCGCGCCGCGTGGGGCGGAGGCGACGGACGGAGAATCGGTCGATCCCCTCTCCCTCGTCGCCATCGAGGCGCGACTCGCCGAAGTCCGTTCGGAACGTGCCGGCGCCGACGTCGGCGGAGAGGTGGCGGAATCCCTGCTCGCTCTCGAGACGCTGTTGGTGCAGGAGCGGAAGATCGCAAAGAGCCTGGCCACCCGGGCGGACGAGGCTGCGCCGTCCGTGCTCCCGGAATCCGCGCCTTCGATCGAGACCCTCGCGGCGCTCCATCTCGAACGCGTCGCGCTCGGCTCCGAAGCGTCCCGCGGCGAGTCGGCGATGGCGGAGGTCGAGCGCGAGCGTTCGCTCGCCGCCGAGGAAGCGGACACGCTCGAACGCGCGCACCGCGCGCTGCGCGATCGCCTCGCCGCCGATCCGTCGCCGAGCGATGCCCAGGCGCTTCGTCTCGCCCGTCTGGCCGCGCGGCTCGCGCGCGAACGTACCCACGAGCGAACGCTCACCCTCCGCCGGCTCCGCGCGGAACGTCCGGAGCCGGCGCGGCTCGAGGCGATCGATGCGCGGATCGCCGAGGTGCGGACGGCGATCCGTCGCGGCGCGTCCGCCACCGGGGGCGCGGCGCGGAGCGCGCTCGCCCTCGATACGGAGCTGGTCCGCGAGCGGGAGCTGCGGGCGCGCGAGCTGGCCGGACTCGCACTTCGCATCGAGTCGATCGAGTCGCGCTTCGCCTCCAGCCGCGGGGGCGACGCGTCGCTGCTGGCCGCCGCGGACGCGCTTCGGGCCGCCCGGGACGGGCTTCAGAGCACGGTCGAAGTCCTCGACGGACGCCTCGCGCGGCTCCGGGATCGCCCGGCCCTCTTCGCGACCTGGGAGCAGGCGCTGCGCAACGCGCTGCCTGCGGACGAACGCGCCGAAGCGCTCTCGCGCGTGCGGGCGCGACTCGCCGCGAACGCGCAGGCCGCGAGTCGGCTCGAGGTCCGGATCGAGGCGCAGCAGCGGACGCTCGATGCGCTCGCCCTCCGGATCGAGGAGAGCGGCGCTTCGCCGGACGTCGCCGAGGCCCTCGCGGTCCAGCGCTCGAGCGCGCGCGCTCTGCAGCGCGCGGAGAAGGCCGCGATGGCGGAGCTCGCGGAGGAGCGCGTCCTCGCAGAAGCGTGCCTCGAAGCGCTCGAAGGGGATCAGCTCGATCCGGCACGGATCGCCCGCACGGCGATCGAGCGCGGGCGCGCGATCTGGAACTACGAGCTCGCGACCGTGCAGGACAGCGCGATCACCCTGGGCGCCGTCATCAGCGCGTTCGCGATGCTCTGGGTCGGCGTGTTCGTCTCCCGAAGGATCTCGCACTTCCTCTCGGGCGCGATCGCCCGCCGGCTGCGGCTCGACGCCGGCGCGACGCACGCGATCGAAACCCTCGCCTTCTACCTCTTCGTCGCGAGCTTCGCGCTCTTCGCTCTCCGCGTCGTGCATTTCCCCCTGACCGCGTTCACCGTCGCCGGTGGCGCCCTCGCGATCGGCCTCGGCTTCGGCAGCCAGAACGTGATGAACAACTTCATCAGCGGTCTGATCCTGATGCTGGAGCGACCGGTGCGCGCGCGCGACACCGTCGAGATCGACGGTACCTACGGAACGATCGAGCGGATCGGCGCGCGGAGTACCCAGATCCGGTCCAACGACGGCCGCCAGCTGATCGTGCCGAACAGCTTCTTCCTCGAGTCGAACGTCGTGAACTGGACGCTCTCGGACGACCTGATCCGGACGAAGGTCGTGGTCGGCGTCGCGTACGGGTCGCCGACGCGGCTCGTGGCGGAGCTGATCGCGCAGGTGGTCGAGGCCGAGCCCGACGTCCTCTCGAAGCCGCCGCCGATCCTCCTCTTCGACGAGTTCGGCAACGACTCCCTCGTCTTCGAGGTCTACTTCTGGGTCGAGGCGCGCGCGCCGATGCGGCTCAGCCAGGTCGAGAGTCGCGTTCGCTTCGCGATCGACGACGCCTTCCGCGAACACGGCATCGTCATCGCGTTCCCGCAGAGGGACGTCCATCTCGACGCGGCGCGCCCCCTCGACGTGCGTCTCGTGCCGGGGGAATCGGATGCGCCCGGGGCCAGGTAGCGTCGCGGCGCCGCGGTGCGGCCCGATCGGACTCCGGCGGTCCGACCGGGGCGAGGGCCGGGGAGGCCGGAGTGGATCGCGTCCGACCTTTTGGCGGGCGTAGGGGGCCCACTCGGGCCGTGGTCTGTCCTAACGTGTGAATCGGATCGCCCATCCACGAGACGCCGCGGTCGCCGTCTTCGCGATTGCGGGTGAGGAGACCCAATGGCTCGAGATTCCTCGGACGCACCGCTCTTCGAGGGCTACGCGCCTCTTGCGGGGACCTGGGACGAGTTCTTCACCCCCGACGCCGCCCCGCATCCGCACGCCGTGTCGGTGGTCGAGCATCTCGAGCGGCTGGGGCGGCGGGAGTTCCGCGCGAGACAGCGGCTGGCCGACGTGACCTTCCTGCGCGGCGGCATCACGTTCTCCGTCTACTCGGATCGCCGCGGCGCCGAACGCATCTTTCCCTTCGACCTGATCCCCCGCGTGATCGACGCCTCTGCCTGGGAGCGCGTCGAGCGCGGTCTGACCCAGCGCGTCCAGGCGCTCAACGCCTTCCTGTCCGAC
>JAUIMK010000341.1 GCA_030432735.1 bacterium
GGACACGACGTCTTCGCGATCGCAGGCCTCCATCGCATGCCGTAGGAACGCGATCGCGTCCCGTGCACTCCCGCGCAGCGCGCCCGCCGGCGCGAACGCATCGAAGGCCCAGTTCGTCGCGCGGCCTCCCCGTCGACCGAGCGGCGGCGCCACGTACTCGCCGGACCAGCCGCGGCTGGTCGCCGTCTCCATCCCGAGCGGCGTCAGGAAGCGATCACGCAGGAGCGACTCGTACGCGAGGCCCGACTCCTGCTCGAGGAGTCGACCCAGGATCGCGAATCCGTAGTTCGAGTAGGTCCATCGCTCCCCGACGCGCGGCGCCCGGTTTCGGCGCATCCCGTCGAGCAGGTCGTCCCCGTCGTAGCTCGCGAAGGGGTCGCCGAGGCTCCCCGTCAGCACGATCCGAACCGGTCCCCAGTTCGGAGGCCAGCCCGAGAGCCCCGACGAGTGGGTCAGCAGATGGCGGAGCGTGACCTCCGACCACTGGCTTCCCGACGCGTCGCCACCGGGAAGCCGGTCCAGGCCGACGTCGAGCTCGAGTGCCCCGGCGAGCACGCGCTGGGCCACGAGATTCGCCGTCGCCACCTTCGTGATCGAGCCGAACTCGAAGAGCGTGCCGGGCGACGCGGCGCCCTGCCCGACGGCCGCGTTCCCTCCGACGAAGGCGAGCGACGCCACGTCCGCTTCGAGGACGACGATCGCCGCCACCGCCGCGTCGCCCGGGAGCAGGCGAGCCACCTCCGCCGCGAGCCCGGCGACGGCCTCCGGTCGACCCGTCACGACGCGCACGGCCTCGGCCGGAGCGACCGCGGACGGAGACGGTCGCAGACAGCCTCCACAGAATGCGAGTGCGGCGCACGCCGCGGTGAGCACTCGCGCTTGCCGACGGCTCGCCCCGGGCAATCCGCTCGCTCTCTATTTCGAGGCGCGCGGCGGGCGCTCGAAGGCGCGCTTGCCCGACGCGCGGCCGCGCGCGCCGCCGCGGTGGTCGGAGGTCTTGGAGGTGTTGGAGGCGTCGCGTCGGCGTCCATTCGGGGCCCCCGGACGATGCCCCGGCCGGCCACGACCGCCGGGCTTCGGCCCCCGCGCCTTCTCTTCGGCTCGCTTGATCACGATGCCCCGGTCCCGCTCGTCGGGGCGCCCGGCGCGGGCCTCGAAGGCCTCGGCGACTTCGTTCGCGACCGAGACGAAGGAGACGCGGGCAGCGACTTCGATCGGTCCGACTTGGTGGCTCTCGATTCCCCCGCGTCGACAGACCTGCGAGAGCAGTCGTCCGGTCGTCGCCCCGCTCTGCTCGCCCCAGCTGACGAAGAAGCGCGTGAACCCGCTCGCGTCCGGTCGCGCGCCCCGGCCGTGCGCGCTCCCCCCCGAACGTTCACCGTGCCCACGCCCACGATCCGGCCGCTCGCCGCGTTCGAAGCGGTCCCGTCGATTGCCGGGACGCGGCTTCGAGGGATCGAAGCCGACGACGTTCATCGGCTCGCAGACCGCGTCGCTCTTCGTGAGGTCGAGGAGCGTCGCGACGACCTGGACGGGGTCCCGATCCTCGAGGAGGGACTTCGCGTAGAGCCACTGCGACTCCTCCGGCGAATGTCCCTCGAGCATCGCGTGGAGCTGCCGGCGCGAGCGCTTGCGCAGGGACTTCTTCACCTTCGCGGGGGTCGGTACCGGCTGCCACGACAGCTCGATCTTCGCGTACCGCAGCATGCGTTCGACGCGATGCAGATCGGCGGGGGTGACGAGCAGGATGCTGCGTCCACGCTGCCCCGCACGCCCCGTTCGCCCGGAGCGATGGGTGTAGGCGTCGGCTTCCCGAGGCGGGTCCACGTGGATGACCGAGGCGATCCCGGGAACGTCGATCCCGCGCGCGGCGACCTCCGTCGAAACGAGGATCGGCAGCGTGCCGTTCCGGAACGCGGCAAGGGTGCGCGTCCGCTGGGCCTGGGCGAGCTCGCCGCTGAACGGTGCCGCCCCGAAGCCGTCGCGAGCGAGCTTCTCGGCGAGGTCCGTCGCGTCGACGCGGCGATTCACGAAGAGCAGACAGCGCTCGCCCTCCGCCATCAGCAGGATGTTGACGAGCGCCGCGTAGGTCTCGTGCCGCTTGATCGCGTAGCCTACGTGCTGGATGTCCGCGTTCGACTCACCGAGCCGGGTCCCTTCGAGGACGAGCGCATCGTCCTGGAAGCGACGGGCGAGTTCGAGCACGCCGCGCGGGAAGGTCGCCGAGACGAGATGGCTCCGCCGCGTCGTCGGGAGGGTCTCGAGGATCGCGTCGAGCTCGTCCCGGAAGCCCATGTCGAGCATCTGGTCCGCCTCGTCGAGCACGACGTGCTCGATCGCATCGGTCGCGATCGCCCCGTTCTCGATGTGATCGAGGAGCCTTCCGGGCGTGGCCACGACCAGCCGGGGCCCCCGCGAGAGCGCGCGGCGCTCGTTCGGGATCGACGTCCCGCCGGTCACGACCTCGACGCGGAGGTCGTCGAGCTCGGCGTAGAGCCAGGCCATCTCCTCTCGCACCTGCGCCGCGAGCTCGCGGGTCGGGACGATCACGAGCGCGGTCGGATGGGCCTTCCCATCCGCCGTGCGCGATCCGCTCCGGGAGGAGTGCCGCGGCCCCTTGCGCGGTCCGAGCGGCGGACGCGGAGCGTCCGAATCGCCGCGCGCCATGTCGACGCGGGTCTCCGTCGACTCGCGCGCATCGCCGCCGGCCACCTCGGCGGGGGACAGGAAATGGTCCGCGAGAGCGAATCCGATCGCGACGGTCTTGCCCGAGCCGGTCTGGGACGAGATGCGGAGATCGCGGCCCTCGGAACGGGCCGCGACGACCGCCTCCTGGACCGGCGTGAGGTGCTCGAAGCCGCGGCGCTCGAGCGCCACGCGAATGGGCGCGGGGAGCTGCGCGAAGGGATCTTGGGTCATGGGGACTCGGAGCGGGGAGCGGGCGGGGGTCCACGAACGGGACCCTCCGGAGTCGCACCCGGGTGGAGCGGCGCTCGCAGGGGCGAGCCGGGCTCGTGAGGCGCTGCGCACAGCGCGGAAATCGTCGACGCGACCGTCTTGCGACGCGGGCGGGTCGTCCAGGCGATCGCCCGGAAGAGCACGGAGGCTAGCACAGGAACGCCCTCCCCCGTCTGCGGCGGGTCGGCAAGACGTGTGCATCCGCGTCTTCGTACACGAATACGCCCGTGAAGGGCGCGGCGTGTGCGCGGCACCGTGCCAGGGAAGAAGACCGCGCGACGGGGCTCGCCCCGACGCGAACGCCTATCCGCCCGCGCCTCCGTCCGTCAGCTCCTGGATCAGCGCGAGCGCCGCGGCGCCCGGTGTCGTGATCGGATCGAAGTGCTCCGTCTCGGAGAACCGGAGCACGATGCTCGGGTTGACCTTCGCGAGGTCGATCGAACCCATCCGCCAGGCGGAGAAGCTTCGGGTCGCGATCTCCTCGTGGTGGAGGAGCGTCACCTGCGTGTGTCGCGGGTCCCGGACGATGTTCGCGTAGAGCTGGTTCACCGCCGCGCGAGCCCCCTCGATCGCCTGCAGGAAGAGATCGCGGCTCGGGTCGACGCAGAGCACGCCGGTGATCCCGAACTCCGCGTTGCTGGCGCGCGACTGCTCCAGGATGGTCTGGATCAGGCGTTCGTCCATCGTATCGATCGAGTAGCTGGCGTAGACGAGTCGGGTCAGCATCGGGGTCCTCTCTGGTGCGCGTCCGGCCTAGCGGCGATCACGCCCGTTCAGCAGCGAGAGGAACTCCCGTCGAAGATCCTTGTCCTTCAGGAACGAGCCCCGCATCACGCTGTTGGTCATCTTCGAGTCCATGTCCCGGACACCGCGCCACTGCATGCAGGAGTGGTCGGCCTCCATCACGATCGCGAGGCCGTCGGGCTGCATCTTGTCCTGCAGAAGATCCGCGAGCTGGGCGATCGCCTCCTCCTGGATCTGCGGTCGCGACATGACCCACTCGACGAGCCGCGCGTACTTCGACAAGCCGATCAGCGCGGAGTGCTCGTTCGGCATCACGCCGACCCAGATCCGTCCGATGATCGGGCAGAGATGGTGGGAGCAGGCGCTGCGGACGGTGACGGGCCCGATGATCATCAGCTCGTTCAGACGCGCCGCGTTCGGGAACTCGGTCACCTTCGGCGGAGCGACGTAGCGCCCCCCGAAGACCTCGCGCACGTAGAGCTTCGCGACGCGCTCGGCGGTCTCCTGGGTGTTGTGATCGCTCTCGGTGTCGATCACGAGGGTCTCGAGCACCTCCCGCATCTTCTCGGCGACCTCCGCCTCGAGCTGCGGCAGCTCGTCGTCTTCGATGAACTCCTGAATGTTGTCGTTCGCGTGGAAGCGACGTCCCGACTCGCGGACGCGCGCACGAATGCGGTCGGCGACCGGCGTGCTCCCGCTTCCGGGCATCGCCCAGGCGACGCGCTGCTCCACCGGATCGATCTGCGTGGCCATGCTGCCCTCTCCTCACCCGTGCCTGGGCGTGCAGAGGACACTAGGGCCACGGAGGGCGTTGCCTAGGGCTGGCGCTCGCGCCTAGCTCCCGACTCGCGCCGTCGGCGTGAATCGGATCGGCAGGCGCTTCACCCCCGCGACCAGCGGCGGGACCATCGCGGCCGGATCCACCGGAACGGCTGCGCTCGCGAGGTCGAGATCCGGGAG
>JAUIMK010000342.1 GCA_030432735.1 bacterium
TCCGACGCAGCTCGAAGGCGTCCTCGTTCTCGGACTCCGCCTGACCGAGCAGCGCCGCCCGGCGTTCCTCGACGCGACCGAGCTCGTCCCGGAGTCGATCCGCCGCGCCTTTCAGCCGCCGTTCGAGGGCGGCGTAGCGGTCGATGTCGAAGAGCCGCGAGAGGATCTCCTGCCGCTCCTTGCTCGACGCTTCGAGCAGGCGCCGGAACTCGCCCTGCGGTAGCAGGATCACCTGCCGGAACTGGGACCGGTCGAGCCCGAGCAAGGTACGCACTTCGGTGTCGACGTCGCTCTGCTTCGTGGCCAGCGGCTCCCCCGGCCCGTCCTCGGACATGCCGGGCTTGAAGCGTTCGATCAGCGCCGTCCCGCGCTCCTCGACGAAGCCCTCGCCGCGCCGCTTCGGGCGCCGCTGGCGCGGCGTCCGTTCGACCCGGTACCGCATCTCTCCCAGGGCGAACCAGAACACGACCCGAGTCGTGCGGTCCGGGGCGGCGTGCTGGCTGCGCAGATGCGGCGCGGAGGCGTCCGCTCCGGAGGGCGTCCCGTAGAGCGCGAAGCAGATCGCCTCGAGAATCGTCGACTTGCCCGCGCCGGTCGGCCCGTGGATCAGGAAGAGGCGGTCGGCTCCGAGACCTTCGAAGTCGAGGACCTGCCGATCGGCGAAGGAGCCAAAGGCTTCGATCTCCACGCGCAGCGGCCTCACGACGCGGCCTCGGTCCCGCCGCCGGACGGGGGCGGCGCGTCGAGCTCGCCGAGGGCCGCCCGTTCGGCGGCCTCCATCTCCCGATCCATCACCGCCTCGAAGAAGTCCTCGAAGAGGTCCTCCGGCGAACGCGGCGCCAGGGATTGCGCCGCGACCGCCGCTCCGCCGGCCGCCGCCTCGAGGGCCGGCCGCTCGATCTGGAGCACGTTCGGATAGCGCTCCCGCAGCCGCGCCATCGGATGGTAGAGCGCGCCGGTGTCCGTCAGGCGGACGAGCAGATAGTCCTCGGCCGCCACCCCTTCCGGCGTCGCGTCGAGGAGTGCCGCGAGCGTTCCCTCGACCACCCGGACGGCCCGCCGCGGCGAGAGCGGGACGGGATCGATCGTGACCGTCCCGTCGGCGGCGAGCGAAACGACCGAGACGCTCTTCTCGTGGGCCGCTTCGCCGAAGCTGTAGGGCATGAGCGAGCCCGCGTAGCGGATCGATTCGTGGCGGACGCGCTGGGGTCGGTGGAGATGGCCGAGCGCGACGTAGTCGAAGCCCTCGAAGTGGGACGCGGCGACGTGGCCGCCCCCGCCGACGACGAGGGGGCGCTCCGACTCGCTGTCCGACGCACCGGCCACGAAGGCGTGGGCGACGCAGACGCTCCGTCGGCCGGGCCGAAGCCTCGCCCGCGCCCGCGTCAGGAGCGCCGCATTGCACGCGTCGTGGTCCCGGAGGTCGGCGTCCCCGAGCGTCGCGCGAGCGTGGGGCGGATCCACGAAGGGGAGCGCCACGAGGTCGACCGGGCCGTGTTCGTCCGCGAACCCGATCGGTGCGGGGTCGGCCTCGAGCCGCCCGCGGACGTGGAGCCCGCCCTCCGCGAGCAGCCGCGCGCCGAAGCCCAGCCGATCCGCGCTGTCGTGATTGCCGGCGATCACGACGACGGGCACGCCCTGCTCGCCCGCCACCCGCGCGAGGAACGAATCGAAGAGCGTCACCGCGTCGGGCGGCGGCACCGCCCGGTCGTACACGTCCCCCGCGATCAGGACGACATCGATCGCCGACTCCGAAATCAGCCGAACGAGCTCGTCCAGGAGATGAGCCTGATCCTCGACCAGGGAGACGCCGTGGAAGAGCCGCCCGAGATGCCAATCCGCCGTGTGCAGCAGGCGCAACGCCCTTCCCCTCCGCTCGCGAGCCGTTCCGTTCGTGTCCCTCGCGCCCAGCCTCTCCCCTGCGCGTGACGAAAACGGTCACGCCGAAGGTAGCGCCGGGGCGGGCGCCCGAAGGCCCCCGCTCCGGCGCGACGTTCAGCGCGGGTCGGTCCGCGTCCGCGCCGCGTCGACGGTCAGCGCGGCTCCGTCCCGGTCCGCGCTCCGGCGACGCCCGACGGAAGCTCGACCCAGCCCCGCTCGACCGCCCGCGCGACCGCCGAGAGCACGGCCTGGAAAGAGGCGTCGACGATGCTCGCTGCCCGCCCCGCGCCGAAGAGCCTTCGATCGGTGCCGAACACGACCTCGACGTAGGCCACCGCGGTGGCGTCGGCGCCGGCGCCGAGCGCGTGCTCGTGGTAGTCCCCGATCCGGAGCGAGACGCCGAGGGCCTGGGCCAGGCCGGCGACGAAGGCGTCGATGGGCCCGGCCCCTTCCGCCTCGACCGGGATCCGCGCGGCGCCCCAGCCGAGCGTCGCCGACACGGCGTCCGTCGCGCCGTCGCCGCTCGAGATCGTCCGCTCCCCGACCAGCCGGGGTCCTCCTTCGACGTCCAGGTAGGTGCGCTCGAAGAGCGTCCGTACACGCTCGCTGACCAGCTCCTCCTCGTTCGCGTCGGCCCATGCCTGCACGATCTTCGAGAAGTCGATCTGCATCCGCCGCGGCAGTGCGTAGCCATGCTCGGTCTCGAGCACGTACGCGACCCCACCCTTGCCCGACTGGGAGTTGATCCGGATCACCGCCTCGTAGCTCCGACCCACGTCCGCGGGATCGACCGGCAGGTACGGGACCTCCCAATGCGCCGCCGCTTCCGCATCGAGCGCGGCCAGGCCCTTGCGGATCGCGTCCTGATGGGAGCCGGAGAAAGCGGTGTAGACCAGCTCTCCCGCGTAGGGATGGCGCGGATGGACGGGCAGTCGGTTCGCGTATTCGACCTTCCGTACGAGCGCCGGCAGATCCCGGAAGTCGAGCTCGGGATCGACGCCCTGGCTCATCAGGTTGAGCGCCAGGGTCACCACGTCGACGTTGCCGGTGCGTTCGCCGTTGCCGAAGAGCGTGCCTTCGACGCGATCGGCGCCGGCGAGCAGCGCGAGCTCCGCCGCCGCGACCGCACAGCCGCGATCGTTGTGCGGATGCACGCTGACGATCGCCGCCTCTCGCGCGCGCAGGCTGCGACAGAAGAGCTCGATCGAGTCCGCGTAGACGTTCGGCGTCGCGACCTCGACCGTCGCCGGCAGGTTCAGGATCACCGGCCGCGCGGCATCGGGCTCGAGCACGTCCATCACCGCTTCGCTGATCTCGACCGCGTACTCGAGCTCTGTCGTCGAATAGCTCTCCGGCGAGTACTCGAAGCGGACCTCGTCGTCCGGCCGTGCCGCCGCGGCGGCCTTCACGTGCTTCGCCGCGTCCACCGCGATCCGCGTGATCCCGGCGCGATCCTCCCGGAACACGACGCGGCGCTGGATGGGCGAGGTCGAGTTGTAGAAGTGGACGACCCCGCTCGGTGCGCCTTCGATCGCCTCGAAGGTGCGCTCGATCAGGTCCTCTCGGCACTGCACCAGGACCTGGATCGTGACGTCTTCGGGAATGCGCTGCTCGTCGATGATCCGCCGAACGAAGTCGAAGTCCGTCTGGGAAGCCGCCGGGAAGCCGACCTCGATCTCGCGAAAGCCGATCGCCACCAGGGACTCGAAGAGCCGGATCTTGCGATCCCAGCCCATCGGCTCGACCAGGGCCTGGTTGCCGTCGCGAAGGTCGACGCTGCACCAACGGGGCGCCTGCGCGAGGACGCGGTCGGGCCACGTCCGATCGGGCAGATCGAAGCGCGCGAAGGGTCGGTAGCGCTCGTGGGGCATCGCGCTCGGCCGATTCCCGGCCGGGCAGACCCCGTCTCCTCGTTCCTGATGCGAATCCATCGTTCTCTCCATGCCCCGCCCGTCTGGCCGGCCTGGAGAGGAGCCCGTCGCGACGAGCCAGCATGCGCTGCCGGCCTGTCCTCGCGCCCAACGGGCGCGAAAACGAAAGAGCCCCTCCGGCCGGTCAGGCGGGAGGGGCTCTTTCGTTCTCGAACTCGTCAGTCGCCGAACGCTAGGCAGCCCCGCCCGCCCCGATAAGGAGCAGGAGCGCGAGGAGCCCGAGCAGGGTCCGGCTGGCGTGGTTCGTGAACTCGTTCATGGCGGCGGGTTTAGGGTACGGCCGGACGAGCGTCAAGCTTGAGCGCGTCTCGTCCCCTCCTCGGCCACTTCACGCGCCGCCCAATCGTCGAAGACCTCGACGAGCGGGGAGCCAGCCTTTTCGAGGGAAGCTCGATCGAAGGGATGGCTCCGGAGGAGCGCGACGTCTCCGAAGACCGGATGTTCGAAGCGGCGATAGACGGCGAATCCCAGCCACTCGAAGAAGCCGATGAGCGACGCGTGGCAGTCGATCTCGACCGCCTCGAGGCGTTCGGCCAGCGCGACGCGGTACGCCGCGCGCGCGAGCGCCAGCCCCGCTCCGTCGAGTCCACCCCGCGCTCGGGGCGCCGTGACGAGGCGCGAGACGACGCCCGTGCGTGGACCGTCCGTCGCGAGGAGCGCGGGATGGATGGCTTCCAGCGCCCGCAGGTCACCGCGCCCCGGAAGATGGATCCGCAGCGCTCCGAGCAGCTCCGCAGCACCGCACGGCCCGGCCGCGTAGGCGCCGAGGTGGATCGCATCGTCGTCGAGGGGCTCGGCCAGCCGCCGGTTCACGTCGTCCGCATGCGGATTCACCCGGCCCAATTCC
>JAUIMK010000343.1 GCA_030432735.1 bacterium
CCTCCCTCGTCCACATGACGCCGGACGGCACGAAGGACGTCGCCCCCCACGAGCACGAACGTCTCTACCACGTCGCGAGCGCGCCCCACTACTCGCTCCCCTTCCCGCCCGCGCCGGCTTCGGAGATCTCGCCCGGCCTCTTCGTCGGCAGCAGCATCGACACCCGTGGCTTCCAGCGCGCCCTGCTCAGCCACCTGGTCGCCTGGGTCGCTGCGGACGTGCCGCCCCCGGCCTCCGCGATCCCGACGATCGCCTCCGGCACCCTCGTCCCTCCCGACGCGCTCGCCTACCCGATCGCCGACCTCGTGCCCCCGCGCTCGCCCCACGTCGCGGACCGGCTCGACTTCGGCCCCCGTTGGTCCGAGCGGATCGTCGATCACCAACCGCCGAAGCGCGGCGCCCCCTACGCGATCCGGGTGCCCACCGTGGACGATCTGGGAAACGAGGCGACCGGGCTGCGCGCCGTCGAGCTGCAGGCTCCGATCGGAACCTACACGCCCTGGGCGCTGCGCCATGGCCAGGCCGGCGGCGCGGACGAGATGACCGGCTACATCGGCTCCTTCCTTCCACTGGCGGAGACGGAGGAGAGCCGGGCGCCGGGCGATGCTCGCCCCGCCCTCCGCACGCTGCATCCCGATCGCGACGCCTACGAGACGCGGGTCGCGAAGGCGATCGACCAGCTCCTCGGCGCAGGCTGGCTCCTCGAAGAAGACGTGAAGCCGACCTTCGACGCGGCGATCGAGCGGTGGAAGTGGGCGACGGCGAGAGAGGCGGCGCTCACCCGTTAGGCGAGCGCGACGCGTCCATGCCCCAGGCGCGCGCGAGAGCGGACATCGCCTCGTTCGTCGGATGGACTTCGAGCCCTTCGCGGAGGGCGCGGTGCGCTTCTTCCGGCCGGCCGAGCTCGTCGAGCATGCGGGCCGCTTCGAGATGATTCCGCCATTGTCTCGGCTCGAGGGAGCGCGCCCGCTCGAAGGCCGCCAGGGCGGATTCGTTCCGGCCCCGCCGTCGCTCGGCGAGCCCGAAGGCCCGCCAGGCGCCGCCGCTCTCCACGTCGAGGGCCACGGCCCGCTCTGCGTCCGCCACCCCCTGCGGCGTCCCCGGCCCGCCCTGGGAGAGGAAATGCTCGGCGCGCTGCGCGAGATAGGCGGCCAGGGTCATCGAGGCCGGGCGATAGTCGGGCCGCTCCGCGACCAGCGCGCGGAGCGCCCGCAACGCTTCGGCCCGGCGGCTCGCGTCCGGCGAGCGGATGCCGATGGTCGCGAGCACCGTGCGCGTCTTCGATCGCTGGACGTCGCGCAGCGCCGCCTCCTGCGCCGGCGTCGCACGCCGGAGCGGGCTCGCGCCGGGCGGGAAATCGTGGAGCTCCCGAAGGACGCTCCAGACCTGACGATCTCCACCGATCGCGAGCGGACTCGAGAACTCGAGGTGGAGGTTGTCGTCGGTGTTGATCCTCGCGCCGGCGGCGAATTCGCGGACCTGCGCGTCGTCGAGCCGGAGCTCCCCCGCGAACGCGAGCGGCGAATCGAGGCCGAGCAGCTCGAGCTGTCCGGCGACGCGGGGCTGGGCCATGCGACGCTCGAGATCGGCGAGGTCGATCGAGAGAGGGGCGTCGCTCCCGATCAGGATCGCCGAGGTGCTGTGCCACAGCATCGTGTGCGGGAAGACCTTCGCGAAGGTCGCGACGACGGACTTGAAGTCGTCCGGTGTGAGGTCGGCGACCGGGAGCCACTGGCACATGATCCCGCCCGCTTCGAGGCGCTGCGCCGCCAACCGGTAGTACTCCTCCGTGTAGAGGTAGCCCGAGCCGCGATTCCAGGGGTGGATCGGATCGGCGGTGATCACGTCGTATCGGTGGTCGGTCGTCTTCAGGTAGTTGCGGCCGTCCTCGAGGAAGACGCGCAGGCGCGGATCCGAGAGCGGGGACCCGTTCGACGCGGCGAAGTACGGCTCCGCCCCGAGCATGGCCTCCTCGATCTCCGCCAACGCGATCCGCTCGAGCCCATCGTGCGCGGTGATCCCGCCGAGGGTCGTGCCCGCCCCCATCCCGATCACGAGGGCCGAGCGTGGCTCCGGATGAACGAGCAGCGGGACGTGCGCGAGCATGTACTGCGTGCGCAGATCCTCGGGATCGTCGCTCGCGACGATCTTCCCGTTCACGCTGATCGACCGGAAGCCGTCCTGCTCGTGGACCGACACCGAAGCACTCCGGCCTTCGCGGTAGTACCGGACGACGCCCTTGCCGAGCTGCGAGTCGACGTCGATCCGCCCGTCCGCACCCACGTACTGGGCGAGCTGGTTGTTGCTGAACGCGCCGAAGAGCTCGTCGGTCCGTCCGGGGATCGTCACCGGAAGCGAGAGCGCGACGCCGGCCGCCACGACGGCGAAGACGACGGGCGGCGAGGTCGGCCCGCGCTGCTCCGACGCCAGGACCGCGAGCACGACCGCCCCGTACGCCACGTAGATCGAGGCCGCCAGGAGCATCGCGCGCTCGAGCCCCATGAAGGGGATCAACACGAAGCCCGCGCCGAGCGAGCCCGCGATCGAGCCGAGGGTGTTGAGCGAGAGCGTGTCCCCGACCGGTCGGGCGAAGCCCTCGCCGCGGAGCGCGGCGATCCGGGCGCGCGCTTCGTTCGCGAGCGGGAAGGCCATGCCGATGAAGAGGCACGGCACGACCATCATCAGGAAGGCGAGCAGGAAGGTCGTGAGCGGACGGATCCGCGAGAGGTCGTCGTAGAGCAGAAGGTTCAATCCGATGGCGAGCCGGGGAAGCTGCGGGATCGCGCTCGAGACGACGAGCGCGAAGAGCCCCGCCGCGGCCAGGACGCGTCCGAAGCGCGGGACGAGGGGCCGCCCCGTCGTCGGGCGCATCGCGTGGATCAGGCTGCCGAGCGCGATGCCCGTGAGGAACGCGGCGAGCATGACCGAGAAGCTGTAGGTCGAGCTCCCGACGGCGACCGAGAGCGCGCGGGTCCAGAGCACCTCGAGCGCCAGGGAGGCGAAGCCGGAGAGCGCCGTGCCCCAGAAGACCAGACGCAGGCCGATCAGGGAATCGTCGCCGGCCGGATCGGAGGCCGCCGCCGCTTCGCTCGCGCGGTCGTCGACGGGGCGCACGCGACGGTCGACCCCGAACGCGAGCAGCCCGATCGCGCCATTCACCGCGATCGCCGCGAGCTGGGTCCGCCAGACGCCGAGGGCCGGGATCATCACGAAGCCGGCGGCCAGCGTCCCGAGCACGGCACCGACCGTGTTCGCGCCGTAGAGCCACGCCAGCCGCGTCCCGAACTCGTCGCGTTCCTCGACGAGCAACCGCGTCACGACCGGCAGCGTCGCCCCCATCAGGAAGGTCGGCAGGACGAGCGCCGCGAAGGCGAGGACGCTGCGCAGCGCGAGCAGGCCCGCGTCGACGGTCCCGTCCCCGGGCGCGAACGCCAGATAGAGCGCGTCGATCGCGTTCATGAGACTCGGCAGGATCAGCGCGAGCGCCCCGATCCCCAGCTCGAGGAGCGCGTAGATCCGCAGCGGGCGCTCGAACCGACTCGCGATCCGACCGAAGACGAAGCCCCCGAGCGACATGCCGCCCATGAACGCGGCGAGCACGATCGACGAGGATTCGAAGCTCGCACCGAAGATCAGCGACAGGTTGCGGAACCAGGTGACTTCGTAGACGAGCCCGGTCGCTCCCGACGCGATGAAGAGCGCATAGGCGATCCGGGGGTCGAAGCGAGTCACGGTGGCGGTCCCTGGAGCGGCGGAGGGAGGGGCGCGCGGGGCGCGGATCCGGATCCTAGCGGAAGCCCCCACCCCATCGGCCGCTCGGCGGGCGGACGCGAGGCGGAGGACGAAAAGCGGTGCGAATCCGCAACGTCCGGCGGGAAGGTGCTCAGGCTTTGCCGACGGGCGACCGATGCCGGCGGTGGGAGGTTCCAGCATGCTCTCTCGATCGACCCTCACCGCGTTCCGATGCGCCGTCCTCGCCGCGCTCGCCGTGGTCCAATTCGTCCCCACGGCGGCGGCGCAGAGCGACCCCGAGCTCGCCGCCTCGAAGGAATTCTGGCAGGTCCGCTACCGGACGCTGCTCGAACGCGCCGACGCGCTGCGCGCGACCATCGAGACGGAGACCGAGCTCTACGCCGACGCGAACCGCCGCAACTACCGGCGCGGCAACAAGCGGCACATCCACCTCGAGGCCGCCGAGAAGGCGCGCGCCGAGCTCGCCGAAGTCGAAGACGAGCTCTCGACGATCAAGGACGAGGGGCGGCGCGCGGGAGCGTTGCCGGGCTGGTTCTACGAGGTCGAGCTCGACCGCGCCGCCATCGCGCGCAACCCGGCGCTGGCGCCGGAGCCGGACGACCGCGACGAAGGTCGCAATCCGAGGTTCGTCGAGCCCGACGATCCCGCGCCCGCTTCCCGCCGCTAGCCCGACACGACGCGCGCCGGCCACGGAACCCGGAGTCTTCCCCGTCCCCGGCCCCCGGCGCGTTGTGGCATGCTCGATCCGCATGGAAGAGGCCGCGTCCGCAGACGCGCCGCCTCCGAGGATCGATTCACCGTGGGCCACGCCCGTCTTCCCCGCCCCACCGACACGACGCTCCGTCGCGCGATCGCCCTGCTCCTCTTCGCGATCGCGGCGCCGCTC
>JAUIMK010000026.1 GCA_030432735.1 bacterium
TCTCGCGACCGGCGAGCTCACCTCTTTCAAGGACGGCCTGCCGGTCCTGCCGAAGATCTGGAGCCGCTTCCTCAACTCCGTCCCGCTCTTCCTCTGCTCGACGCTGATCGTCTGGACGCTGTCGTTCCCGACGGGCATCCGCGCCGCCGTCGCTCGCGGCTCGACCTACGATCGGGCGACGACCTTCATCGCGTACACGCTGATCTCGGTGCCCGGCTTCTTCCTCTCGTACCTGCTCATCCTCTTCGTCGTCGACACGTTCGGCCTCCCGGTCATCGGCATGCGGACCTTCGGGCTCGAAGGGAGCTCCGAGCTGCGCCAGGCGGTGGACCGTCTCTGGCACCTGGTCATCCCGTCGATCATGTCCGCGATGGGCGGGATCGCGGTGCTCTCCCGCTACGTGCGCTCGCAGATGCTCGAGGTCGTCTCGCAGGACTACGTACGCACCGCGCGGGCGAAGGGCCTCGAGGAAGACGTCGTCATCTACAAGCATGCCCTCCGCAACGCCCTGCTGCCCTTCGTGACCATGTTCGGATTGATGCTGCCCGGGCTCGTCGGCGGATCGGTGATCTTCGAACAGATCTTCGCGTGGCCGGGCATCGGCCGGATGGGCTACGAGGCCATCCTGGCCCGCGACTTCCCGGTGATCCTGACCCTCAACTTCATCGTCGCGGCGCTCACGCTCGTCGGCACCCTGCTCTCCGACCTCCTCTACGCGGTCGTCGACCCGAGGATCCGACTCGAATGAGCGCCCCCGAAGAAACGCCCGTCGGCGCGAACGTCGCGAACGCGGAAGTGCTCGGCGAACACGAGACGCCGCTGCAGGAGGCCTGGCGCTTCCTGCGCAAGGACCCCCTCGCGATCGCGGGGCTCTGGGTCCTCGCCGCCCTCGCCCTCGTGGCGATCGGCGGCAAGGCCCTCACCGAGTGGATCGTGATCTGGGACCCCGCCCAGGTGCGCCTCGCCGACCAGCTCCTGCCGCCCTTCACGGACGCCTCGGCGGCCGTGGTCGAAGCCGGCCAGGCCCCGCCGCTCGCCGTCTATCTGCTCGGCACCGACGAGCTCGGTCGCGACGTCTTCTCGCGCATGCTCCAGGGCGCGTTCGTCTCCCTCTCGATCGGCTTCGTCGCGGTCGGCATCTCCGTGGGAATCGGCGTGATCTTCGGCGCGATCGCGGGCTACTACGGAGACCAGCGGATCGGATTCGTCACGGTCGACACGCTGATCATGCGATTCACGGACGTGATGCTCTGCTTTCCCACGTTCTTCCTGATCCTGACCGTGGTCGCGATGCTGCCGCCTTCGATCTTCAACATCATGGCGGTGATCGGCGCGACGAGCTGGATGGGAACGGCGCGCTTCGTGCGCGCCGAGTTCCTGTCACTGCGCGAGCAGGAGTTCGTGCTCGCCGCCAAGGCCCTCGGCCTTCCCGAGCGGCGCATCATCTTCCGGCACATGGTCCCGAACGCGATCGCGCCGGTCCTCGTCTCCGCGACGATCGGGGTGGCCGGCGCGATCCTGACCGAGTCCGGTCTCTCGTTCCTCGGCTTCGGCGTCCAGCCGCCGGACGCGACCTGGGGCAACATCCTCGCCGACGGGCGCGCCTACATCTTCGACGCACCGTGGCTCTTCGGGGTGCCGGGCCTCGCGATCCTGGTCGTCGTGCTGGCGTTCAACCTCGTCGGCGAAGGCCTCCGGGAAGCGCTCAACCCGAAGCTTCGGAGGGCGCGATGAGCCGGCCCTTCCTCGAGATCGAGGATCTCCACGTCACCTTCGACAGCGACCAGGGCGAGATCCCGGCGGTGCGCGGCGTCGACCTCGCGATCGCCAAGGGCGAGCTCGTCGCGCTCGTCGGCGAATCCGGCTGCGGCAAGTCCGTGACCGCGCTCTCGGCGATGGGACTGATCCGCCCTCCCGGCCGGATCGCGCGCGGCGCGGTCCGCCTGGACGGGCGGGACCTCGCGCTCCTCGGCGAAGACGCGCTGCGAAGGCTCCGGGGCGACCAGGTCGCGATGATCTTCCAGGAGCCGATGACGTCCTTGAACCCCGTCTTCACGATCGGCCACCAGATCGCCGAGGCGATCATCGCGCACCGCGGCGCGACCGAAGCCGCGGCGCGCAAGGACGTGATCGAGCTGCTCGGCATGGTCGGCATCCCCGCGCCGGACACCCGCGTCGACGCGTATCCCCACGAGCTCTCCGGCGGCATGAAGCAGCGCGTGATGATCGCGATGGCGCTCGCCTGCCGGCCCGCGCTCCTGATCGCCGACGAGCCGACGACCGCCCTCGACGTCACGATCCAGGCGCAGATCCTCGACCTGCTGAAGGCCCTCCGCGACGAGCTCGGCATGGCGATCCTCCTGATCACGCACAACCTGGGCGTCGTGGCCCAGTTCGCCGAACGGACCGCGGTGATGTACGCGGGGCGGATCGTCGAGGAGGCGCCGGTCGAAGCCCTCTTCGACCGGCCCTGCCATCCCTACACGCGCGCGCTCCTGTCGGCCATTCCCGGCGGCCATGCGGGTCGCGGCGAGCTCAAGTCCATTCCCGGACACGTACCGGCGCCGGACGCGCTGCCCCCGGGCTGCGGCTTCGCCTCGCGCTGCGCCGAAGTCATGCCGCGCTGCGCGGCGGAGCTCCCGGTCCAGCGCCCCATGGAATCCCCGGATCATCGCGCCGCGTGCTGGAAGCTCGAGGAGGACGCCTCGTGAGCGCCGAATCTGCGACCGACGTCGCGGCGCCCCTGCTGCGCGTCGAGGACCTGTGCGTCGACTTCAGGACCCACGGCGGCCTCGGCGGCCGGCGCAGTGCGATCGTGAAGGCCGTCGACGGCGTCTCCTTCGACATCGCGCCCGGCGAGACCTTCGGCCTCGTCGGCGAATCCGGCTGCGGCAAGACCACGACCGGTCGCGCGCTCATGCGTCTGCTCGAGCCGACGGCGGGCCGGATCGAATTCGACGGGATCGACGTCCGCGCCTGCTCCCGCAAGGAGCTCCGTGCGCTCCGCACGCGTATCCAGATCATCTTCCAGGATCCCTACGCGTCGCTCAATCCGCGCATGACCGTCGGCGCGATCGTCGGCGAGGGCCTCCGGGTGCACGGACTCGCGAAGGGCGCCGCACTCGACGCCCGTGTCGGCGAGCTGCTCGAACGCGTCGGCCTCCCGAGCGAGTACCACATGCGCTACCCGCACGAGTTCTCCGGCGGCCAGCGCCAGCGAATCGGCATCGCCCGCGCCCTCGCGCTCGAGCCGGACCTGATCGTGTGCGACGAAGCCGTCTCGGCGCTCGACGTCTCGATCCAGGCGCAGGTGCTCAACCTGCTGAACGAGCTCCAGCAGGACCTCGGTCTGGCCTACCTCTTCATCTCGCACGACCTCAACGTCGTCCGTCACATCGCCGACCGGATCGGCGTGATGTACCTCGGCCGGATCGTCGAGGTGGCGCCGACCGAGCGGCTCTTCGAAGACGCCCGCCACCCCTACACGCGGGCGCTGATCGCCGCGAATCCGATCCCCGACCCCCACGTCCGATCGAAGCACGTCCCGCTCTCGGGCGAGGTCCCCTCGCCGCTCGACCCGCCGAGCGGATGTTCGTTCCATCCGCGCTGCCCCATCGCGATGCCGGCCTGCTCCCAGGAGCGCCCGGCCCCCACGCAGATCGCGCCCGGTCACGTCGCGCACTGCCTCCTGGCGGACGAGCCGACCCGGCAGGCGAGCGACGCGAAGGGCTAGCCCGAAGCACCCCGCATCGACGCCGGCAGGCGGAAGACCTCGTCGGCGAGCGCCGGGACGAACCGCACGCGCCTCCACTGGAAGCGCGCCTCGGACGCGTTGGCCGGCGACTCGAGCGTCACCCGCTTCGGGAAGCGAGGCCCGCCCTCGCCGTCCGCCGCGGCGATGTCGACGTAGTCTTCGAAGCGCACGCGGTACCGGATCACGCCCCCGGGATCGAGTCCACGCACCTCGGCCAGCTCGTCCGAGGCATCGAAGAAGAAGAGCTGGCCGCCGGCCTCGCGGAGCGCCCGTTCCGGGAGCACGCACTCGTTCGCGACGTCCGACGCGAGCCGGTCCTCCGTCCCGCAGGCGGGATCCATCTCCTCCGTCGGCCAGGCGAAGGCGATCGCCAGGCGGCCGGACGGCTCGAGCCACGCGCCGGCGCGGAGCGTGCCGGGCTGCGGACGCGGTGCCGCGAGCAGCAGCCCCACGAGCTCGTCCGGGACCAGATCGATCTTCGTCAGGTTCCAGAGCAGCGTGCTCGACACGCGGCCGCGGGAGACGTCTCCGGTCGACGCGTCGAAGAAGCCGTAGTCGAGGCCATCAGTCACGAGGATCGCCGCGAGCTGATCGAAGAGTCCGAGGATCTCGAAGCGGAGCCGGGCCGGGCGGGCGAGCGCGATGCGCTGCGGGCGGTTCAGCTTGAAGTCGGGACCCGTGAGCGCGACCCGGGCGCTGCCGGTCAGACCGGCGCGGTCCCGGGCACGCGCGGCGTGCGCCTCGAGGATCCGCGCGACGCGTTCGTTCCCGGCCGCCAGGGGCTGCCCTTCCGGGACGACCGGGAAGGACGGCCTTCGGTCGAGACACCCCGCCAGTCCGACCGTGATCGCGAAGAGGGCGAGGAGGCGGGCCGCCGAAGACGCGGATCTCGGAGCGCCTCTCACGGAACGGGGCTCTTCGCCCCGAGATCACGCCGGAGACTCTCGAGCTTGTCGAAGAGGTTCGGCTGTTCGTCCTCGCGCACGTCGAGGGTCACCGCCTCTTCGTAGTACCCGAGCGCCCCGCGCTTGTCTCCGCGAAGCAGCAACACGTCGCCCAGGTGCTCGGACACGACCGCGTCCCCGCCCGTCAGCTCGGCGGCGCGCATGAGCGCCTCCTCCGCGCGCTCGAGCAACCGGAGCGCTTCGTCCCGGTCCTTCGCCGCGAGTCGCTCTTCGGCCATGCGGTAGTAGACCCAGCCGAGGGAGTCGGTGATGTAGCCGTCTTCCGGCGAGAGCTCGAGGGCGCGCAGGATCATGCGCTCCGCCTCTTCGAGCTTCACGCCCTCCTCGGCCCAGGTGTATCCGATGTAGTTGAGGGCGTTCGCGTTGTCGGGGTCGAGCTCGAGGACCTGCTGCATGTACTCGACCGAGCGATCGGTGTCGCCGGCGACGCCGTACTGCACGCCGAGCTGGTAGAGCACGTCGCGGTCTTCGTCGCTCCCGTCGAGCAGCCCCTCGAGGACGGCGATGCCGCCCTCGAAGTCGCCGGTCTCGATCCGGAGCGCGGCCGCGTGATAGTCGAGCTGCCGATTGGGGCGGATCCCGCGCAGCCGGTCGATCTCGGCCAGGGCGACTTCCTTGCGACCGGCAACCTCGTGGATCGCGGCGACCTGGAGCCGTGCGTCCACGTAGCTCGGCGCGGTGGGCGCGATCGATTCGAGCACCGCGAGCGCGCCTTCCTCGTCGCCCAGGGCGCGCTTGATCTGCCCGAGCGCGAAGGCCAGATCCGGCTGATCCGGAGATTTCTCGAGCACGGCTTCGAGGCGCCCGGCGGCGGACTCGTAGCGCCCCGCGGAGAACTCGACCTGAGCGAGCCGGCGGAGCGTGCGCACGTCCTCGGGGTAGCTCTCGACGATCAGCGAGTAGGTCGCGATCGCCCCCTCGACGTCGTTCGCCTCGAGCTGCGCCTGTCCCATGCGCTGGAGCACGCCGTAGTGGTTGGCGTGGCTGCGGAGCACTTCCTGGTACACCGCGATCTCGCCTTCGCGATCCCCGCGCTGGCGCTCGATCTTCACGAGCCGCATGTAGAGGACGAAGTTGTCCGGGAAATTCTCGAGCGCTCGGCGCACGACCGCCGTCGCGGCGTCGAAATCACCGCGCTGCTCGTAGACCGTCGCGAGCCCGAGCACGCCCCGAAGCTGGTCCGGCTCCATCTCGGCGAGCTGACGCGCGAGGTTCTCGGCCTCGTCGAGATCACCGCGCTCGAGGCTGACCTGATAGAGCTGTGCCGCGGAGTCGGCGTCGAGGGGCCGCCCCTGCGGATCGCGCAGCACGCGGTCGAGGCCTGCATAGTTCTCGTCGAGGCTGTAGACGCGTCCCAGGAAGAGCCGGACCTCGACGTTCTCCGGCGCGAGCGCGAAGGCGCGTTCCGCCTCCTGAACCGCGAGGTCGGTGTCGTCGAGCTGCCAGTGGAGCCGCGCGAGTCGGTCGGCGATGAAGGCCGAGTTCGGATCCTTCTCCGCCGCGCGGAGGTAGGCCTTCCGGGCGCGCTCGAGGTCCCGATCCGCCTTCGCGAGCTCCGCGACGAGGACGTCGTAGTCCGCCGCCCGCTCGGGCCGGACCTCCCGCAGCGCGGGCGCGCGCCGCTCGGGCTTCGCCGCGGCCCCGACCCAGTCGGGGGTCGGCAGGGACGCACAGCCGGCCGTCGCCAGCAGGAGCAGCATCGCGGAGACCGCGCGCCAGGACCGTCCGGTGCGTGCACGCACCGGGGCAGGCCCCGCCATCACCACCGCTCTGCTCACGTCACCCCCTCGTTCCCCGCCTCGGTATCCACCGGCAGGGACACCCTCGTCCCCCGCCCCTCGCATCCACCGCGTGGGACACCGGCGGACCGGTTCGCGGTCCAGCCGATCACGCCGTCGGTGCCGCAGAGAGTCACTCTTCGCCCCTCTCCTGTCGACAGCGCGCCGTGGAAGCGGCGACGCGGGGTTCCCCCCTCCCCGAGACGATCCCCGAAACCGCTGCGGCCCTTCCCCGTCCTCATCGACGAGAAAGGGCCGCGACTGGAGACGGGCCGGGCGGCGCGAGGAGCGCTTCGGCGAAGGGATCAGCCGAGGTAGCCCTGTTTGTCGAGGTACGCGATCAGCTGCGCGACGCTCTCGTCGACCGACTGGCCGTTGGTGTCGAGGATCACCTCGGCGTTCCGCGGCTCCTCGTAGGGCGCGGAGATGCCGGTGAACTCCGGGATCTCGCCGGCGCGGGCCTTCTTGTAGAGGCCCTTCACGTCGCGGCCTTCGCAGGTCTCGACCGACGCCTGGACCCAGGCCTCGATGAAGTCGCCGTCGCCCATGATCTCGCGGACCTGGTCGCGGTCGGCGCGGTAGGGCGAGATGAAGGACGTGAAGCAGATGATGCCCGCGTCGGTGAAGAGCTTCGAGACCTCGCCGATCCGGCGGATGTTCTCGGTCCGGTCCTCGGGAGAGAATCCGAGGTTGGCGTTCAGGCCCATGCGGATGTTGTCGCCGTCGAGGATGTAGGTGAGGTGGCCCTTCTCGGCGAGCGCCTTCTCGGCGGCCACGGCGATCGTCGACTTGCCGGAGCCGGAGAGCCCCGTCAGCCAGATCGTGCAGCCCTTCTGGCCGAGCTTCTTCTCGCGATCGTCACGGCTGACCTGACCTTCGTGCCACGTGAGGTTCTTTCCCTTGGGTTCCGACACTTTCTTCTTCCTTCTCGGGTTTCGGACGGGAACGCCGTCCGTCGACCGGAGGGGTCACGGCAGCGGTCCGGATGTTGGGTGCGATGCGAACGACGGGCACGTTTCACGCGCCCTGATACGCGGATTCGCCGCGCGCGGGGGTCGGGCCGCTCCGGGAGACCGGCGCCGCGACCGCGGGAACGGTCCGGATCCGGGACGGGGCGAGCCCGTCGGAGCGCCGAGGGTGACCGGGGGTCGCGCTGCGGCGGCGGCACTATAGCGGACCGCGGGTCGCCCGCCGGGCCTTCGGCCCCGCGGGCTCAGGCCCCTCCGACCTGCCGCCGGACCGCCGCCAGGATCCGCTCCGCCGCGTACGCGACATCGTCCGGCCCGTTCCCGCGCCCGAAGCCGATCCGGAGCGTCGCCTTCGCGAGCGCCGGCGAATGCCCGAGGGCGAGCAGCACGTGGCTCGGCTCGGGCTTCGCCGAGCTGCACGCGGAGCCGGAAGACACCGCGAGGCCACCGAGGTCCGCGAGGAGCCGCTCCCCGTCGACCCCCTCGAACGAAACGCTCAGGTTCCCCGGAAGCCGCTCTTCCGCCGCCCGAGGCCCGTTCCAACGGACGCGCCCGGAAAGCTCCGTCTCGAGCGCGTGCCACAACGCGTCGCGCAGCCCGACGAGCCGCGCCGCTTCCGCCTCGCGCTCGCGCTCCGCGATTTCGACCGCCCGCGCGAGCCCGACCACGAGCGGAACGGGCAGCGTCCCCGACCGCAATCCCCCCTCGTGTCCGCCCCCGAACTGACGAGGTGCGAGCTTCACCCGCGGCGACCCGCCGCGACGCACGCGCAGCAGGCCCACGCCCTTCGGTCCGTAGAGCTTGTGCCCGGAGACGCTCACGAGATCGAGCCCCTGCGCACCGACGTCGAGCGGGATCTTGCCCACCGCCTGGGCCGCGTCCGTGTGGAAGACGATCCCGCGCGCGTGGCAGCGTTCGGCGATCTCGGCGATCGGGGCGAGGATCCCGATCTCGTTGTTCGCGGCCATGACCGAGACCAGCCGCGTGTCCGCGCGGAGCGCCTCCTCGAGATCGGCGAGAGAGAGCCGTCCCTCGTAGTCGACCGGGAGCTCCGTCACCTCCCAGCCGCGCCGGGCGAGCTCGCGGCACGGGTCGAGCACGGCGGGGTGTTCGGTCGCGACGGTGACCACGTGGCCCGGCTCGGCGGCGGCGTCCGCGAGACCGAGGATCGCCAGGTTGTTGCTCTCGGTCGCGCCGCTCGTGAAGACGATCTCCCGGGGCTCGGCGGCGCCCAAGAGGTCGGCGAGCTGCTCCCGCGCCAGATCGACCGCCGCCTCCGCACGCCAGCCATAGGCGTGGGTCGTGCTCGCCGCGTTCCCGAACTCGGCGCCGAGATAGGGCGCCATCGCTTCCAGCACGCGCTCGTCGAGGGGCGTCGTCGCGTGGTGGTCCAGGTAGGGCACGGACCCGCGCGGCACGGAGTCCGGTGCCGGATCGGCGTCGTCGACCGCGTCGGCGGCGAGCGGGGTCCCCGGGCGTTCAGCCACGCAGGATCAAGCGGCGAAGGACTGGCCGCAGCCGCAGGTATTCGAGGCGTTCGGGTTCTCGATCTTGAAGCCCGATTCCTGCAGCGTGTCGACGAAGTCGAGCACCGAGCCGACCAGGTAGAGCGCGCTCTTCTCGTCGACGATGACCTTGACGCCTTCGATCTCGATCTCGGCGTCGATGTCGCGGACCTGGTCGTCGAAGGAGAGCTGGTACTGGAGGCCGGAGCAGCCGCCGCCGATCACCTTCATCCGGAGTCCGTGGGTCTCGAGCTTGCCGTCCTCGGAGAGCAGATTGCGGATCTGCGCTGCGGCTGCGGTCGTCACCTCGATCATCATGGATCTCCTTCTCGCGCCCACGGGCCCGGTGCAGATGTGCACCCTCGGGGCCGTCCGGCCGACATCGGGCGAGCCAACAGTAGCAGCCCGTCCCGCCCGCTTCAGACGAGCGCCGAAGCTGGCCCCCGGGCGTCCGGAATCAAGCCCCGTCCGTCTCTTCGTCCCGGGCCCCGGAAATCCACAGGAAGATCTCGCGGTTGCCCTTCGGCCCCGCGACGGCGCTGTCGACGCGCCCGCGCTCCCGGCGCCCGAGCGTCACGGCCGCCGCCGCGACGCCGTCGACCGCTTCCGCCCGGAGCGCGTCGTCGCGGACCACCCCGCCCTTCCCCACGTGGTCGCGACCGACCTCGAACTGGGGCTTCACGAGGAGCAGGCCGTCGGCAGCGGGGGCGCAGGCATGGATCGCGGGCAGCACCAGGGCGAGCGAAATGAAGGAGACGTCGACCACGAAGAGGTCGAAGGGGCCCGGGAACGCGGTCGGATCGAGGTGGCGGGCGTTCACCCGCTCGTGGACCTCGACGCGCGGGTCGAGCCGCAGCCGCGAATGCATCTGGGAGTGGCCGACGTCGATCGCGCAGACGTGGACGGCGCCGCGCTGGAGCAGACAGTCGGTGAAGCCGCCGGTCGAGGCGCCGACGTCGAGGACGCGCATCCCGGTCGGATCGAAGTCGAAATGATCGAGGGCGGAGGCGAGCTTGTCTCCGCCGCGGGAGACGAAGGCGCGCGCGCCGCCCTTGAGACGGACGACCTTGTCCGGCGCGATGCGCGTTCCCGCCTTGTCCACCGGCACGTCGTCGACGAGGACCCGGCCTGCGAGGATCAGGGCCTGCGCCGCGCTCCGGCTCTCCGCGAGCCCTTCCGCGACGACCCGCTCGTCGAGGCGCTCCCCCCTGGCCGCGGCCGGCGACAACGGGGGACGGGTCAGTCCGCCGCCGCGACGAGCGCGCGGGCGGCGGCGGCGATGTCCGGGGCGGCGAGGCCCAGGGTCGCCGCGGATTCGCCGTGCTCGATCAGCTTGTCCGGAATGCCGAGGGTCCGGATCGGCGTCTGGATCCCTTCCTCGGCGAAGAGCTCGAGCACCGCACTCCCGAACCCGCCCATCGCGCTGTGCTCCTCGATCGTCACGATCGTGCGAACGCGCCGCGCCAGGTCGAGGATCCGCTCGCGATCGAGGGGCTTCACGAAGCGCGCGTTCAGCACCGCGCTCGAGATGCCCTCGTTCGCCAGCTCACCGGCGGCCTCGACCGCGGGGTGGACGGTGTTGCCGATCGCGATCAGGGCGACGTCGTCGCCGTCGCGCAGCAGCTCCGCCTCGCCGAGCGCGATCTCCTTCACGTCGGGATCGAGGGCGATGCCGATGCCGGCGCCGCGCGGGAAGCGGATCGCCGACGGGCCCGGGTACTTGATCGCGGTGGCGAGCAGGTGCTGGAGCTCGTTCTCGTCCTTCGGTGCCATCACGACCGCGTTCGGCAGGGTCCGCAGGTACGCGTAGTCGAAGAGGCCCTGATGGGTCGCGCCGTCGGCACCGACGAGGCCCGCGCGATCGAGGGCGAAGGTCACGTCGAGATTCTGCAGGCAGACGTCGTGCACGACCTGGTCGAAGGCACGCTGGAGGAAGGTCGAGTAGATCGCGGCGACGGGCTTCATGCCTTCGGCGGCGAGGCCCGCGGCGAACGTGACCGCGTGCTGCTCGGCGATGCCCACGTCGTAGAAGCGCTTCGGGAGCTTGCGCTGGAACTTGTCGAGGCCGGTCCCGCTCGCCATCGCGGCGGTGATCGCGACGATCCGCTCGTCCTCCCGGGCGAGGCGGATCAGCGTGTCGGAGAAGACGTTCGTATAGGTCGGCGGCGCCGCCTTCTTGGGCGCGAACTTGCCGCTCTCGACGTCGAACTGGCCGACCCCGTGGTACTTGAGCGGGTCCGCCTCCGCGGGGGCGTAGCCGTGGCCCTTCTCGGTCATCGCGTG
Source organism: bacterium (assembly GCA_030432735.1). Taxonomy (GTDB): domain Bacteria; phylum Myxococcota_A; class UBA9160; order UBA9160; family UBA4427; genus UBA4427. The sequence continues at coordinate 11,254 of JAUIMK010000026.1, forward strand.
GATCAGGACGGGGCCGCCGCCGTTCGCCACCAGCTCCTTCACGTTGTCCATCGTCTCGAGCACGATGTCCATGCGATGGCCCTGGATCGGCCCGACATAACGAAAGCCCAGGGCTTCGAACAACATGCCCGGCGTGAAGAAGACCTTGACCGACTCCTCCGCCTTGCGCGCCCAGTGGAGCATGTCGCCGGGCATGCCGTCGAGGAACTCCCGCGCCCAGCCCTTCACCCGCCGGACCATCGGCGCCGACAGCTTTCGCGACAGATAGGAAGAGAGCGCGCCGACGTTCGGGTCGATCGACATCTCGTTGTCGTTCAGGACGACGATCAGGTTCTTCTCGTCGAGATGACCGGCGTGGTTCAGCGCCTCGAAGGCCATCCCCGCGGTCATCGAGCCGTCGCCGATCAACGCGATCACGACGCCGTCTTCGCCCTGGTGGTATTTCGCCCGCGCCATCCCGAGGGCCGCCGAGATCGAGGTTCCGGCGTGGCCGGCGCCGAAGTGGTCGTACTCGGACTCGGTCCGGCGCAGGAATTTCGACATGCCTCCGCGCTGGCCGATGGTGTCGAAGTCCTCGCGCCGGCCGGTGAGCATCTTGTGCGGATAGCCCTGGTGTCCGACGTCGAGGATCAGCCGGTCCGTCGGCGTATCGAAGACGTAGTGGATCGCCGTGATGAGCTCGACCGCGCCGAGGCTCGACGCCAGGTGGCCACCGGTCTGGGACACCCGCGACAGGATCTCCTGCCGGATCTCCGACGCCACCTGCTCGACCTTGTCCCGCGGCAGCTTCCGCAGGTCCGACGGGCGCTCGATGCCGTGCAGCAGCGGGCGCGTCTCGTCCACGTCGCTCATCGCTGCACTCCCCTTCCGCCCCGTCCGCCGGCGCTTCCTACGCTCATCGTTCTCTCCGGATCGCGAAGCGCGCCAGCGCCCGCAGCGGCTCTGCCGCCTCGCCCCATCCCTCGATCTCGCCGAGGGCTCGGCCGAGCAGGGCCTCGGCACCGTTCTTCGCGTCGTCGATTCCCTGCAGACGGAGGATACTCGCTGCCTCGCCGGAGTCTGCATCCAGCAGGTCGTCCGCGATCTGGAAGCCGATCCCGACGTCCTGCGCGAAGCGCGCGAGCGCCGCGCGCTTGCCCGGATCCGCTCCCGCGAGCGTCGCTCCGCCCTCGATCGACGCGCGGAAGAGCGCCGCGGTCTTGCGCGCATGAATGGACGCGAGCCGGGCCGCGCGGGTTCCCGCGCTTCCACTCCCCGCCGCCTCGAAGGCCAGATCGTCGACCTGCCCGCCGACGAGCCCGAGCGCCCCGGACGAGCGCGAGAGCAGCTCGACGACGGCGAGACGGAGCGATGCCTCGCTCTCCTCGGCGCCGTCCGCGAGCACCGCGAAGGCCTCGGTCAGCAGCGCGTCTCCCGCCAGCACCGCCGTCGCCTCGTCGAAGGCCTTGTGGACCGTCGGCCGGCCGCGACGCAGATCGTCGTCGTCCATGCAGGGCAGATCGTCGTGGATCAGCGAGTAGGTGTGGACGAACTCGACCGCGACGCCGAGGGGCAGCGCGGCGGCCGCCGGCCCGCCGACCGCCTCCGCCGCGGCCAACGCCATGACCGGCCGGAGCCGCTTGCCCCCCGGAAAGAGCAGGTGACGCATCGCGCCGGCGAGCGCGCTCGGGATCGCCTCGTCGCCGTTCGCCAGCCCGTCGAGGCGCGCCTCGATCGCGCGGTCGATCAGCGGAATCCGTTCCGCCATGTACGCAGCGACATCCACCGCCATCTCTCCGGCCCGCGCACGGGCGCTGCTCGATCGACCCTCAGTCGTCGAGCGCTTCCTCGTCTTCGTCCCGGTCCTCTTCCCGGTCAAAGGGCTCGCTCGCCCACTCGTCTTCCGGATCGCCGGCGTTCTCCGCGACCAGGATCTCGATCCGCTTCTCCGCCGCGTCGAGGGTCTCGGTGCACTGACGCGACAGGACCACGCCCTTCTCGAAGAGCGCGAGCGCCTCTTCGAGCGGCAGCTCTCCCTCTTCGAGGCGGCCGACCGTCGTCTCCAGCTGTTCGAGCGCGCCCTCGAAGGACAGGACCTCGGGGCCTTCCGGCTTCTTCTCGGTAGCTTTGCTGCGCCTGGCGGCCATGGGACCTCGATCGGTTCGACCGACTCTAACCGTGGCCCGGTTGTGCGTCAACGCGACACAGGAGCCGAACCCCTTGGAATCGAAGGGCTTTTTCGCCGCAGCGAATCGTTTCGCCCGGTCGACGGGCGCGCCTCAGCCCGCCCCCTCCGCCGGCTCGAGTCGCGTGACCTCGACGCCGATCGCGCCCTCCGCGAGCCGCAGGTCGAGGGCGTCCCCGATCGCGACGTCGGCGGCCCGCCGGACGACGCGACCGTCTGCGCTTCGACGCGCGAGGGCGTAGCCCCGGCCGAGCACCGCCAGCGGACTCATCGCATCGAGCCGCGCCGCCAGCTCCGAGACGCGGTGCCGGTTCCGATCGACCTGGCGCCGGATCGCTGCGCCGGCCGCGGTTCGCGCGCGCGCCTCCCGCGTGCGCGCCAGCGCCACCCGGGCCTGGGGACTCCGCGCGTGCAGCACCTCGACCCACCGCTCGACCTGGTAGCGCGCTGCATCGAGCTCCGACTCGATCGCGGACAGCAGACGGCGGACGTCCCGATCCACCAGCCGCGCGAGGGCCTCCCCGTCGGGCAGCGCGGCCATCGCCGCCGCCGAGGGCGTGGGCGCCCGAACGTCCGCGACGAGGTCCGCGATCGTGACGTCGGTCTCGTGGCCGACGCCCGCCACGACCGGGACCGGGCACTCGGCGATCGCGTGGGCGACGAGCTCCGTGTTGAAGGCCCAGAGATCTTCGAGGGAGCCCCCGCCCCGCACGACGAGCACGACGTCGACGTCCGGTGCCCCCGCGACGCGCCGGATCGCCCGCGCGACCTGCGCCGGAGCGTCGTCCCCCTGGACCAGGGTCGGCGCGACCAGAATCGGCGTGGCGGGAAAGCGCCGCCCCGCGACCTTCAGCACGTCGCGCACCGCCGCGCTCGTGGGCGATGTCACCAGCCCGATCCGCTTCGGGAAGCTCGGCAGCGGTCGCTTGCGCGCCTCGTCGAAGAGCCCCGCCGCCTGGAGGCGCTTGCGCAGCTGCTCGAAGGCGAGCTGGAGGGCGCCTACGCCGCGGGGCTCGAGGCTCCGCACGATGAGCTGGAGATCGCCTCGCGCGGCGTAGATCGACACTTCCGCTTCGGCGACGACCTCGAGCCCTTCCTCGAGCTCGAAGGGGACGCCGCGCGCGGCGCCCCGGAAGAGCGCACAGCGGATCTGGGCCTCGTCGTCCTTGAGCGTGAAGTAGGCGTGGCCCGATCGCGCCGCGTGGAGGTTGCTGATCTCGCCGACCACGAAGACCCGGCCCACTCGCTGCTCGAAGAGCCCCTGGAGGCCGCGCAGCAGCTGGCCGACGCCGAGCAGCCGCGGCTCGCGCCGCCGCGGACGCAGCGAACCGACGTCGCTCGTCACGAGTCGTCGGCGGCCGCGACGGTCGAGCCCTCGCTCCCCGCACCGTCCCGCTCGTCGCGGAGCCGACGCAGGTCCTCGAAGTAGGTCCAGCTCTTGAGGACCTCGACCGCCCGCGCGAGCTGCACGTCGACCGCCTCCGCCTGCGCCGTCGCGTCGCCTTCGGTCTCGTCGGGAAGCGCGTCGTCGTCCTCGGCGCCTTCTTCGTGTTCTAGGATGCGCGTCGGCGGCGCGCTGCCCCCCTCGAGGTCGGTCGCGTCCTTCTGGGTGAAGTGCCCCTGAAGGTCCTTCTCGCGCATGCGGCGGCGTTGCGGCAGTCGGTGGCCCGGCGCATCGCCGCGCTCGACGACGAGATCCGGCTGGATCCCGACCTCCTGGATCGAGCGTCCCGCCGGTGTGTAGTAGAGGGCGGTGGTCATCCGCAGACAGGCGCCGCCATCGAGGTCGTAGATGGTCTGCACGGAGCCCTTGCCGAAGGTGGGCACGCCCAGCACGAGGGCGCGGTGATGGTCCTGGAGCGCGCCGGCCACGATCTCCGACGCGCTCGCGCTGCCCCCGTTCACGAGCACCACGACGGGATAGTCGGGCTCGCGCGTCGCCGCGCCGGCCGGGAACTCGGTCCGCTCCCGCTCGTCCCGCCCCTGCGTGTAGACGACGAGGCCTTCCCCGAGCCAGGCGTCCGCGACCTCGACCGCCTGGTTGAGGAGCCCGCCCGGGTTGTCGCGCAGGTCGAGGATCAGGCCTTCGAGCGGTGCACCGTTCGCCTCGCGCAGCGCATCGAGGCTCTTGCGCACGTCGCGCCCGGTCCGCTCCTGGAACGACGAGATCTTGAGGTGTCCGATCCCGGGCTCGACCATCTCGTCCCGGACCGAGGCGACCTTCACGGTGTCGCGCTCGATCTCGTAGAGGCGGGGCTCGGACGATCCCTCGCGCAGGACGTAGATCGAGATCGTGGTCCCGCGCTTGCCGCGCATGAGCGAGACGGCTTCGACCAGGCTCATCTCCGTCGTACCGCGACAGTCCTCGGTCCAGTCCGCGGGCTTCTCCGTCGGGCAGATCGCGGTGATCCGGTCCTGCGCCTGGATCCCGGCGCGGGAGGCGGGGGTGCCGTCGATCGGCGCCACGACCTCGATGAAGGCCCCGGTCGCCTTCGAGATCTCGATGCCGATCCCGTGGAACTCGCCGCGGGTCTCGGTCTTCATGTCCTCGCAGGACTCGCGCGTCATGAAGGCCGAGTGCGGGTCGAGGTCCTCGAGGATCCCCTTCATCGCGGATTCCATCAGCGCGTGCTCGTCGACCTCCTCGACGTAGTGGCTGCGGACGCGCTCGAGCACGCTGGTGAACACCGCGAGGTCCTCGTAGCGCTGGGCGCGTCGATCGCGCTCTTCATCCGCCTGCGCCGCCGCGAAGGGCAGCGCGATCGCCGCGGCGGCGAGCAGACCGGCAACGGGCCGAAGACGCGGGGCCGACCCGCCTCGGGTCGGGTGGGTGGACGGTCGCTCGTTCACGTCGAGTCCTCATGACACCGCGGGCCGGCAAGGCCCGGACGGCTCGCTGTTCGGGGGGCGTCCGATTCGGACGAAGGCGGGAGGGTAGCAGTTCCCCTCATGCCCTCGGGTCGAGCAGCCAGGGCTCGGGATCGAGGGGCTGCCCGTTCTCCCGGAGCTCGAAGTAGAGGCTCGGGCCGTAGAGGGATCCGGTCTCGCCGACGGTGCCCAGCGGCTCGCCCTCTTCGACCGGCGTGCCGACCGTGACGTGGATCTCGTCGAGGTGACCCGAGATGGTGTGGAAACCGTCGCCGTGGTCGACGATCACGATCCGCCCGTAGCCGCGGAACCAACCGGCGAAGCGGACGAGACCGGGCGCGACGGCGAGCACCCGCTCCCCGGCGTCGGCTCCGAAGTCGATGCCGCTCCGGAACGTCGTGGTCCTGAACTCGGGATCGACGACCTTCCCGAAGCGTTCGACGACCGAGGCCGCGACCGGCGGCGCGAGCTTGCCCTTGCGCTCCCTGAAGCCCTCGCCGACGCCGCCGCTCGACGCGCGGGAGCCGAGGGTCCGGATCGTCTCCTCGAGGGCTTGCGCCGCTTGCTCGAGCTCGAGCAGGAGTCGCCGCTCCGTCGTCCGGTCCTCCCGCACCCGCGCGAGGATCACCGCCTTCTCCTTGCGTTCACCGGCGAGGCGCGTCGCGTGACCGGCGAGCCGCGCGTCCGCCGCGCGCCGTTCGTCGAGGGCAGCGCGCTCCTTCGCCTCCACCGCTTCCAGCCGATCCCGCTCCTCCGCGTGGCGGGCCACCAGGCTCGCATCGTGCCGGACGAGCACCCGGAGCGCGCTCGCGCGGCTGAGCATCTCGGGGAGCGAGTCCGACGAGAAGAGCACGCGCACCGGACCGAGCTCGCCGCCGCGATAGAGCGCGACCGCCCGAGCCGACAACGCACGCTGGGTCGACGCGAGCGCCCGCTTCGCCTTCGCGAGATCCGGTCCGAGCGCCTCGACCCGGGCCTGGGCCTTCGCGACGTCGCGCCGCGCCTGGTCCCGCTCCCGGATGACTTCCGTGAGTCGGCGGTCGACGTCTTCGAGCTGCTCGAGCAGCGCACGCTCGTCCGCCTCGTGGGTGGTCACCCGTTCGCGGCTGTCCTCGATCCGATCCCGGAGCGCATCGAGCTCCTCCTGTCGGTCCTGGCCGAACGCCGCCGTCGCGACGACGAGCCCGAGGGCGGCGAGCGCGACGAGCGGCGCCCGGGTCGCGAGACGCGAAGGGCTCACGACTCGCCGCGCCAACCCGCGAGGGCGGTCATCGCGCCCAGCAGCCCGAGCCCGGCCCCCGCCGCGACCAGGCGGAGCGACTCGCTCCAGCCGAAGAAGGAGAGCTCGGCCCGCCCGACCAGGAGCTCGAGCCCGTAGCGCAGCTGCGGTAGGAGCAGCTCGTAGGCGCCGAACACGATGAGCAGGGCGAGCAGCCCGCCCAACATCCCCTGCAGCGTTCCCTCGAGCAGGAAGGGGACCCGGACGAAGGTCCGGCTGGCGCCGACCAGGGCCAGGATGTCGAGCTCGTCGCGCCGGGCGTAGAAGGCCAGGCGGATCGTGTTCGCCACGATGAGCAGGGCCGCGAGGCCGAGGACGAGGCCGATGCCCCAGGCGCCGCCGCGGATCAGCGCGACCGCCCGGGTGTAGCCCTCGATCCACTCCTCGCCGTGGGCCAGCTCGTCGATGCCGGGCAGCCCGTCGAGGGATTCGCGCAGGGTCGCCAGCGCCTCGGCGGTGCGCGCTTCGGGGAGGAGCTCGATCTCGAGGGAAGCGGGCAGCGGGTTCTCTTCGAGGCCTTCGAGGAGCGCGCCGCCCCCGGCGATGCGCTCGAAGCGTTCGAGCGCTTCCTCTTTCGTCACCAGCTCGACGGAGGCGACCCCGGGCGCCCCCGCGACCCGCTCCGCGAGGCCCGGGAGCTCCGTCTCGGGCAGGTCGCTCTCGAGATAGGCCGTCAGCTGCAGCTCGGCGCCGAAGTCGTCGAGGATCCCCGTCATGTTCGCGACGAGGAGCGACGCGCTCCCGACCAGGACCAGCACGACCGCGATCGTGAACACGGCGAGCAGACTCGTCGTGCTCGCCTGACGCACCCCACGAAGGGCGTTCGCGAACATCACGCGGACGAGCACGAGGACGCGACTCATGCGCCGCTCCCGAGCCGGGCGGTCGCCGCGGGCTGGTCCTCGGCGATCCGGCCGTTCTCGAGGCGCAGCATGCGCTTGCCGTAGCGATCGATGAGCGAGTGGTCGTGGGTCGCCACGATCACCGTCGTGCCCCGCGTCGCCGCCGCCATGATCAGATCCATGATCTCGATCGTGAGCTCGGGATCGAGGTTGCCCGTCGGCTCGTCGGCGAGCAGGATCTCGGGCTCGTTCACCAGCGCCCGCGCGAGGGCGACGCGCTGCTGCTCGCCGCCGGACAGGGACTTCGGGTGATGGAAGCGGCGGTGCTGCAGGCCGACGGACTTCAGCAGCTGGAATACCCGGGTGCGCGCCTCGCGCCGCGGCGTCCCGATCACGTCGAGGGCCAGCCGCACGTTCTCCTCGACCGTCCGGTCGTCGAGCAGCTTGAAGTCCTGGAAGACGACGCCGACCCGCCGCCGGAGTGCCGGCACGGCCCCTGCGCCGAGGCGGGCGACGTTCCGCCCGAGCACGAGGATCTGCCCCTCCGAGGGCTCGGTCGCCGCGAAGATCAGCTCGAGCAGCGTCGTCTTGCCCGCCCCGGACGCCCCGGTCAGGAAGACGAACTCGCCCCGCCGCACCTCGAGGGACACGTCGTGCAACGCGTACTGCCCCGCCATGTACGACTTCGAAACGTGGTACATGCGGACCGGCGGCTCGCCGGCCGGATTGGTCGCCCTGCGTCTCAAGGAGCGCTCGCTCGGCTGCTCTGCGGGGGGAGGGTCGGTCCGTGACCGACCGCGAGAGATTCGCACAGAACGCTGCCTGCGGCCCGTCTCGCGAGCGGCTCGCCGGAGCACGACGCGGGCGGCGACGGCCCGGATCCGGGGCGCCGACTACGGCTTCGCCGAACGCTTCCGCTTGCGGGCGTTCTCGACCAGGTAGTCGAGGACGACCTCGTCGAGGGGCTTCTCGCTCACGACGCGATCCCCGAAGACCCGGGACAGCCGCGACGACGCATCGGTCTTCTCCGGCGCCGGCGCCGGTGCCTCGACCTCGAGCCGGGTGGGCTCGGCCATCGGCGGGACCGAGGGCGTCGCGGCCGCGGGCGGACGCTCCTCCTCGGTCACCGTCGGCGGATCGGCAGCGGGAGCCTCGGGCGCGGCGCAGAAGACGTCGGGCCCCATCCGCTGCTCGATCGCCGCGTCGTGCTCGCCCCGGGAGAGCTGCTTGAGCATCGACTTGTGGAGGCCTTCCATCAGCTTGCGGACCGCGCCGTCGAGGGCCTCGCCGTCCATCTCGCCGAGCAGATCGGAGTAGTCGCGCTTCTCGCTGGCCATGATGTTCCCACCATGGAAGAGGTGGGTGATCACGTGGGGGTTCCCCAGGCCGGAATCTTCGGTCTGGACGTGGAAGAGCACGCCCCGATAGCGAAAATTCGTGTTGAAGCCCGACAGCATCGCGAGTCGACGCCCCCTTCGATCCGACGCATCCCCGCACACGCGGGCGCCGCAACATAGCCCTCGCCCGGCCGTCGCCACGACCGGACCCACCCCCACCGGAACTCCGGACGCAGGTCCTTCTCCTATCGGGTCGCCGCGGCAGAACCTGAAAGCCCGCGCGCTCGCCGCGCCTCGCGCGGAGCCGCCCACGAGTCCCGAGGGAAATCTCCCCCGACCTCCGACGGCGCCCCGACCGCACGCGCGCGCAGCGCTTCGGCAGCTTCGAGCGCGCTGGCGCGCCGACCGACTACGAGAGGACCTCTTCGAAAGTCTCCTCGTTGAAGCCGACGATCGTCGTCTTCCCGACGCGCATCGTGGGAGCCCGCAGATTTCCCGTCGGCCCGAGCATCTTCGCCGCGACGTCGCCGACCCTCGCCGACTTCATGTCGAAGACGTCGAGCTTCTTGCCCTTGGCGACGTAGACCTTCGAGGAGGCTTCGGCGATCGCCTTCGCCTCGCTCTCGCCGAGTTTGCGACTCGCCGGGATCTCTTCCTGCACCGCGATCTCGTTGGCGTCCAGGAACTTGGACGCTTTGGTGCAGCTCGTTCAACCCTTGCGGAAGTAGTACCAGTCGACCTTCTTGGCCATGTCCATCCCTTCGCGGTGCGCAGAAGCGGCGTCTTCGCCGGCCGCCGTCGCCGCCGTCGCCGCCTGCGTGCTCACGCGAGGCGTCGCGGCGGCCGCTGCGCGGTTGGTTGCAGCGCGCGACCGGAGGACGCCTCCGGTCGCGCGCGCAGAGACTAACGGCGGCGAGCCGGACCGTCCGCCCCGGGATGACGCGAGGTCTTTCGTCCCGCGGCGGAGAGCCCCGCGAGACCGAGGGACATCAGCAGTCCGGTCCCCGGCTCGGGCACCACCGCGAAACTCGCTTCCCCCGGCGTCGGCGTCGACAGCAGCGCGAAGTCCGCGGCGTTGTCGTCGGTGTCGAGATCCGCGAAGAGCCGCGCGAGGCTCTCGCCGGCCGCTCCGTCCGGCGCCGCCGTGCCCTCCCCCGCGAAGATCTCGTCCGGAGCGAACACGCCATAGCCGAGCGCGTCCCGTACCAGCGAATCGGCGTCCCGCAGGACCACGCTGTCCGGGCCGTTCTGGAAGTCGAAGTTGGCGAGCAGGTCCGCGTTCGCGACCGCCGTCGTGCCGTCGGAGAAGCGATCGGCCAGGACGAAGAGCCCGTCGGCGCCGATGGCCCCGCTGAGCGCGATCGATGGCGCGACGGCGCCGTTGCTGCCGTTCACGCCTTCTACCAGCCAGCCGTCGAGGACGAAGCCGGCGGGTCCGGAGAGCTCGACGAAGACCGCGCCGTCGTCGCTGCCCGGTGCGTCGTAGTAGACCTCCGAGAGCAGGGGCATCGCCGACGCGGAGCCCGCGGCCAACAAGGACGTCAGGAAGGAGGCCCGCGCGAGGCGGGCGATCGGGATTCGAGAGAGGATTCGGAGCTTCATTCGAGAGCAAGACCTCGGTTCTCGGGACCGTCGTTCGGGGATGAAGATTCGGGCGGCGCGGACGGCTGGGCGCGCTGCCACTCGGAGAGCCAGCCACCGGTCCATGCGTCCAGTCCGGCCGCCAGCTCTTCCGCACGCAGGCGGAGGCGGGCGGGCTCTCCGGGCTCGAAGGGACCGCCGGCGGCGAGACGCTCGCGGATGCGCGCCCGCTCGAAGTAGAGCTGGTGGATCTCGTCGCTCACGTCGTCGCGCAGGGCGAGGACCTGCCGGAGCTCCCGCGAGAGATCGACGCTGTCGTCGGGATAGGCGACGTCGCCCAGGTTCCAGTCGAGCTGGATCGTCGCCTCGAAGTAGGTCCCCCGATCGCGGGTCCGGTCGAAGAGCCGGCGGTAGTCCCCGGAGACGAAGGACTGGTCGGCGAAGCGCCGATCGTCGTGATCGAAATCCGCGCCGAGCTGAAGGCCGAGCTCCGGCCACCACCCGCGACGCGCGAGCCCCGCGCGCAACGCGCGGTCGCGCTCCGGCTCGAGCCCCGTCTGGAGAAGCGCGCGGCGGCGCAGCGCGGCCACCGGCGGATCCGGCGGAATCATCGGCCCCGCGTCCGCAGAGCCGCCGCTCGGCCCGGGCGCAGCACGCGCCACCGGTCTCGAACGGGCGGCGTCCCGAACGAGGACGCCCGAGCGACAGAGCACGAGCGCGAGCGCGGCGCGGACAGAGACGTCGAGGTCGACGCAGGGCTGCGCGCCCGGCTCCGGGCCGATCCGTTCGAAGCGGCCCGTCGGGTCGGCGGCCCGGAAGAGGCCCCGATCCGTCGCGAGGTGGATCCGCTCTTCCGTCCACCCGATCCGCTGCGCCGCGGCTCCCGGCGCCAGCACCGGCCGGCTCGACCGCCACACCGGCACGCGCGCGTCCGCCTCCGCGAGGGCGAGCCGATCCGGATAGAGGACGGCGATCGTCTCCGCGTCCGGCGAGGCCGCGAGGTCGACGGGACTCGCGTCGCTTCTCGGTCGCGGGAGCGGCAGTCGGTCCCGCCGGAGGATTCGCAGCCCCGAGTCACCGACGAGCCCCTCGATCCGCTCGAACCCCGCCGCGCCGAAGAGCCAGAGCACCCGTCGATCGGAGGTCGTCGACGCCGAGCGAGGCCGGAGGAAGGCCGCCTGCTCGACGGCGCGGTCGACCCGCGTGGACGAGAGGGGCTGGAAGATCCGCCCTTCGTTCGACCAGTAGGCACCGGCGCCCGTCGCGATCAGCAGCCCGTCCGCGCTCGCGACGACCCGCCGGATGTCGGCGGCGCCGGCGTCCCCGCGCAGCCCGCGACGGGTCGGCCGAGCGCCCTTCTCCCAGCGGAAGAGCCCCGTGGCCGTTCCGATCCAGAGCGCGTCGTCCGGCCCGAACGCGAGATCGCGAAGGTCCTCCATCGCCGCGCGCTCGAGCGATCCGCCCGCGTCGGCGCGCCGCCACCGCACCGTCCCTCCCGAGGCCACGGCGGATCCGGCATGCGGCGACACCGCCACCGCGACGAGCGGCTCCCCGGGCCGCGCGTCCCAGGCGGCGGGGCGCCAGGCGACGTCCGGCCCATCCGCCTCGACCGCGGTCGGACCGACCATCGCCAGGAGGACCCACCACACCCCGAGCATTCCCTGCCACGACCGACCGCATCCCTGCCGCTGCGCTCCGAAGTCCACGCGTCTCATGGCCCTCTCGCCGCCCCCAGCGCCTCCCCGCCGGCGCGGGCGGCGCGCGGTTCACGCGTGGCGGGTGGACGCGATTTCACGTTTGGGGACGCGCACTTGACGCCGGGCCGGGGGTCGCGAAGAATCGCGCGACATGACCTTCCCGGAACGACCCTCGCGCGCGCGGCGATCTGGACGGAGCGCCCGCGTCGCGCTGCTCCCGGTGGCGCTGCTGGCGTGCGCGACGGGGAGCGAGGGCGAGCCGCTGCCGGCGGACGCGGAGGCCCGGGAGGCCGAGATCGCCGCCCTCGAAGCGCGCGTGGAACGCGACCGCGAGGCCCTCGCCGGGATGGTCACCACGCCTCGGGATCTCGAGGCCGCGCCCTTCCACGACGACCCGGAGCTGCGCGCGGTGGCGGAGCGCCTGACCGCGGACGCGGAGCGCCTCGAACGACTCCGCGCGGAGCGCGGGGGCGCGGGCGCCGGCGATTCCTCCGGAGACGAGCAGTGAGCGGCCCGGTCGTCGTCCTCGCCGGCGGCGTCGGCGCGGCGCGCTACCTGCGTGGCGTCGTGCGGGCCGTGCCGCCCGAGGCGCTGACCGTCGTCGTGAACACCGGCGACGACCGCTCCTTCTACGGGGTCCACGTCTCTCCCGATCTCGACATCGTGACCTATACGCTCGCGGAGCGGATCGACCCCGAACGGGGCTTCGGCCTGGCCGGTGACACCTATCATCTCGTCGACCGGCTGGCGGAGCTCGGCCACGAGACCTGGTTCCGCCTCGGCGACGCCGACTACGCGAACTGCCTCCACCGCACGCTCCGGCTGGCCGCGGGCGCCGGGCTCCACGAAGTCACGGACGAGCTGCGCCGGGACCTCGGGCTCGCGCTTCGCCTGCTGCCGATGTCGAACGATCCGTGCCCGACGCGGGTCGAGCTCTCCGGGGGGAGCTCGATCCACTTCGAGGAGTACCTCGTCCGGGACGGGGCCCCGACCGACGTCGAAGCCGTCGATCTCTCCGCCGCACGGGCCTCCCGACCGGCACCGGGCGTCCTCGACGCGATCGCCTCTGCGCGCACGATCCTCGTCTGCCCGAGCAACCCGATCGTCTCGATCGGGCCGATCCTCGCCGTGCCGGGGGTGCGCGACGCCCTCGACGCTTCCTCCGCCCCGATCGTGGCCGTCTCCCCGATCGTGAGCGGCGCTCCGATCAAGGGGCCGGCCCACACCCTGCTGCGCGCGCTCGGGATCGAGGTCTCCGCCCTGGGCGTCGCGCGTTTCTACGCGGATTGGATCGACGGGTTCGTCTTCGACGAGCGGGATGCGGCGCTCCTTCCGGAGGTGGAAGCGCTCGGACTCGCGGCGGCGGCGGTCGACACGATGATGGTCGATGCGACGGTCTCGGAAGCGGTCGCCCGGGCGGCGCTCGGCGTGGCGGACCGACTGCGATGACGACGGCGCTGATCCCGGTCAAGAACCTCGAGGACAGCAAGTCCCGGCTGCTGTCGCGCCTGCCCGACGGGCTGCGGCGACGGCTGACGCTCGCGATGCTCGAGGATCTGATCGAGGCCCTCACCGCGACGCCGGGGATCGATCGGATCGCCGTCACGACGCCGGACGAGACGGTGGCGTCCCATGCCCGCGCCGCCGGCGCCGAGGTCCTGCTGCGACCCGAGCCCGGGCTGAACGCCGCGCTCGAGGACGGGCGCGAGCGACTGTGCGAAGAAGGCGACGACCTCCTGATCGTGTTGGGGGACGTCGCCGGGGCGCTGGCCAGCGACTTCGCGCGACTGCTCGAGGCCGCCGAGAACGAAGCGCCGGGCGTCTGGCTCGCCCCCTCGGCGGATGGGGGGACGTCCGCGCTGCTCCACCATCCCGCCGGCCTGATCCCCTGCCGCTTCGGTCCCGACAGCGCGAAGCGCCACGGCGAGGCGGCGGCCGACGCGGGCGTGCCCCTCCACGAGCTCGCCCTGCCCTCGCTCGCGATCGACCTCGACCAGCCGGAGGATCTCGACGACTTCCTCGAGACCGAGGGCGGCGGTGCGCGCACCCGGACGCTCCTGCGCGAGGCCGCCGACGGAGACGCCGATGTCTGATCCGCCCGGAGCGATTCGACTGCTGCCGATCCCCGGCCTGCCCGAGGTCGCGCCCGGAACGGATCTGGCGGCGATGATCCGCGAGGCCGCCGACGCGGCGGGCGTGGCCCTCGACGGGCGCGTCGTCGTGATCGCGCAGAAGATCGTGTCGAAGGCCGAGGGTCGGCTCGTGCGCCTCGCCGACGTCACCCCCGGCGAGGAGGCGAAGGAGATCGCGGCGGATCACGACCGCGATCCCCGACAGGTGCAGATCGTGCTCGACGAGAGCACGCGCATCGTCCGCCGCGGCAACAACGTCCTGATCTGCGAGACGAAGCACGGCTTCGTGTGCGCCAACGCCGGCGTCGATCTCTCGAACGCGCCGGGAGAGGACATCGCGGTCCTGCTCCCCCTCGACCCCGACGCGTCGGCGCGACGCATCCACGAAGCGCTCTCCACGGACGGCACCCACACGCCGGTCGTCATCACCGACACCTTCGGCCGCCCCTGGCGCGACGGCCTGGTCGACGTCGCCCTGGGCTCCGCCGGACTCGCGCCGATCAAGGACGATCGCGGCTCCCGCGACCGGATCGGCCGCGAGCTGCTCGTGACCCAGCCGGCGACCGCGGATCAGCTCGCTGCGGCGGCGGGCCTGCTCATGCTGAAGAGCGCGGGCATCCCGGTCATCGTCGTCGAAGGCTTCCCGATCGAGGGGGACGGAAGCGTGCGCGATCTCCTGCGCGACCCGGCGACGGACCTCTTTCGTTAGGCGACCGTCAAGCGTCGGAGGGATCGCGCTCGTCGTCCGCCGCCGCGACCTCGGACCGGACCGGCGGTCCGGGCTCCGGCGAAGGCGCAGGCTCCATGAATCGCTCCGGATACGCGAACTCGAAGCAGGTCCGCCAGACCACGTCGAGCCCCTCGCCCTTCTGGGACGAGGTCGCGATCGGCTTGCCGAAGCCCTCGCCGATCGCCGACCGCAGCTTCCGCACCGCTTCCTTGCGCTTCATCAGCTTCAGCTTGTCCGTCTTCGTGAGCACGACGCGGCCGGGGACGTTGCGCTCCGCGAGCCAATCGAGGAGCAACGCCTCGTCCTCGCTCCAGCTGCGCCGGACGTCCTGCAGGACCATCGCGAGACGAAGCGATTCCCGCTGTGCCAG
>JAUIMK010000344.1 GCA_030432735.1 bacterium
AAGCTGCGTTCCCGCGATCATCAGCGCCTGGTTCTGGTCGCCGTTCGACGCTTGCCGCGCCGCCTCTTCGGCCCCCTTCTGGATCGCGTACTTGATCGCGGCCCGGGCCACCGCCTTCGCGTAGATCCGCGCGCGGCGATCCGCGAGGTCCTTCTCGGCGATGGCGCCGATGTCCTCGACGAGCTCGGGCCCGGTGATCAGTGTCGCTTCGGGCAGCCGGGGTTCCATCGCGGCGATCGAATAGGGGCGAGCGACGTATTTCGGGAACGCGACCGGGACGACGTCGACGCCCGAGAGCAAAGAGACGTAGGTCGTCGCCCGCGCGATCTGCTGCTGCGCCTGGCCGTCGCCGATCAGCTGGAGCGCGAGGACGATCGCCCAGGCCTCGCTGAAGGGCAGGACGATCGTCTCCTGGTCCTTGACCGGGGCGAGACCGTTGTAGTGAAGGAGGACGATCTCGCCGTGGCCCGCGGGAATCTCCCGGGCCACCCCGCTGCTTCCGCGGTCGCGCAGGTCGTTCCGGGCCCAACGGCCGAGACGACCGGCGACGCGCTCCGCGTTCGCGAAGAGCGAGGGCGGCCGCGGAACCGAGAACTGACTCGCGTAGGTGTCGTAGGCATCGAGCGCCTTCTTGTAGTCGACGAGCGCGGCATCGTATTCGCCGCCCATCTCGTAGAAGAGCGCGCCGAGATAGCGCGCGAAGGCGTCCTCCTGGTAGACGTTGTCGTTGGTCGAATCGACCTGGAGCTTCCTCAGGTAGTCGCCGACCTGACGGATCTCGACGAGCGCCGAGTCGATCTCGCCGAGCTGCTCGTAGTTGAGCGCCGAGAAGAGATGGATCAGCGTGCGCTCGAAGTTCTCGCCCGCGTAGTCGAGGGCGTAGTCGTTCGTCATGAGCGACAGGCCGGTGCCGGTGATGCTCGCCGCGTAGAGCTCGTTGCCGATCTGCTTGGCCGTCTCGAAGGCGGCGTTGCTCTCCGCGTACTGCCCGGCGAGATGGAGCAGCATGCCGCGCTCCAGGTAGTAGAGGAGACGGTTCTTGCCCCGGTAGGCGCGCTCCCGCTCCTGCTCGACGGTCTGGATCGCCGTCGGGTAGTCGCCCAGCTTCATCTGCGCTTCGAGCAACTGCTGGACGCGTCCGGTCGAAGCACAACCGAGGGTCGCGAGGAGCGGAGCGAGCGGTCGGGGCGTCATGAGAGCGCGATCCTGCGGTCGGGGGGAGCGGCAGGAGCAAGACTAGAGGCGGTACTTCGGGTTCTTCACCAGCTTCTTCAGCTTGTGCTGGCCGATCCAGACCTTCTCGTTCGTCTCGAGCGCGATCAGCTCGAGCTCGACCTGATAGAAGCGGACCTGCTTGTTGTCGGCGGCATCGATGATCGTGTTGATACCGCCGATCAGCATGAAGTCGGCACCGATCTCCTTGCCCATGCTCTTGGCAGTCTCGATCGTGGCGTTGCGGAGCTGGTCGAGGCGCTCCTCGCGCAGCCCTTCGCGCTCGCCGCTGTCGGCGACGACCCGGACGCGTCCCGAGTTGACGAACGCGCGCTCGAGGTCCTTCGTGAAGGTGCGCGTGTTGATGTGCTCGCTCGACTTGTTGCGAACGGCCCCGACGATCACCGTGGGGCGCTTGCCCGTGCGGTCGCGCCAGTCCTCGATCCAGACGCGCGAGAGCGAGTCGGAGATCATCTCTTCGGAGACCTGCTGGCTGTCGACGTCGTTCCAGAGGCCGGATAGGTCGATCTCCTCCTCGACCGCCGTCCGGGTGACCGTCGTGCCCCCACAGCCCACGGCGAGCCCGACGACGACGAGCAGCAGTAGGCGCAGCGCGAGGCGGGAGCGGCGGGCGGAATTCGAAGCACGGAACGGAACGCGAAGCATGGGATCTCCCCCTATCCTCATATCGTCTCGGAAACGGCGATCGGACCCGATGATCCTGCTTCGGGCTCCTGGGGTCAACGGGCGTTCGGCCGACTTCCGGGTCGGAGGACCGGTCTCGTCGCGCGATCGCATCGATGCAGTGGCGCTGGACGCTGGTTAGGTTCCGGCAGGACGGCGAGCGAGGCGACGGGCGCTGTGCAGTGGGAGAGGCAGGTGCGGGCGGAGCGGGAAGAGCGCATGACGATTCGGCGAAGGCACGGGCGCGCGGGCGGGTTCGCGATCGCGCTCCTCCTCGCGTCGATCCTCGGGTGTTCCTCGCCGCCCCCGTCCGCGTCCCCCTATGCGACCCCCGCGCGCGAGCCCGCCTCCCTCGAAGACGCGCCGACCTGGCTGCTCTCCGGCTGCCGCGCCCATTGGTCCGACCCGGCCCGGGCACGGCGCATCGTCTGCGGCGTCGGCTCCGCGCCGGCCCATCGCAACCGGGTCGCCGCGCGCGAGACCGCGATCGCCCGGGGCCGAGCCGAGATCGCGCGCAGCCTCGAGGTCACGATCGAGAGCCTCGTCCGCCTGGTGGACCGAAGCGGCGACGACGGCGATCTCGACACGATCGTCCACCAGCTCTCGAGCACCTCGATGCGCGGCATCCAGCTCGAGGAGGTCTGGCGAGCCGCGAGCGGAGAGACCTACGCCCTCGTCTCCCTGGACGTCGCGCGGATCGAGGAATCGGTCCGTGACACCCCCCGCCTGCGCCCCGCGGAGCGCGAATCCCTCGCCGCCCGGGCCGCTGCCGCCTTCGCCGCCCTCGAGGCGGAGTCGGAAGCGAAGCGTTAGGCGAACGGAATCGAGCATGCGTTCCGATGCCATCGACCAGGTGATCAGCACCTTCCTCGAGATGCCCGCCCGGGTGAGCTGGAGCGGCGCCCTCGCGGACAGCGCGCGAGGCCACTTCGAGGACGCGCGGCTCGAGCTGGCGGGGATGGCGGTGCTCGCGCTGCCGGTCGAACGGCTCGTGCTGGAGGCCCGACGCTTCCAGTTCGTGCCCGGCATCCCGGCGCGCTTCGTGGTCGAGGGGCCTCGCCTGGTGGTGACCATCGACCAACGCCAGGTCGACACCTGGCTCGATCGCACGCGCGCGCCCTTCGCGCTCCGGCTGACCCGGGAATCGATCGAGTTCCGGATGGACGTCGCGGGCTTCCCGATCAGCCGGGCCGAGACCGAGGTGCAGATCTCTCGCGGATGGGTCGTCCTTCGGCCGAAGCACCAGGAGTTCCTCGGCATCCGCAATCGACTGGCGAGCCTCTTCCGGACCTACGTGCCGCTCCCGCGGCTCGCGCCGCAGACCCGCCTGACCGGCATCGAGCACGACGAGGGGGTGATCCGACTCGAGCTCACCCTCGACGACTTCGAGGACGTGATCACGCCGGGCCTCGTCGACCGGGTCCAGGAGCGGTTCCTGCCCTTCGCCCGGCCCTGGGCGGAATGGGTCCGCGGCCCGCTCCGGCGCGGCGACTGACGTCGCCTAACGCCGCGACGAGCGGCTCTTCGTGAAGTACTCCCACGGAAACTCGGGCGTCAGGATCGGCTTGTAGCCCGGCGGCGTCTCGAAGGGGCAGGTCAGGAACTCGAAGATCCCGACCACCTCGTGGGCCACGGTGTAGCCTACGCCCTTGGCGAATCCCCAGGTCGCGCCGACGAAGGGACCGGACTCCTTGCTCGTGTCCATGATCTGACCCGGAATCGCCAGGACGCCCAGGGTCATGTTCGAGACACCGCGGCCGAACTTGCGCGCCGCGGAGTCCCGCGCGGAGGCGGTCGACGGAACGAAGACGGCGATCGCCAGCGCGATCAGGAGCGTGGTGACGAGCGTGCGGCGCGCTCGGGTCGTGGACGGGATCTGGGTCACGGGTCTTCCTCGTTCCCGGCGCGGTTCGTGGGCTCCTTCGGCCTGCCGCCCCGGCGCGCAGTCACGCTGCGCAGGGTCATCGATCACCGAACGCATCGTCCGCGCGGAAGATAAGCTGTAACCCCGGCGCCCCCTCGAACGAACCCACTCTCGAAGCATCGGAACGACCGCAGCCCGACCCCATGGGGCCGGGAACGCCCGGCAGAAGGCCGGCAGGCGAGGAGAAGCCCACGTGCGCAGCAAGGACATCCCCACCCTCCCGAGCGCGGAGATCACCGACGAGGCGGTCTTCCTGAACCGACGAGAGGTCCTGCGGCTCGGCGCCACCGCCGCCCTCGGTGCCGCTCTCGCCGGCTGCCCCGCCGCCGACGAAGCCGCCGCGAAGCCGAGCACGCCGGAGGAATCCGGCCTTCGCGCCCTCGAGTACCTCCCCGCGAAGGGCCCCGTCTACCGCGCCGAGGATCCGGTCTCGAGCTACGACGACGCGACCAGCTACAACAACTTCTACGAGTTCGGTACGGGCAAGCGGGATCCGGCGAAGAACGCCCACACGCTGCGACCCGAGCCCTGGTCCGTCGTGATCGACGGCGAGGTCGGCAAGCCGGGCCGCGTCGGCCTCGAGGAGCTGATCGCCCCGGCGGTTCTCGAGGAGCGCATCTACCGCTTCCGCTGCGTCGAGGCGTGGTCGATGGTGGTGCCCTGGATCGGGCTCTCCCTCGGTGATCTGCTGAAGCGCTTCGAGCCGACGAGCAAGGCGAAATACGTCGCCTTCGAGACCCTCGTCGACCGCGATCAGATGCCCGGCCAGCGGCGACGCGTGATCGACTGGCCCTACCGCGAG
>JAUIMK010000345.1 GCA_030432735.1 bacterium
TCTGCGCGACGATGCCGGGGCCCTTCGCGCGGAAACGATCGAGGCTGGCCATCTCGAAGCCGCCCTCTTCCACCAACCGATCGATCTTGCGATTGATGTTGCAGCCGTCGCACATCCGGTTCCAGATCGGGTTCACCCGATCCTGCCAGCGCGCCGTCCCCGCTTCGTCCGCGCGTCCGTGCTCGATGAAGACGTAGCGACCGCCGGGCTTGAGGACGCGGCGCATCTCGCGCAGCGCCTTCGCGACCTCGGGGATCGAGCAGAGGGTCCACGTCGTCACGACCGTGTCGAAGCGCCCGGCGTCGAAGGGAAGCCCACCGTCCGCGCGGAGCGCCCGCCGCTCGATCGGGAAATCGGCCTCCCGGATGCGCGCGCGGACCGCGTCGACGTCCGAGACGTCGAGCGGATCGAGCCCGACGAGGGTCTTCACCGCGGGTCCGTAGTAGGCGAGGTTGAGACCGGTCCCGAATCCGACCTCGAGGACCTCGCCTTCCGCCTCGCGAATCGTGTCGACCCGGAGCGGATTCATCTGCCGCATCGCCAGGTCCTGGAACCTCGGCTTGATCCAGGCACGCAGCCCCACGCGCTAGGCCCCCGAACCGCCGGGCAGCGGGACCGTCGCCGAGTCGCGGCCGCTGCGGAAGACGGTGCCCGGCCGAGCGCCCGTGTCTTCGCCGTCGCGGACGATCTCGACCCCGTTCGTGAAGACGTGCTCGATCCCGCGCGCGTCGGCGTAGAGTCGCCCGGCGCCCGCCGGGAGGTCGAACTTCGTGTAGGTCTCGCCGAGACCGACCTTCTCCGGATCGAAGACGACGACGTCCGCATGGAAGCCCTCTTCGAGCCGCCCGCGCTCGCGCAGGCCGTAGAGCTTCGCCGGGATGTCCGTCAGCTGTCGGATCGCCTCCTCCATCGTGATGAGGCCCCGCTCGCGAACGCCCTCGCCGAGGACCTTGCTCGAGAACGCGAAGGTATCGATCATGTCGAGGTGGGCGCCGGCATCGCTCGCGCCGATGATCGTGCGATCGTCGTGCCAGAGCTCGCCGCGCATCTTCCAGGTCTCGTCGTCGTCGCCCATCGTCGGCGGCATGAAGTAGGTCTGGAGATCGTCCTCGACCGCGATGTCGATCATCACGTCGAAGGGGTCCTTCCCTTCCTCCGCGGCGATCTCGCCCACCCTTCGCCCGCGGTACTTCTGGAGCGAGTCCTTCTGGACCTGGTCGATCGTGAAGCCCTCCCAGTTCGCCAGCATGTGCATCGGCGACTCCGGGTTCTGCGCATCCGCGCCGAGCTGCTTCCGCTTCGCCGGGTCCGCGAGGAACGCGAGCTTCTCCTCCTTCGAGAGCTGGAAGAAGGGCGCCCAGTTGTGGAGCGCGTCGAACACGAAGCCCGAGTCCAGGTTGATCCGGATGGTCATCGGCTGCGGAACCGTCAACGCGATCACCTCGGCCCCGCGCTTGCGCGCGATGTCCGTCGCGGCGAGCTGCTGCTCGGCGTGCTGGATGTTCTGCGCGTTCGGGACGAGCACGTTCCAGTTGACGGCCCGGTTCGCCGCCAGAGAGAGGTCGGCCATGTAGTTGGCCTCTTCCTCGCCCCAGCCCACGCCCGGCAGGAACTCGACCGTCGTGCCCTCGAAGTCGCGGACCTGGCGCGCCAGGGTCAGCATCTCCTCCTTCGAGGCGTGGCGCGACGGAACCGGATTCCCATCGAAGTCGTTGTGGGTCGATGACACCGTCGACGAGAAGCCCATGCCGCCCTCCTCGAGGGACTGACGCAGGACCTTCACCATCTCGGCGAGCTCTTCCTCCGTCGCCTCGTGGCCGACGGCGCGCTCGCCCATCACGGTCCGGCGGATCGCCGAGTGACCGACCATGAATCCCGCGTTCACCGAGAGCTTGCCTTCGAGCTGGTCGAGGTACTCACCGAAGGTCTGCCAGTTCCACGGCACCCCCGCTTCGAGGCTCTCGAGGGGCATGCCCTCCACGCGGGAGAGCATCTTCATGAGGTAGGGGCCGGCCTCTTCCGAGAGCGGTGCGATCGAGAATCCGCAGTTGCCGCCCACGATGCTCGTGACACCGTGGTAGGGCGACGGCGAGAGCGTGCCGTCCCAGAAGGCCTGCGCGTCGTAGTGGGTATGCACGTCGACGAACCCGGGGGCGACGA
The DNA here is from genome assembly GCA_030432735.1 of bacterium. Taxonomy (GTDB): domain Bacteria; phylum Myxococcota_A; class UBA9160; order UBA9160; family UBA4427; genus UBA4427. Next base: position 2,161 of record JAUIMK010000345.1, read on the forward strand.
CCTTGCCGGTGGCGTCGATCGTCTCGCGCGCCTCTTCGTCGATCTGCCCGATCGCGACGATCCGGCCGTCACGGATTCCGAGGTCTGCCTGGCGGGAAGGGCCGCCGGTCCCGTCGACGAGCGTGCCGCCCTTGATGAGTACGTCCAGCATGGGTGCGCTTCCTTCCGTGTTCCGGTGGAGATGTCGGCGTTCGGCGCGGGTGCGGGTCGCTCGCCCGCGCGCGAAACGGAGCGCGGATTGCGACCGCGCGACCCGTCGAGTGTGCCACAGTGGCCGAGGCGCGCACGAGGCGCGTCGCGCCCGCGAGGCGGCACTTGCGCACGAGAAGCGCCTAGAATGCGTATCGCCCCTGCCCTCCCAGGGGCGATCCCGGCGGAGGTGGACCGATGGGCAGGAACGAGGGCGCGGCAGACGAGGCGGGGCGAAGCGCGCGATGTCCCGGGCCGGGATATCAGGACGTGCTCGACGGCGATGCGAGCCCGGCGCCGCCGCTCCTGCGCGAGGAGGCACCGCCTCCGGACGAGCGCCGCGAATGGCCCGTCGACGTCTACACGTCTCGCGAACACCACCGTCGCGAGGTCGAGCACCTCTGGCGCCGGGTCTGGCAGATCGCGGGTCGCATCGAGGACGTGGCCCGGCCCGGCGATTCCTTCGTCTACGACATCGCCGACGACTCGCTGATCGTCGTCCGGACCCGGGCGGGTGCGCTCCGCGCGTTCCACAACAGCTGTCTGCATCGAGGCACCCGCCTGCGCGACGCGCCCGGTTGCCTCGAGCACATCCGGTGCCCCTTCCACGGCTTCACGTGGAGCCTCGAAGGGGAGCTCTCGGAGGTCCCCTGTCGCTGGGACTTCCCACAGATCGAGGACGAGGCGTTCCGCTTGCCCGAGGCCCGGGTCGACACCTGGGGCGGCTTCGTCTTCGTGAACCTCGACCCGGAGGCCCCGCCTCTCGCGGACTACCTCGAGGACCTGCCGCGCCACTTCGAACGCTGGCCCCTCGAGGACCGCTTCGTCGCGGCACGAGTGGAGAGACGGGTCGACTGCAACTGGAAGGTCGCGGTCGAGGCCTTCATCGAGACCTTCCACATCATAGGCGTCCACCCCGCCAACCTGCCCTTCTTCGGCGACGCCAACTCCCAGTACGACGTCTGGCCCGAGCGCCGCCACTACGACCGCATGCTGAACGCGTCCGGCGTCCCGAGCCCCCACGTCCGCGGCGACCTCTCGCCCCAGCGGATCATCGACATCGCCGCGCGCTTCGGCATGGTCGAGCCGGGCACCACGATTCCGGCAGGCTCGACCCCGCGCGCCGTGATGGTCGAAGCCTCACGCAAGCGCCTGGAGCAGGACCTCGGCCTCGACACGCGCCCCTTCAGCGATGCCGAGGTCCAGGACGTGATCCAGTACAGCCTGTTCCCGAACGTCGTGCTCTTCGGCGGGCTCGGCTCGCCGCTCTTCTACCGCGCGCGACCCGACGGCGACGATCCGGGCTCCTGCCTCTTCGAGGTGATGCTCCTCCTCCCGGTCGCCCGCGGAGCGGAGAAGCCGCCGCCCGCGGCGCGTCGCTTCTTGGAGGAGCACGAGGCGTGGAGCGACGTTCCCGAGCTCTCCTACTTCGGACCGGTGCTCGACGAGGACCAGGCGATCATGCCGCGGGTCCAGCGCGGGCTGCGCGCCTCGCGCAAGCCGACGGTGTCCCTCGGCGTCTACCAGGAGAGCCGGCTGCGGCATTTCCGACGGACCCTCGACGCGTACGTGCCGCCCGTCGACCCGCCGGATCAGCCGTAGGTCCAGCTCCGCTCCGGCGCCTTGCCCTCGTCGAATTCCTGCACCTGGATGTCGAACCAGATCGGGAGCAGGAACTTGACGTAGAAGGCGTGGGTCGTGACGCCTCCCGTCACGAGATCCTCGTACTCCTTGATCTGCACCCGGTCGTCCTGGGCCTTCAGCTTCTTCGTCTTCTCGAGGATCGCGTCCACCTCGTCCCGGCTGTCGTAGATGATCCCGAGGTGGTCGTAGCCGGGGCTGTCGATGTGGACGGACTGCTCGGTCACGAGGATGAACTGGCTGGTCTCGGGATCCGTCCGGAGCAGGAGCCCGGTCTGTCCCAGGATGGGCACGTCGATCGCGTCCCAGCCGAGCAGCTCCCCGTAGAAGCGCTTGATCTCGTCGCGGTGCTCGTCGAGACCACCCTTCGGCAGGGTGAGCTCCATGTGGTTGAAGCGTGCGGGCATGGGGATTCTCCTTCGATTTCCGGGGCCACAGCGTAGCACCCGGCCGCGACGACTCCGGCCCCTTGCTCGGTTAAAACACATGTATTAATCTAGGCGCACCCCGCACCGAAGGAGTCCCCATGTCGAACTTCCTCCGACCCGTCGCGCTCGTCGCGCTGTCCGTCCTCGCCCTCGCCTGCTCCGAGGAGGCCCAGCGCGACCTCGAACGCGCCGCCCTCGAGAAGG
>JAUIMK010000346.1 GCA_030432735.1 bacterium
GGGCGACCCGGCGCTCGAGATCGACCTCTCGTCGATCGCGAAGGGATACGGCGTCGACTTCGTCGCCCACGGGCTCTTCGAGCTCGGTCGTGAGGACTTCCTGGTGGAGATCGGCGGCGAGGTCTACGCCGCCGGCGAACGGCCCGGCGGTGGCCCCTGGCGCCTCGCGATCGAGAAGCCGATCGACGAGGGTCGCTCGATCCAATCGATCGTCGAGCTCTCCGACCAGGGCATGGCGACCTCAGGCGACTACCGGATCTTCTATCGCGACGAGGGGCGCCGGGTCTCCCACACGATCGACCCGCGGACCGGAAGACCGGTCGAGAACGGCCCCGCTTCGGCGACGGTGATCGCGACGTCCGCCGCCGAGGCGGACGCCTGGGCGACGGCGCTCATGGTGCTCGGCGAGGAGGACGGCCTCGCCCTCACCGAGGAGTGGAACGTCGCCGCCCTCGTCCTCGTTCGAGGCGAAGGGGGCACGATCGAGGCGAAGCCCAACCGACTCTTCCCGTCCACGATCGATCCGACCGCGCCCGCGCCCTGATTTCGGATTCCGGCGCTCGGCGTTCGGTCCTCCCCGCGCGAGCCCCTGGATGGGGTGGCCCGGTGGACCCGCTACGCTTCGTCCATGGCGCGACTCTTTCCGTCCGCTCGCACCTTCGGCGACGCCTTTCGCGGCATCGGCTCGATGTTCCGGACCGAGCTGAACGCGCGGATCCACCTCTCCAGCGCGATCGTCGTCGTCGCCGGCGGGCTCGCGCTCGACCTGCCCCGCATCGAGTGGATGATCCTCGTCCTCACGATCGCGTCGGTTCTCTCCCTCGAAGCCGTGAACACCGCGATCGAGACCATCTGCGACGTCGTCTCCCCGGATCACGACGAAGCGATCGGGCGTGCCAAGGACGTCGCCGCCGGCGCCGTCCTGATCGCCGCGATCGCCGCGGTCGTGATCGCGGGGCTCGTCTTCGGACGACGCCTGCTCGCGCTCTTCGCGAGCGGGTAGGACCGCGCGTGGGCCGCGACGAAGGCGACCGCGCTCGCTCGACCACCGGGGGCGACGACGTCGCGCGACGCAACCGCGCCACCTACGACCGGATCGCCGAGACCTTTCGCGAATGGACGAGCGATCCGGCGTTCAGCGAGCCCTGGATCGAAGCTCTCGTTCGGCGCGTCGGACGCGGCGCGCGGGTCGCCGACCTCGGCTGTGGACCGGGCCGGGACTCGATCGCGCTGCAGGCGCGAGGCGTCGCGACAGTCTCGATGGACTTCTCGCTCGGCATGCTGCGTGCCGGACTCGCCGACTTCGAGGGTCCGCGCGTCCAGGGTGATCTGCGCTGGCTGCCTTTCGCGGCCGACGCGTTCGCCGGTGCGTGGGTGAACGCGAGCCTCCTCCATCTCGAGCCGGACGACGTGGACGTCGCGCTCGGCGAGATCGCCCGGATCCTGAGGCCCGGCGGCTGGCTCTCGACCTCGGTCAAGGGCGGGACCGGCGACGAGTGGGAGGACACGCGCTACGGCGAGCCCCGCTGGTTCCACTACTGGAGCGAGGCCGAGTTCGATGCCCGACTCGAGCGGGCGGGCTTCGAGATCCACGACGCTGAATACGACGAGGTGCGCTCACAACCGTGGATCCTGCGCCAGGCGCGGCTGCGTCCGTGACCCGTCGCCGTTCGCCTGATGGCGGGCCCAGACCTCCCGGAGGAGCGCTTCGAGCGCGGACGACTCGGCCTGCTCGCGCTTCGCGGAGCGCAGGCAGGTCCTCGCCAGCGTAGGCGATCGACACGCTCCCGCTTCGCGGCGACGCGGCCGAGTCGATTCCGTCCCGTCGGCTATAGTCGGCGTGAACGACCGAGAGAGCCCGATGGAAACCTTCCTCGCCACAGCCCTGTTCTTCGGCCTCGCCATGGCCGCCATGGCGGTCGGGGTGATCTTCTCGAATCGCGAGCTGAAGGGGTCGTGCGGCGGGACCGGCCGGGCCTGCACCTGCACGGAAGAGGCGCGGCGCGAGTGCGCGCTCGCGGACGGCGGCGACGACTGAGACCGGGGGCGCCTTCGACGCGGCTCCCGGGCGCCCGGCTTCCTGCGCTGCTAGTCGGGATCGACGTCGACCGGAACGATCCCGGGCCCGGCGTCGACCGAGCCCGGCGCGGCGCGTTCCGTCTCGAGGGCTTCCCAGCCGTCGGTCGCTGCGATCCGTCCCGCCTGCTCGAAGACGTAGGCCTCGAGGCCCGCACGATCGACGAGGCGGATCGATTCCCGCTGGGCGCCGAGGACCAGCAACGCCGTGCTCCACCCGTCGGCGAGGCCCGCCCGTGGCGACACGACGACCGCCTCGACGGTGCCTTCGACCGCGACCGCCGTTCGCGGGTCCACGACATGGGAGATTCGCGCATCGCCGATCTCGCTCGTGCGCCCGAGGCTCGAGCTGACTGAGAGCGCGAGGTCCCGGAGCCGGATCGTCGAGAGTCGCGTCCCCTGCTCGTCGCGCGACCGCACCTCGAGGCGCCAGCCGCCCCCGCGTGCCCGCCCGTCCGGATCTCCGATCGCGAATACGCTGCTCTCTCCGAAGCTGAGGAGCGCCGCCGAGCTCGGGAACGTCGAGCGGAAGTCGGTGCCGATCCGATCGAGGGTCACGCCCTTGGCGAGCCCGTCGAGGTCGACGCGGATGCCCGCCAGGGTCACACCGACGACGCCGTCACCGGGCAGTAGAAGGCTCTGTGCACCGACGCGTCGGCGGGTCGCGCGGATGCGTTCGACCCCGGGAAACGCGCCGCGCCCGACCGCCTCGGTCCAGAGGTCGATCAGCGGACCGACCGTCGGATCGAAGGCGCCAGCGCTTCCCTCGAAGACCTCGAGCGCTTCGTAGAGGATGGCCTCGAGCTCGGGTCCGACGTGCGCGCCGTCCCGCAGGACCGAGGCGCTCGCGAGCGTCGCGTTCAGCCGCGAGAGCTCGCTCTGCGGATCGTGGCGCGAATAGATCGCCTCGAGCCGCGCGATCTCCGCCCGCTGGGCGTCGAGCCAGGCCCGCGCCTCGTCGACCCGGGACGACGGCACCCGGAGGTCGACATCGAAGAACGTTCCCATCGCCAACCAACCGTCCGACACGACGACCCGCGCTTCGCGGCGATCGAGATCGAAGCTCGGCGGGACGCATGCGCAACCCCACGCGACGAGCCAGCACGCGACGACCACGCCGGGCGCACCGCGCCGCCTGCGCTCGCGCGCCCGCGCCATTCGCGGATCAATCCCAGTCGTCGTCGAGATCGTCATCGCCCGCGCCGCTGTAGTTCGCCGCCTGGTTCCCGGCGAAGACGGACCAGAGTGCGATCGCGACCAGCGCCGCGAGGCTGCCCTGCAGGAGCAGCACGCCCGCGATCTTCGTCCACGCGAAGCCCGCCCCGCCGTAGCGGACGAGCCAGCCCGCCCCCTCCGACGCGAGCGCCGAGAAGAAGGGCACGACGATCAGGCCGATCTTGACCGACGGCCTTACCGGCACGAAGAGCGCGAGATGGGTCAGCACCATCATCAGCATGCCCATCGCGAAGAGATGGAAGTGCGCGAGCTCCACCATCCCCCGATAGGTCCGGGGGGCTCGGAACTCCTCTTCGTTCCCGAGGTAGTGATCGACGACCGAGGCCGTCGTCAGGTCCATCGCATCGAAGTAGAGCATCCAGTTCGTGAACCAGAGCAGGATCACGAAGAAGCTGTAGAGCACGACCACGACCTGGAGCAGTCGGTTGTGGTCCCACTCGCCGGTGACGGTGAATCGCACGGTTCCCCCTCGAAAACCGGAGTCTAGGGTTCCGGCGACGCGACTTCATCGACGGCGGGCCCGGAGACGGAGGACCGGGCCGACTCGACATCCGACTCGGTCGCCGAAGCCACCGGCGCCGACTTCAGCAGCACCTCGAAGTAGGCGAGCATGCGCCGCACGCCGTCCGAGGCCGCCTGGGCCGAGAGGGTCGCACCAACGACCCCGTGGATGTCGCCACCGACGCGCATCCGATCTTCGCGGGTCTTCCCTTCGAACTGGGCGTACCAGCGATCCGTCGGCAGATAGTCGAGGGGCTCGTGAAAGGCGAGCACACGGACGCTGCGGACGACGCCGTCGGGCGAGAGGACGACCATGAAGGCCTCGGGCTTCGTCCGGACGTTGTGGACGTCGATGTGGGCGTAGCCGAGGAGCGTGTCGTCGCGATAGGCGCTGTGGATGACGACGACCTTCGCCGGCCGGTCGTCCTTGGTGAGATCCTTGATCCGTTCGAAATCGGACCCGACGAGCACGTTCGTATCGCGCTCGATCCGCGTCGCGTCCGGGAACGCCTCGCGGAGCGCCTGGTTCTGGCTCACGAAGACCTTCGCCGAGGCGGGGACGGCAGCCGCCGCGACCGCCAGGACCAGAAGGCCGGAGGCGAGCCACCCCGACCGGCCGGCGATCCGGCGGCGGGGCGGAGCGCTCGCCGGAGACGGGGCACGCCCGCGCTTCGGCGCGGTCTCCGCGTCGACGCTGCTAGAAGACGTAGCCAACGAGCGCCTGCGCCTCGTGCGCGCGGGATCCACCGCGCTGGTCGAAGTGTCGATAGTCGACCTTGAAGACGACCTGCGGAATCGGTC
>JAUIMK010000347.1 GCA_030432735.1 bacterium
CCCCCGGCCGAGCCGGACGCCTACTTGCCACCGGTCCCCAGGTTCAGCAGCGGCAGCGGCGACGGCGAATTCGAATCCATGAAGTAGAGCTTCGCGGCCGGGTCCTCGGCCATCTTCTTCAGGGCTTCGAGGCTCTGGAGCTGGATGTACGCGGGGTTCCCCGAGGCGGCCTTGTTGATCGTCGCGATCTCGTAGGCCTTCGCGTCCGCGAGGATCCGCAGCCGCTTCGCGTCCTCCTCCGCCGCGCGACGCGACGCGACGGACTGGGCGACCTGCTGCTCCTGCTCGAGCTTCACGCGTTCGAGCTCGGCGCGCTGACGCTCGACCTCCTGCTCGCGCTCCTTCTTGCGGCCGATCGCCTCGGCGAGGACGGGCGGGAGGTTGACGTTCCGGAGCAGGACCGAATCCACGATGATCCCCTTGTCGGCTACGTAGGCCTTGAGCTTCTTCTCGATCTCCGCAGCCAGCTGATTCCGAACCTCGTCCTTGAACAGATCCTCGGCACGCTGGATCGTCGTCCCGAGCTCGCGGACCAGGGAACTCGCTGTTGGCTTCAAATGGACGTCCACGATTCGACCCTTGTCGCCGGTGTCGCGGACGATCGCGGCGGCGCGCGCGGAGTCGAGACGCCACTGGATCGAGAGGTCGACCTTCGAGAGCAGCTGATCCTGCGTCGGCATCTCGAGCTGCGTGATCTTGTACGTGTCCTGCCGGGCGTCGAGATCCTTCCAGGAGAGCAGCGGATTCACGACGTGGAGGCCTTCGGGATACGCCTCGTCCTGCACTTCACCGAAGAGGATCGCGACGCCGACGTGGCCGGCGGGCACGGAGTGCAGGAAGCGCTGGCCGAACATGAGGACGAGCAGTGCGACGAGCAAAGCGATGGCGAACTTCGGATTCACGAGGACCCCCTGGTCGGACCGACTCGAGCCGGCCGGTCGACGCGGACTCTATCAGATCCGACTACCGACGGCCGAGACGCGACGCCCCGTCCGCGCGGCCGCCCCCTCGATTCCCGCGCGCCGCGATCAGGCGATCGCCTTGGCGTCCCGCAGCTTCGTGATCTCGTCGCTCGAGAAGCCGAACTCCGCGAGGACCTCGTCGGTCTGCGCGCCCGGGTGGGGCGGCACACGGTCGAGCTTCGCCGCGGTCCGACTGAAGCGCGGCGACGGCGCGGGCTGAACCACCCCGGCGAAGTCCACGTAGGTCTCGCGCGCCTTGATGTGCGGATGCTCGGGCGCCTCGTCCAGCGACAGGACCGGCGCGAAGCAGATGTCCGTCCCCTCCATCAGCTCGCACCACTGGTCGCGGGTGCGCGTCTTGAAGAGGGTCTCGAATCGAGCCTTGAGCAGCGGCCAGCCGGAGCGGTCCATCTGGGCGGGGACGTTCTTGTCGTCGGTCAGCCCGAGCTTGTCGATCAGCTCCGCGTAGAACTGGGGCTCGATCGAGCCGAGCGAGATGAACTTCCCGTCGCTCGTCTCGTAGGTCTCGTAGAAGTGCGCGCCGGTATCGAGCAGATTCGTGCCGCGTCCGCCGCTGCCCCAGCCGCCCATCGCCTTCATCCCCGCGAAGAACGCCATCAGCGTGGACGCGCCGTCGACCATCGCGGCGTCGACGACCTGCCCCTTGCCCGAGCTCGCGCGCTCGACGAGGGCGCAGGCGACACCGAAGGCGAGCAGCATGCCGCCGCCGCCGAAGTCGCCGACCAGGTTGAGCGGCGGCACCGGCTTCTCGCCCTGTCGGCCGATGCCTTCGAGGGCGCCGGCGAGGGCGATGTAGTTGATGTCGTGTCCCGCGGCCTGGGCCATCGGCCCTTCCTGTCCCCAGCCCGTCATGCGACCGAAGACGATCTTCGGGTTGCGCTCGAGGCAGACGTCGGGCCCGAGCCCCAGGCGCTCCATCACGCCCGGCCGGAAGCCTTCGACGATCACGTCCGCCTGCTCGACCATCTTGAGCACGGTCTCGATCCCGTCCGCCGACTTGAGATCGACGGCCACGCTCCGGCGGCCGCGCGCGAGGACGTCCTTCGAAGGGCCGCTCATCTCGCGGACGTTCCCCGCGCGATCGATGCGCACGACGTCCGCTCCCATGTCGGCGAGCATCATGCAGCAGAAGGGGCCGGGGCCGATGCCCTGGATTTCGAGGACTTTCACGCCAGCGAGGGGGCCAGTGGGCATCGATCGTTTCTCCGTGCGGGGGTTTTCAGGGGCCGGGAACATACCCGATCCGGCGAGGGGATCGGAGCCTCCTCGCCTACTCCTCGAAGGTGTTCTCCGCCTCGCCCGTCAGGACGGCCTTCAGGACCTTGCCCGTCGCGTTCCGCGGCAGGGGCTCGTCCCGGAACTCCACGTAGGTCGGGACCTTGTAGTAGGCGAGGGTCTCGGCGACGAAGTCCTTGAGCGTCTGCTCGTCGAGGGTGTGTCCCTCCCGCAGGCGGACGACCGCCTTCACCTCCTGGCCGAGGGTGCGGTGTTCGACGCCGACGACGGCGACCTCCTCGACGGCGGGGTGGTCGTCGATCCGGTTCTCGATCTCGAGCGGATAGACGTTCTCGCCGCCGCGGATGATCATGTCGCGCTTGCGGGAGGCCAGATAGAGGAGGCCGTCGCGCATCTGCCCGATGTCCCCCGTGCGGAGCCAGCCGTCGTCGAAGAAGGCCTCCCGGGTCGCCTCCTCGTTCCGCCAGTAGCCGAGCATCACGTTCGGCCCGCGCACGCAGATGTTGCCGTCCACGCCGTCCGGCACGCGCTTGCCCTCGTCGTCGAAGATCGCGACCTCGTTGCCGGGCACCGTTCGCCCGGCCGTATCCGGGTGCTCCGCGAGCGTCGGGCCGAGGGCCATCGAGCAGAGCCCCCCGCACTCGGTGAGCCCGTAGCCGATGTTGAAGTCCTTCGCGGCGTTCGGAAGCTTCTCGCGGATCGCGCGCTGGAGGTCCGGCGAGAAGGCGGAGCCCCCGCCGCCGACGGATCGCAAGTGGGCGAAGCGCGCCGGATCGAACGAGGGGTGCTCGAGGAGCCGCCAGAGCTGGGTCGTGATCCCGCCCCAGCGCGTCACACCCTCTTCTTCGGTCAGCCGGAAGATCTTCTCTTCGTCGAAGCGTCCGGTCGTCCAGACCGTCTTCATCCCCGAGGCCGGCCCCATGAGCGCCCCGCTCTGGAAGCCGGAGACGTGGAAGAGCGGATTCGAGTTGATCCCCACCAGCGGCGGCAGGCTCTGCACCTCCGGCCCCGGCGGGTTCATCACGGCCTTGACGGCGCCGTTGCAGAAATTCATCTGGATGAAGGCGATGAAGTTGCGGTGGGAGATCATCGCGGCCTTCGGCCGCCCCGTGGTCCCGCTCGTGAACATGAGCGCCGCGCAATCGTCCTCGTCGATCGGCGTCTGCGGCAGCGGCGCCTCGAGATCGTGGTTCTCGTACGCGTCGAACGCGTCCTCGAACACGACCGTCGGGACGCCCAGGTCCTTGCCGCCGACCCGCCCGAGCCGGCCGCGATCCGCGAAGAGCACGTCGGGCTCCCCGAGCTCGACGCCGTACTCGATCTCGTCCCCCTGCCACCAGCCGTTCATGGCGACGACGGTTCCGCCGAGCACCAGCGTCCCCCAGGCGGTCAGGATCCACTCCGGGCGGTTCGCCGCGAGGATCGCGACGCGGCTCCCCTTGCCGATCCCGTGCTTCTCCGCGAGCGCGGCGGCCACGGACGCGACGCGGCGCGCGTGGCCCTCGAAAGTCCACCGCTCTCCGTCGTCCCAGACGGCGAGCTCCGCGTCTCCGAATTCGAGCGACTTCTCGAGGATCTCGCGCAGATTGCGCGGCCGGTTCTTGAACACGGGCATCCGGATCCCGCGCACGTCCTCGACGACGAGTTCGAAAGGGCTCCCCGGTCCCGTGATGCGGGCGACGGCTTCCTCGTAGGTCGGCTCGGACATGACGGCTCTCCTTCGCGGACAACGGTAGTCGGTGGCGGGAGGCACGACCACGCTGCGCGGCGCCCGACGCGCGTCCGCGCCGAGGTCCGAGGCGCCCGCGGCCCGACCGTCGCGCTAGCGATAGAAGCGGTCGTAGACGTGGAGACTGCGCTGGACGCGCTTCACGTAGGCGCGGGTCTGATCGTAGGGGATGCTCTCGACCCAGACGTCGTCTTCGAGCTCGCCGCCCGAGCCGTCGAGCCAGGTCGAGACGCGACGCGGCCCGGCGTTGTAGCTCGCGATCGCCGCCGAGAGGCGACCGTCGAAGCGACGAACGAGCTGATCCAGATAGCGTGCACCGAGCGCGATGTTGGTCTCCGGATCGAAGAGGTCCTCGACCGCGAAGTCCGGACGTCCGTGCTCGCGCGCGAGCTGTGCCGCGGTCGACGGCATCAGCTGGAGCAGACCGAGCGCACCGACCGACGAACGCGCATCGACGCGGTAGTGGCTCTCTTCACGCATGATCGCCTGCACGAGCGACGGCTGGATCGAGGCGCCCTCCGGAAAGACGGCGTCGATCGTCTCGCGATGGGCCGGCGGCCACGCGAGCCACCAGAGCGCCTCGCGGCCGGGCTGCAGACCCCGCGCGAGCGAGTCCGCGTAGGCGATGACGACCAGCTCGTTCGCCCGGTGATA
>JAUIMK010000027.1 GCA_030432735.1 bacterium
GGACCGTCTTCGGTGCGCGAAGGGCACTCGTCCTGGTCCTCGTCAAGTGGCACGAGTGCGTCAGAAGCGTCCTGCACCCGGAGCCGGCAGGAACCCGTTCCGAGCTCGAAGGTCGCTCGGTAGCTCTCTTTCGGTCGAGGAACGAAGCCGCCGTGCGCGAAGCAGGTCTCCGTAGAGATCGCGCCCGGGCTCGTGTACTCACCGCGCAGCACGACATAGCGCCCTACGGGAAGCGCGGCCGGCCCGGCTTCCTCACCGTCGAAGAGCTCGAGTACGCCTCGGTGCGCGGGGCCGAAAGCCGAGGCGTTCTCGGAGGCGCTCTCCGGACAGTCGGTCGCGAACTCGTAGACGCGGAGCAGCGACCAGCCGTGGTCGTCCACCCGGGCGGCGCGCGCGGGCTCGGGGAGCGAGAGCGTCGCGGAGAGCGGGGCGCTCTCGGCCTCCGGGAAGCGCGGCTCGTAAGGCACTAACGCGATGCCAAGGCAGCCGGTCGAGGCGAGCATTACGATCCCGGCGAGATGGACGGGCCCGACACGGAGTCGACGGGCGGGTGAAGTGGTTCGTCCCCTCTGAATCCGCGTCGACACGACGATGGGGCTACTGGCCCAGCGCCGCGAGCGTCGTCTGCTTGCGCCGCTTGGCGATCTCCTCGTCGGTCTCCTCGACGACGACCTCGTCGGGCTCGATGTCGAAGATGACCTCGCCGGCGGCGACGACGGCGCCGTCCGAATCCACCATGCGATTCTTCTTGACCGTCCCGGCGAAGGGCGCGAGCACCTTGTTGAACATCTTCATCACCTCGATGATGAAGAGCGGCTGGCCCTCTTCGAAGTGATCGCCCTCGTCGATCAGCAGCGGGAGGTGCGGTGCTTCGCGGGCGTAGAACGAGCCGCCCATCGGCGTCACGATCTCGTTCGCGGAGGCCTTCGGCGGCGGCGCCAGCGCCCGGCGCAGGGTCTCCTGGTTCTCTTCGTCCATGAACCGCTCGGGGAAGACCGGCTCGAGCGCATCGTCGACGGTGATGTCGAGCAGCTCCGACTGGATGCCGAGGCGCGGGATCATCAGCAGCAGGGGCGCACCGACCTGGTAGCCGCGATGGGCCGCCTGGCAGGCCTGCCAGAGCGCCGCGTCGTCGCCGACGAGCGCCTGGATCGGACCGCCCTGGAGCGCGGCATCGATCTTCTTCCACTCGCTCGAGCCGAGCGCCTCGGCGACGCGCTCGTAGAAGGCGAGGGCGTCCTGGAGGACCTCGTCGTCGTGGGCCCAGATCATGTCGCTCGCCGGCTTGCCCGGCGTCGTCTCCATGTTCAGGTAGTGGTAGAGATCGCGCAGGAAGACGATCGGGTTCTCGGCGAATTCCACCTTCGCGCCGTCCCGGGTCCACAGCTTCCCGTCGTTCAGCCCGAGGAAGCCGGTGAGCGCGTGCGCGTCCGCGAAGAGGCGTCGGAGCGGGCGGAGCAGGAGCGTTTCCTGTGCCGTGAGCGCGGCCTTCGCCGACTTGTCGTCGAGCTGCCCGAGCAGGGTCGTCGCGGCGATGTCGAGGTCGACGTCCCGGGCGAGCAGCTCGAGGGCACCGACCGCCGCGAGATAGGGACCCATGAAGCGCGTGTTCGGCTTCATCATCGGCTCGATGCCGAGGGTCCAGTTGATCAGGCCGTAGTGGAGCGGGATCGACGTCTCGAGGTTGTCGCCCCGGAGCTCCATGCGCCGGATGATCTCGGCGAGGCGGGCGAGATTGTCGGCGCGGCTCGTGCCGTCGCAGAGGATCAGCGCGATGTTCGAGTCGTAGGCGCCGGCCAGGTTGTAGTAGGGGAAGGAGCCGGTATCCGGGTTCCGGGTGCCGATCCCCTGGTCGTCGCGGTGTTCGTAGTCGAGGGGCTTCGACCAGCCGCGGATCACGCCCCCCGCGTGGGGTTGGAGCGCGGCGTTCACCGCGTTCACGCGCACCTCGGCGCCGGAGACCGCGCGGAGGATCCGCTTGGGCTTCGGCAGCCGCGGGCCGTGCTTGGCGAGGAGCGCCATCGCTTCGATCAGGCGCTCGACCTCGAAGTACTCCGTCGGGTCGTCCGGGTTCGTGAAGCGCATCTTGTAGGCGAGCTCGCTGCAGCCGTGCTCGACCTGGATGCGCGTGTTCATCTCCATGAAGAAGTGGTCGAAGCCTTCGACGATGCACTCGAAGGTCGAGACGCTGTCGAGGCCGACGCCCTGGCCGAAGCGCGCACCGTCCTCTTCCATCGCGCGGAGCGTGTCGCGCTCCTTCGTCAGGTTCTCGGCGTGCTTCGGGTTGTCGGTCTGCTCCGCGGCGGTCTCGAGCAGCTCGTCGGTCAGCGAGAACTCGAGCTGCTTCTGCTCGCGCATCTGGATCGAACAGTCGCGGCCACCGAGGGTGATCGCCCAGTCGCCGTTCCCGACGACCTGGATCTCGTTGTGGCGGGTCGTCTCGAGGTTGAGCTCGATCAGGAAGTTCCGGTTCGAGCCCGGCTCGAGCACCTTCTGCTCGGCGAGGATGTCCATCACCGCCGCGGCGGTCTCGCTCGCCTTCGTGACGACGCGCTGGCCCTTGCCGCCGCCACCGCCGATGCACTTGTATCGGATGCGCTTGCCCGGGTACTGCTCCCAGATCTTCTCGGACTCGTGCTCCGCGGCCTTCTGGAGCTCCTCGATCGTGACGATCTCGATCGACTTGTCGTAGCCCGCCTGGAGGAGCTGCTCGGCGTTCTCCGCGAGGTCCACCTCGTCGTTCCAGGCGAAGTCGAGCCCCTTGTCCTTGGCGATCGCCTCGAGGCTCTCGCGGTCGCCGCAGCGCTCGAGCAGGGCGAGGGCCGAGACGTTGTCGATCCCCGGGACGACGGCGTTGCCGAGGGAGCGGGCGAGCTTCTTCGCCTCGTCCTTCGCCCCGGCGCGGTTGATCGTCGTCGACGACGGGCCCATGAACTGGACGTTCGGCGCGGCCTCGATCGCCTCGATGAAGTCGGCGTCCTCGGCCATGAAGCCGTAGCCGGCGAAGATGTGCGTGTAGCCGTTCGACTCGGCGATCTCGATGATCTCCCCGATCCGCTCGAGCTTCTCGGCCTGGCCGACGCCCATGTAGTCGGCGACGCGGTGGACGTTGTTCGGGAAGCGCAGGTCGCGGAGCTCCGGCGCGAGGCAGCGCGGGTAGACGACCGAGTCCTTCTCGGAGAGGAGCATTCCGTATTCACGGATGCCGATCTCGTCGAAGACGTCGAAGGCTTCCTTTCGGACGGGGCCGCGGCAGACGACGAGGCACTTGATGTCCGAGACGTCGAAGGAGCGGATCCATTCGGAGTCGCTCTCGTGGGCTTTGATGGGGTGGCCGTTGCGGTCGAGCATGGGTGTTTCTTCTCTCGTGCGGAAGCGGGTGGGGAGGAGGGGAAGCCGGGACGGGGAGCGCCTACTCGTGCTCGCGCTGCGGACCGCCCATCGGCTCCGGGGTGTACTTCCGCATCAGGAAGTCGAGGTTGCGGGAGAGGATGCGTCGGCTCTCGCCGGGCATGACGATCCGGCTGACCGATCCGAGGGAGAGCGCCTCCTTCGGGTTCATCAGCAGGTCCTCGTACTCGGTGGTGAGCTTCGCGAGCTTCTCGTCGCGGATCCGGTTCGCGTCGGCCTCCGGTGCCCCGTCGGCGAGCGCCTTCTTGTGCTCCGCCGCGATCGCGCGCATCTCGTCCTTGAAGACGAAGTCCTTGCCGGCGGCGCCCATCACGGCGACGCGCGCCATCGGCATCGCGAAGACCAGGTCCGCGCCGGTGAAGTGCGAGTTGTAGGCGGCGTAGGCGCCGCCGAAGGCGTTGCGGATGATCATCGTCATGCGCGGCG
Source organism: bacterium (assembly GCA_030432735.1). Lineage (GTDB taxonomy): Bacteria > Myxococcota_A > UBA9160 > UBA9160 > UBA4427 > UBA4427. The sequence continues at coordinate 3,838 of JAUIMK010000027.1, forward strand.
TGCGCACGTCGATGATCGCGTCGAGGAGCTTGCGGCCGGCCTGGATGATGCCGCGGGATTCCTGGTCGGTCCCGGGAAGGAAGCCCGTCGTGTCCTCGATGAAGAGCAGCGGGATGTTGTAGAGGTTGCAGAAGCGGATGAAGCGCGTGGCCTTGAGCGCCGCGTCGATGTCGATCTGGCCTGAGGCGACCGCCGAGTTGTTGGCCACGAAGCCCGTCACCCAGCCGCCGAGGCGACCGAAGGCCGTCACCATGTTGCGCGCGCGCTGGGGCTGGATCTCGAAGAACTCGCCGTGGTCGCAGATCTGCTGGAGGTAGAGACCGATGTCCATCGGCGCGTTCATGCCGGCGGGCGAGTCGAAGGTCCGACGGAAGAGCTTGTCCTCTTCTTCCGTGTAGCGGTCGACCGGATCGCTGGTCTCGTGGAAGGGCGCCAGGCTCGCGTTGTTGTCGGGCAGGTAGCCGAGCAGGCGGAGCGCGGTCCGCAGGGAGCCCAGCTCGTCGCCGGTCACGAGGTCGGCGACGCCGCTCTGGCCGTGGACGCCGGGACCGCCGAGCTCGTCGGCGGTCACGTCCTCGCCGAGGACGCTCTTCACGACGCCCGGACCGGTCAGGCCGATGAACGTCTCCTCGCACTGGATCATGAACGAGCCCTGGCGCGGGAGGTAGGCGCCGCCGCCGGCGTTGTAGCCGAACATGAGGCTGATCGAGGGCACCAGGCCGCTGATCTTGCGGAGCGCCGTGAAGGCCTCCGAGTAGCCGTCGAGACCGCCGACGCCCGCCGGCACGAACGCGCCCGCGGAGTCGTTCATGCCGATCAGCGGGATGCCTTTCTCACCGGCCATGTAGATGAGGCGGGCGAGCTTCGCGCCGTTGGTCGCGTCCATCGAGCCCGCGCGAACCGTGAAGTCGTGCCCGTAGACGGCGACGTCGCGGCCGTCGACGTCGAGGATCCCCGTCACGATCGAGGCGCCGTCCAGCTCCGGACCCCAGTTCCGGTAGAGGATCATCGGCTCCTTCTCGGTCAGGACCTTGATCCGCTCCCAGACCGTCATGCGGTCCTTCGAGTGCTGCACCCGGACGCGCGCGGGGCCGCCGCCGACGAGCGGCCGCTTGATCAGGTCTTCACCGAGGGCGAGGGCCTTGTCGTAGGGACCCGCCGCGGTCGTGTCGCCGCCCTTCGCGCCAGGCTTCGTCTTCGCGTCTTCCGTGGCGTCGGGCAGGGGGTTCGAGAGGGTGTACTGGGGTTCGGCCATGATGTCGGGGTCGGGTTCACTCGCGATCGCAGCCGAGGGGCCTGGATCGCCTTGGATGCACTCCCGAGCACGGCGGACCGTGGCGGGGGGCGCGAGGGTTCGTATCGGGTCGTCCGCCGGAACGGGGCCCCGCCGGGGGGGCCGTCCCTGGAGCCCGCAGTGGCGAGCGCGCGCAGTGTAACGAGTCGGGGCGTACTATGCGACATGGATGTCGGGCATCGGTCCTGCGGGGAGGGACCTATCCGCCCAGCCGCAATCCGATCCAGAGGGCGAGCGTCCCCAGGATCAGCGTCACCGCGGCGTACCCGACGGAACTCTGCGGCCCCCGAGCGGCGCCGAGCCGCGCCCCATCCGCGACGACGGTCGAGAAGGTCGTCCAGCCGCCGCAGACCCCCGTCAGCACGAAGAGATCGAGGGCGCGCGCGTCGCCGGGCGCGAGATCCACGCCGATCCAGCCCGCCCGCGAGGCCGCGACCCAGAGCCCGAACACGGCGCAGCCCCCGAGATTCGAAGCGAGCGTCGCGCGAGCGGCGGCGTCCCAGGGCCCCGGGCGCGTCTCCGCCTTCGTCTCCGCGCGATGCACGAGACCGAAGCGGAGCAGCGCACCGAGCGCTCCGCCCGCGACGACCGCAGCGAGATCGAGGATCACGTTCGGGCCCCCTCCGCCGGCTCCGGTCCCCGGGCCGCCTGGAAGAGGAGGGCCGCACCGAGCCCCGAGGCCAGGAAGAACGCCGCGGTCGCGAGGGCGCCGGCCTCGGCTTCGAGCACGCGGAGGTGGAGCGCGAAGCCCGAGAAGGTCGTGAAGGCGCCGAAGAACCCGATGCCCCAGAAGGGGCGAAGCCAGCTCGGGCCGCCGCGTCGCTCGATCCGGCCGAGCAGCCCTCCGAGCCCCGCCGAGCCGAGCACGTTCACCGCCCCGAGCGAGAGCGAGCCCGACAGCAGGGGCGAGGCGATGCTCATCGCGAGGACGAGCTCGATGCCGAAGCGGGCCAGGGCACCGAGACCACCGCCCACGGCGACGGCCAGGCAGAGCGTCCAGGCGGAGATCGGCGGTCGTCGCGGGGGCATCGCCGCGAGCATATGGATTCGCGCCCGGAGCCGCCCGCGGAGCCGCGTCGCCGGTCGCGGGGGCAGCTATCCCGACGGAGGTGTCGGGCTCGCGGAGACGTCCCTGGCGTGGGGGGCCCGGACGAGCCGACCCCAGGCCAGCAGGGCCGTCGTCACGAGCACGACGCCCAGGCCGAGCAGCACGGCATGCTGTCCCACCCGGTCGATCGCCGCTCCCGCCGCGGGCCCGACCGCGATGAAGGCGGCCCGGAAGAGCAGGCTGCGCATCGAGACCAGGCTCGCGCGGTCGCCGGACGGGATCGCTTCCTGCTCCGCGTGGGCGATCAAGGGCGCGGACAGGCCGCGAGCCAGGTTGAACGCGAAGTAGAAGACGAAGCCCCACCACGCGGTCGTAAGCCCCATCCCGAAGTAGCCGAGGGCGAGGAGCCCGCAGCAGAGCAGCAGGACGAGGTTCATACCGACGGTGCGGCCGGCTCGATCGCTCGCCGCCGAGCCGAGCGCGACCACGTAGTTCGCCACGGCCCAGATCGGGCCGAGCCACGAGAGCGGCACGCCGGCGTCGGTCGCGTAGAGCTGGACGAGCCAGACGGGCACGAAGGTCCCGACGCCGACGGCGATGGCGATCGCGAAGACGGCGCGCAGGTAGGCATGCCGACCGACGTAGCGCACGAGCGCGATCACGTGGGCGAGGGCCCGGTCGGGTCGATGTCGCACATAACGTGGCTCGACGAGCGCGAGGGACACGCCGAGGTTGAGGACCCAGACCACGATCATCAGCTGGAAGGGGAGCCGTTCGGCGTGGACGAAGAGCAGGCCGGCGACGAGGGCGGCGCTGCCTTCGGCGACTTGTCCAAAGAATCGCGAGCGGCCGAACCAGCGGGCGAAGTCGCCCGCCCGTCCCCGCTCGTCGAGGGATTCGTAGAGCATCGCCGAGCTCGTCCCCGACACGAGCGAGATGCTCGCGCCCAGCAGCAGCTCTCCGACCACGACCGTCGCGAAGCCGGTCGCGAGGCTGTAGACCGACCAGCCGACGACCGACGTCGCGGACGCGAGGATCATCGTCGGCCGGTAGCCGATCCGGTCGGCGAGGTAGCCCGACGGGAACTCGAGGATCGCCAGCGACGCGGCGAACGCCGCCTGCACGATCATCACCTGGGCGACGCTGAGCCCGAGGTGGTCGCGCTGGAAGACGGTGAGGATCGCCATCGGGAACAGCGACATCATCAGCGCCTGGTGGACGCAGAGCAGGGCGGGATTGCGCGCGAGGCGTCGGGCTTCGGCTTCGCTGCGCGGAGCGCGCGACCGCGGGAGGTGGGAAGGACTGGACACTGGGGACCCCGCAGGGTGCGGTCGCGTGGCTTCGAGGGGCGGTGCGCGGGATTGTCCCGGTTCGGACCGCCTCCGGCAATCGTCGTTCGCGGGCCGTCGCCGCGCGCCAACCCAAGGTCCCTGCGGTGCTTTTCGGTCGTGCCGGGGGTGAATCGCCATCCTCGACTTCGTAGACCGGGCTTGCCGGGGACCGGGGGGGGTGTGCTACGAGGGAAGGCCTTCCGGGGGGATGGGACGGGTCGGCGCCTCAAGAAATTGTGCGTCGGACCCGATCCCGGGCTCTGACTGGCCACCGGGCCACGACGAGCAGGAGAGATGACCGGTGAGGAGGATCCCCCCGATTCCTCCCGGAGGCCCGTCGAACGTCGCACTAGGAGCCAGGCCAGCGGAATGGGGAAGTCGCTCGTCATCGTCGAGTCGCCCGCAAAGGCGCGGACCATCAACAAATATCTGGGTCGCGACTACGTGGTGAAGTCCAGCGTCGGGCACATCCGTGACCTCCCGACGAGCGGTTCCGGCAAGAAGGTCGATCCCAAGGCACGCGCGGCGGCGGCGGCGAAGACCCGCAAGATGCCCCCGGCGAAGCGCGAGAAGCACAAGAAGGAGCAGGCCAAGAAGGCGCTCTTCGCTCGCATGGGGATCGACCCCGAGAAGGACTGGGCCGCGACCTACGAGATCCTTCCCGGCAAGGAGAAGGTGGTCGCCGAGCTGAAGAAGCTCGCGAAGAACGCCGACCAGGTCTATCTCGCGACGGATCTCGATCGCGAGGGAGAGGCGATCGCCTGGCATCTGCGCGAGGTGATCGGCGGCGACGAGAAGCGCTTCAAGCGCGTCGTGTTCAACGAGATCACGAAGAGCGCGATCCAGCAGGCCTTCGAAGAGCCCGGCGACCTCGACATCTCCCGCGTGAACGCGCAGCAGGCGCGGCGCTTCCTCGATCGCGTCGTGGGCTACATGCTCTCGCCGCTGCTCTGGGCGAAGCTCGCGCGGGGACTCTCCGCCGGGCGCGTCCAATCCGTCGCGGTCCGCCTGATCGTCGAGCGCGAGAAGGAGATCCGCGCCTTCGTCCCGGAGGAGTTCTGGGAGGTCCACGCGGACACGCGGACCGCGAAGAAGGAGGCGCTCCGCCTCGAGGTCGCCAAACAGAACGGCGAGAACTTCCGGCCGACCTCCGAGGAGCAGACGAACGCCGCCCTCGCGCTGCTCGAGGCGGCCGACTACGAAGTCGCGGAGCGCAAGGACAAGCCGACCCGGACCCGGCCCGGCGCGCCCTACATCACGTCGACCCTGCAGCAGGCGGCGAGCACGCGCCTCGGCTTCAGCGTGAAGAAGACGATGATGCTGGCTCAGCGACTCTACGAAGCCGGCCACATCACGTACATGCGGACCGACTCGACGAACCTCTCCGCCGAGGCGGTCGAGTCGTGTCGGGAGCTGATCGGCGGCGACTACGGCCCGCGCTATCTGCCGGAAGAGGCCAAGTCCTACACGAGCAAGGAAGGCGCGCAGGAGGCCCACGAGGCGATCCGGCCGTCGGACGTGACCGTGAAGCCGGGCTCGATCTCAGGGCTCGAGCGCGACCAGGAACGTCTCTACGACATGATCTGGCGCCAGTTCGTCGCCTGCCAGATGACCCAGGCCGAGTACCTGTCGACGAACCTCACGATCAAGGCCGGCGACTTCGAGCTCAAGACCCGGGGCCGGATCCTCGTCTTCGACGGCTACACGAAGGTGCAGCCGCCGACGGGGAAGGGCGACGCCAACGTGGCGCTGCCCGACGTCCAGGTGGGCGAGCGACTCCAGCTCGAGAAGCTCGACCCGAGTCAGCACTTCACCAAGCCGCCGCCGCGCTTCGGTGAGGCGAGCCTCGTGAAGGAGCTCGAGAAGCGGGGCATCGGTCGCCCGTCGACCTACGCCTCGATCATCTCGACGATCCAGGATCGCGGCTACGTGCGTCTCGACAATCGGCGCTTCCACGCGGAGAAGATGGGCGAGATCGTGACGGAGCGACTCGTCGAGAACTTCAGCGACCTCATGGACTACGGGTTCACCGCCGGCCTCGAGGAGGCCCTCGACGAGGTCGCGGTCGGATCGAAGGAGTGGAAGAAGGTCCTCGGCGACTTCTACGACGACTTCCGCAAGACGCTGACCGAAGCGGAGGACCAGACGAAGGGCATGCGCCCGAACACGCCGACGGACACGGACATTCCGTGTCCCCAGTGCGGGCGGCCGATGCAGATCCGCACGGCCTCGACCGGCGTGTTCCTCGGCTGCTCGGGGTATGCCCTGCCGCCGAAGGAGCGCTGCAAGAGCACGATCAACCTCGTGTCCGGCGACGAAGTCGAGACCGTCGGCGAGGACGAGGAGGAGAACGAGGCGCGGATGCTGCTCAAGAAGCGGCATTGCCCCAAGTGCGGCACCGCGATGGACAGCTACCTCGTCGACGAGGGCCGCAAGCTCCACGTCTGCGGCGACAACCCGGACTGCACGGGCTTCGAGGTCGAGACCGGCACGTTCCAGATCAAGGGCTACGACGGCCCGGTCCTCGAATGCGACAAGTGCGGCGCGGACATGCAGCTCAAGTCGGGTCGCTTCGGCAAGTATTTCGGTTGCACGAGCGACGACTGCAAGAACACGCGCAAGCTGCTGCGCAACGGCGAGCCCGCACCGCCCAAGGTGGATCCCATTCCGATGGAGCACCTGAAATGCGAGCGCTGCGACGACTACTTCCTGCTGCGGGACGGCGCCGCGGGGATCTTCCTCGCCGCGAGTCAGTTCCCGAAGCACCGCGAGACGCGCGCGCCGACCATCGCCGAGATCAAGAGCGTCGAGGGCGAGCTCGACGAGAAGTACAAGTTCCTGGCGAGCGCGCCGGAGACGGATCACGAAGGGCGACCTGCGATCGTCCGCTTCGCGCGCAAGACCAAGGAGCAGTACGTCACGTCCGAGGAGGACGGGAAGACGACCGGTTGGCGAGCGACCTACCAGGACGGGAAGTGGGTCGAGGAGATTCCGCCGCCGAAGAAGGCCGTGAAGGCGAAGGGCGGAGCGAAGAAGAAGCGGGCGGCGGCGAAGAAGGCGCCGAAGCGCAAGAGCGCGGCCAGGAAGAAGGCCGCCAAGAAGGCCGCGAAGAAGAAGGCGGCCAGGAAGAAGTCCGCCGCGAAGAAGTCCGCGAAGAAGTAGGGCGCGTCGGGCGAGCGCCCGCCGCGGGTCCCGCTGGCCTTCGCGGGCCGTCTCCGGCAGGCTCTCGCTCGAAGCGAGCGAGGCCCCTCGATGACCTGGACCCCCGACACGACGGAAGCGCGGCTCGATCGTCTCGAGTCCCTCGACGCGATCCGTCAGCTCGTGGCGAAGTACTGCCTGGCCCTCGACATGCGCGATCTCGACGCGCTCTGCGGGCTCTTCCCGGAAGACGTGCGCGTGAGCCGCGACGCCTCCGGTCGGCGCGCGCTCAAGGTCTGGTTCGACGAGACGCTGCGCGAGCAGTTCACCGGGACCGCCCACGTGACCGGCAACCACATCATCGAGTTCGACGACCCGGACCGCGCCCGCGGCCTCGTGTACAGCCGCAACGAACACGAGACCGGCGACGAGTGGGTGATCATGACGATGATCTACTGGGATCGCTACGAGCGGATCGACGGGGCGTGGCTCTTTCGGCGGCGCCTGCCGCTCTACTGGTACGCGACGGATCTGAATGCGCCGCCCATCGGTGACCGCAAGATGCGTTGGCCGGACCGCGAGGCCTACGACGGGGGCTATGCGCATTTCTTCCCGTCCTGGGAGCGATTCTGGTCCGACGACTACGTGCGTGATTCCGAGGTGCCGGCGCCCGCCCCCCTCGACGGCTTCCTCGCGCGGATGGCCCCGGACGACGAGCAGATCTCGGTCCGTGTGCGTTAGGCCCTCGGAATGAGCGGCCTCGTCCGGGGAGTCGGCCTGGGCGTCGGGGCGATCGCCGTCGTCGCCGCGATCGCGGGGCTCGTCGTCGGGTGGCCGGTGCTCGCGAATCGGGACGACGCCGGCGGCGGCGCGGGCGGGACGGTCGTGCTGCTCCACGGACTCGGTCGTAGCGAGGCCAACATGCGGATCCTCGAGTGGCGGCTCGAGGCCCTCGGGCACCGTGTCTGCAACGTCGGCTACGACACGCGCGTCGCGACGATCGAGGACGCGACGGAGGAGGTCGCCCGGGCGATCGCGGCTTGCTCTGCCGGCACCGGGCCGGTCCATTTCGTGACCCACTCCCTCGGCGGTCTCGTGCTGCGAGCGCTGCTGCCGCGGCACCCGGAGCTCGGGACCGGACGGGCGGTGATGCTCGCTCCCCCCAATCAGGGCAGCGAGATCGCCGATCGCCTCCGGGACCTGGGCTGGCTCGCACCGGTCCTGGGGCCCCTGGCGCCGCAGCTCGGGACCCGCCCGGAGGACCTGCCCAAGCGGCTGCCGGCCCTCTCGATCCCCTTCGGCGTCATCGCAGGGGACGACTGGATCAACCCTGCGGGACCGCTCTGGCTTCCGGCGCCCCACGACGGCACGGTGAGCGTCGAGAGCACCCGTCTCGAGGGGATGTCGGACCACATCGTGCTCCCCTATACGCACACCTTCATCGTCGCGGCCGAGCCGGTCGCCGCCCAGGTCGACACGTTTCTGCGACAGGGCCGATTCCGGTCCGGCGACTAGGCGGCAGCACCGTCTCGAAGGTGCCTTGGCAGCGTCGGAATCGATCGCCTACCTTCCCCGGGCTTGGCAGCGAATGCTCGCGTCCTCTCCGCCTCCAATCGAGGTGGGCAGGTCGGAACCCGTCCGGTTCGCCGGACTCGAGACGACCCGTCGGTCGAAGGCATTCGCTTCCCGGTGCGTCGTCTCTCCGGTTCCTGGCAGGGCCAGGGCGGGAAGAGGGCGCAGTCAATAACGATCACTGCTCACGAACGTGCTGGAGTGATCGTGCATGCGCCCGATGAAAGATCGCGAATCGCGACGACGGGCACGGAGTGAGTTCGTGAAGAAGATTTATGTTGGCAATCTCCCCTGGGCCACGACAGACGACGATCTGCGAGAGCTCTTCGCTACTTATGGCGCGGTCGCGTCCTCGGCGGTCGTGAACGACCGCGAGACCGGTCGCTCCCGCGGATTCGGTTTCGTCGAGATGGACGGGGCGGATGCCGACAAGGCCATCGCCGAGCTGGACGGCCGTGACTACGGTGGCCGCGCACTGCGCGTCAACGAGGCGCTCGACAAGCGTCGCGGTGGCGGCGGCGGTGGTGGCGGAGGCGGCGGCGGTCGCTGGTAGACCCCCCGCTGCCTCGGGAAGACCTCCCGGTCTCCCGTTGGCTGCTGACGTTCGGTACTGGAATCCGACCGCGCGAGCTGCTGCGGGTGAGGCTCTCACTCGCCGCGCTGGCGCGGCGGTCTCCCGATCGCGGCCCCGAGAGGCGGTCGCGAATCCTCGGGATGAGTTGAACGGCGGAAGCCCCGGCCTTCGGGCCGGGGCTTTCGTGTGTTCGGAGAGGGATCGGCAGGTCCGGCGGAGCTCGGCTTCGGGCCTGCCGGGGACGCGGGCTCGATGAACAGAACGCTCCGACGCACGCTCTGGTCCCGGCCGCTGGTGCTCGCAGCGGCCGGCTTCGGCGCGGGGTTCGTGAATCCGGGCTTCCGACCGGGGCCGGTCGACGAGATCGTGATCGGTTCGCTGGTCGTGCCCACGCTGCTGGCTGCCTGGGCCGCGGGCTGGCCCGCGCTCGGTCGCGCTGCGACGTTCGTGTCGATCGCCCTCGGGCTGATCGGCTGGACGATCTTCTCCCTGGTGACGAACGGCATCTACGGGCCGCTCGTGGTCGGCTATCTGCTCGAGATCTCGATCGCCGCGGTGTCGATGGGCGTCCGGGGCGTGACCGCGGTGACCATCGGCTCGGCGCTCGCGCTGGTCGGGATGGCATGGACGGCCGGCGCAGAGGCGATCGGCATCGCGAGCCTGCAGCTCGCGCTGGTCGGGGCGGCCGGGGCGCTCGGGGTCGCGATGGTCCGCCGACGGCAGACCAGCGAGACGGCCCTCCGGACCCAGGGCGAGGAGCTCGGCGAGCGCCTGGAATCGCTGCAGCGCGAGCTCGAAGACGAGCGCGTGATCAGCAGGGTGGGCGAGAACGTCGCGCGGCTGGCGCACGGACTGAAGAACGCCGTCCACAGCCTTCGCGGCTTCGTGACCCTGATCGAGCCGGAGCTCGACCCCGGCGCGAGCGGACGGGCCGCGCTCGCGGGGCTCCACGCGGCGATCGACGATCTCGAGAAGCTCGCGCGCCTGACCCTGGCCGACGGCGGCGGCGGAGATCCGCGCGCGACGCCCGAGTCGCCGCGGAGCGGGGCGGCCGGTGCATCCGCTCTCGGCGAGCTGCTCGACGCCGCGCGCCGTGAGATCGAAACGGCGAATCCCGGTGTCGAATGGAGCGTGATGGCGAGGGACGGGGCGGAAGCGGCGCGGGTCGCAGTCGAGCGGGAGACCCTGCTCGAGATGTTCGTGATCCTGATGCGGAACGCAGTCGAAGCGATGGGAGGCCGCGGGCGCGGCCGCGTGGAGCTCTCGCGGCTCGGCCGCTTCGCGCGGATCGCCGTGGCCGACGAAGGGCCGGGCTTCCCGCCGGAGATGCTCGCGCAGGGGCTCCAGCCGGGGGTGACGACGAAGGAGACGGGCAGCGGCTTCGGGCTCTTCCTCGCGGCCCGCATCGCCGACGACGCGGGCGGGCACCTCGAGATCGGAAACGTCGAATCGGGGGGCGCCTGCGTGCAGGTCGCGCTTCCCTGTGTCGGCGAGGCAGCCGATACGGACGGGGCGGAGGCCTGACGAGGGAAGCATGGCGGATTCGATTCTGGTCGCGGAGGACGAGCGGGCTTCGGGGGAGTACCTGAAGCTGCTGCTCGAGGAGATGGGCTACGAGGTCCGGCTCGTCGGGAACGGCGTGGAAGCGCTGCTCGCCCTCGAGGCGCGCCCCTTCGACCTCGTCGTCACCGACCTGCGCATGCCCTCGATGGACGGGTTCGAGCTGCTCACGCACCTCGGCCAGCGATGGCCCGGCATGCCGGCGATCGTCCTGTCGGCGAACGAGGATCCGCAGGACGTGGTCGATGCCGTCCGCCTCGGTGCCGTGAACTACCTGCTGAAGCCCGCGACGCCGGCGAGCGTCGGATCGGCGGTCGAGCGCGCCCTGCTCACGCGCAGCCGGGCGGTCGAGGGCGACGCGACGGTTCCGGAGCTCGTGGGAGAGAGCAAGGCGATGGTCGAGGTCCGCCACCGCGTACTGATGGCGGCACGCAGCGACGTGCACGTGCTCGTGACCGGCGATACCGGGACCGGCAAGGAGCTCGTCTCGCGAGCGATCCATACCCACTCGGGTCTCAACAAGGGGCCCTTCGTCGCTCACAACTGCGCGTTGTCTCCCTCGGACCTCTTCGAGAGCGAGTTCTTCGGGCATCGCCGCGGCGCCTTCACCGGCGCCGACCGCGATCGACGCGGGCTGCTGCGCGAGGCCCACGAGGGCGTGCTCTTCCTCGACGAGCTCGAGACCCTCGACATGGGCTTCCAGGCGAAGCTCCTGCGCGTGATCGACGACGGCGAGGTCCGACCGGTCGGAGCCGAGAAGGCGGAGCGGGTGAACGTGCGCTTCGTCGCCGCGACGAACCGGGAGGCGCAGGTCATGATCGACGAGGGCAGCCTCCGGGAGGATCTCTACTACCGGCTCCGGGGCGTCGAGATCAAGCTGCCGGCCCTCGCGGATCGCCGCGAGGACATTCCGCTGCTGATCGCCCACTTCGACAAGCCGGACTCCGAGGGCTTCACGCCGGAAGCGATCGAAGCGCTCGCGACGGCCCCGCTCCCGGGCAACGTGCGGCAGCTGCGGAACCTCGTGCAGGGCGCGCGGGCGGCGGCGGGGGACGCGCCGGTCGGCCTGCTCCATCTGCCTGCGGATCAGCTCGGTCGGGGAGGGACTCCGGCGCCGAGCGGTCGCGGCTCGGAAGGCGTGCCGCGTGGCGTGCCGCTGCGTGAGATCGAACGCCGGGCGATCGTGCAGGCGCTCGAGGACTGCGAAGGCAACCGCACGCGCGCGGCGAAGCTCCTCGACATCGATCGATCGACGCTGCGTCGAAAGATCGCCGAGTACGAGATCGATAGATGAGCGCGCGTTAGGGCGTCGGCGCCGAGGGCAGCGAAACCGACGGTGCGGTCGTGGTGGTGGCCCGGCTGGCGAGGCCCGTGAGGTAGCGGCCGAGGGCATCGAGCTCGCTCCTCGAGCCCCCCACGAACTCGACGCCGTAGCCCGCGGGCTCGAGGTCGCCAGCGTCGTTCGGGCGCAGCGCGCGACGCGTCCACACGACCCGACCCACGAGCTGAAGCTCGCCTTCGTCGGGCAGGTCGATCGTGATGACCACCCGGCGACCTGCGGCGAGGGGCTCCCACGATCGAACGTAGGCCCCGCCGCGCGAGAGGTTCGCCGTGGTTTCCTCGGCGCTGCGGAAGAACGATCGGCCGCTGGCCGGATCGGTCTCGGCATCGACCGTCGAGATCCGGACGGGCACCGACGTCGCGACCCGCGGAAATTTCTGCAGCCCGGTCTGCGCCTGGCGCCACTGTCCCATGGATGAGAGCCCCCCTCCCATGCGCATCGGCGCGCGGCGGGGCGGCTTGAGCCCGGGGGGCGGGCCGAGGGGGACGGCCTACGGCGTGTCGCGCCGCGGGCCGGGCGCGGCGCCGAGCGACGTCAGTCGCTGAGGCCGAGGAAGGGGAACTGGATCGTCTGGCTGAGCGCGTCCTCGTCGGACTCGTCGGCGGGCAGGTACAGGGCCTTCTCGGCGCTCGAGAGCGTCTGTTGGGCCAATCGGTTCGCCTTGCGGCGCGCCGCCTTCCGATGGTTCGTGAGGGCCTCGGCGCTCCGGCTGAGGTCGTTCGGCGTGAACACCGGAACCTCGGCCTGCTTCGATCGCTCCTCGCAGAGCGTCTTCAGCATCGCCGTCGTCAGTCGCTTCCCCTCCACCTTGCCGCCACGGCCGAGGGTGCAGAGCAGCGGACCCGCGTCCTGACCGCGGTGGTCCAGCCAGTCCTCGAGGACGATCAGCTCCTCGTTCGAGAGCTCCACCTTGCGGCCGCGGCCGCCGCCCTTCGGGCGGGCGGTGATCGTGCAGGCGCCGGTCTTGTTGCTGAACTTCACGCTCTCCGGGGTGAGGCCGGTGATCTCCGCGATCTTCAGACCGCGATAGACGAGCGAGAAGAAGACGGCGTCGCGGTAGCCCTCGGCATTCGCATCGGCAGCACACGCCGCGACCAGGGCGCGCAGCTCCCCGTCACCGAGGGTGCGTCCGCGGGGCGCGGCGGCCTTCTTGCGGGCCTTTCTGGGGGCCGATGCTTCGGCCTCTGCGTCCTCGGGGAGGAAACCGAGCTCCTCGCACTCCTCGATGACCTTCGAGAGGGTGCTGCGGATCTTCTGGACCTGCCGGGCGGGGTAGCTGTCCGGGACCACGCGGTAGCCGCGGGTCTCGTCCGCGCGGCATCGCAGCGCCTCGATTCGCGCGGGCGCGCCCTTTTCCTTGAGAATCGTCAGGGCGGCGGCGCCGTGGTAGGGGCGGACCTGCTGCCACGGGAAGTCGACGCTGTCGCATTTTCCGCCGCTGATCACCGTGGCGAGGGTCTCGAGTGCTTCCTCGGCGGCCTGGCGGCTGTCGTCGTTCCGGAACGTGCTCAGGTAGTTCTCGGCGGCGCGTCGTCCCTTGGCGAGCTCGACGGGATGGAGAAGGAAATCCGCGTCGTCCTGGGGCGAGAGCTCGGGGATCGGCGGCGTCGCTGCGGCGAGCTGCTCCGGGTCCGTCAGGGCCGAGGCGTCCCCGGCCTCGGCCGTCGCGAAGGCGCCGCTCGTGTCGTCGACGAATTCGTCGAGCTGCTCGGAGGGGGAGGTGGCGGAGGCGGCGGGGGGAGCGACTTCGACGGCCAAGAGAGATCCTCCTATCCACGGTCAGGAAATGACCTGGGGTCCCCATTTCTATAAAGGTCGACACGGATGTCAACTCAAAATTCGGATTCCCTTCCGGCGGGCTCTAAAAACCCTTCGATTCCAGTCAGTTGACGTTCCATTTGAGAACGTCCCTGAGGGGCAGAGGACGGGTGTTCTCATCGTGATGCCCTCCGGGATACACTGCGGCGCGATGCCCACCTCGTCCGAATCGACTCCGCCCGAACCCGGCCCGCTCGTTTTTTTCGAGGGCTTCGCCTGGTCCGTGCCGACCGCGTTCGCCTCGGCGCTCGCCGGCTTCCGGTTCGAGCAGGGGGACGTCCTGTATCGCGACCCGGCCGCCTACGACGCCCAGCGCGATGCCGGCGCCGCCGGGGGCACGGCGCTCCAGGTCCTGCTGCCCAAGCGCAGCGGCCGCGCGACGCCGGCGGATACCGAGGGCGACCGACGCACGGCGTTGTGGCAGAGCGAGGTCGTGCTCGAGCGCGTGGACCTCGAGGCGGGCACGAGCCGGCCGCTCACCGTGAGCCAGGGAAAGCTGTTGATGACCCTCTGGACCGGCGAGGAGGGCTGGCTCGATCCCGAGCGGGACGAGCCGGCGCTGCCGCTGTCGGGGCGCGATCTCGCGGGGCGCCTCGAGGAAACCGAGGGCACGCTGGACGCGGACTTCGAGACGAAGCGCGGGGCCCGCTTCCTCTTCGTCGTCGACCTCGCGAGCGACGCGTCGCGTGCGAAGGCCGCGGCGATCGAGGAGGCGCTTGCGGCAGTCGGGCCGGTCGAGCGGGTCGAACGCAGCGCGGCCCGCTCGGGGGTCTCCGACGCCGAGTGCTTCCATCCGGCGCTTCGGGTGCGCGGGCTCGCCGTCCGGGGGGCGGACGAAGACCGGGTCCAGACGGCGCTACGCGGGGCCCTCTACGGGGGGAGCGCGACGCCGGATCCGGACGCGGAAGGAGCGTCCCCCGACCGCTTCTCGGTGACGCGCCATGGGCGCCTCGCGATGCTCGGGGCCGACTGAACCGGCCGATCCTTCGCGGTCGCTACTCGATCACGATCGTCGCGCGCTCCAGCCGGATCTGCCGCTCCGGGCGTCCCGGATCCCGCAGCGCGCCGAGCGCCTCGATCTTCGACAGGACCGCGCGGCTCTCCGGATCCTCGATCCGTCCGAACACGGTGTGGCGGCCGTCGAGGTTCGGGGTCGCGCGGAAGGTCAGGAAGAACTGACTGCCGTCGGTGCCCGGTCCCGCGTTCGCCATCGAGAGCGTGCCCGGCTTGTCGTGCTCCATCGCGTTCGGGCCGAACTCGCCGTCGTACTGGAAGCCGGGCCCCCCGGTCCCGTTGCCCTTCGGGTCGCCGCCCTGGGCCATGAAGCCCTGGATCACACGATGGAAGATCGTGCCGTCGTAGAAGCCGAGGCGCGTGAGGTAGAGCGTCGTCCCGACGTGCCGCGGCGCGGACTCGTGGAAGAGGCGGATCTTCATCTCGCCCTGGCTGGTCTTGAGCTTCCAGAAGTAGGTCTTGTCCGGCGCGAACTCGAAGCGCGGCGGTTTGGGCAGGCGCGTCTTCCAGCCGGACGTCTTGCGGTTGACGGGGTTCGCGAGGATGAACGCATCGACCGCTTTCATGGCGGGATCGCTCGGCGTCTGCTCGCCGGCGGTCGCGCCGCCGTCGGAGCAACCGACGGCGAGGACGAGAGCGACGAGACCGAGGTGGAAGCGGAAGGCGCGCGGGGCAGCGGCGCGGAACGACATGGACTTCTCCTGTGCGGGGCGGGAGGCGGCGGGAAGGTAACGCAGGGCCGACGCGCGCCCGTTCCCGGTCCGCGTCGCTAACGCTTCCGACAGAGGCCGAGCGCGCGGAGTTCCTTCGTGGCTTCCGCTGCCCAGCCCCGATTCGCCTTCGGACTCGCGGGGCTCGGATGCAGCACGCGCCCGACCCGGAGATCGCGTCCCGCGAGCACCTCCCGGGCCCGCTGCTCGGCGAAGGCGCCGATGCCGACGATCCACTCGGGCTCGAGGATGTCGACGAGCCGGTGGAGGTGCGCGTTGCACGCTTCGTAGAGCGGCTCGCGTTCCTCGGCGGCGAGCTTGTCCGGCGTGCGGTTCTTGCCGGAGGCCTCCATGAAGACGAGGGGACAGTAGTTGGCGACGTAGTGGTCGCGGAAGAAGGCCTCCGGGGGGCCCCAGTGCTCGGCGATCGCACCCCAGACGCGTGCGCCGCTCACCTCGCTCCGCGTGCAGGCGAAGCCCTCGACGGGACGTCTCGGATGCTCGTTCGCGGGGCGGTCGATCTTCTCCTCGATGCCCATCCAGTCGCGGACGGCGGCGATCTCGCCGAAGGGGACGCCGGTCTGGGTCATGCCGTAGGGGCCGGGATTCATGCCGAGGAAGACCACGCGCTTGCGACCGTCGCCGAACCGGCGCACGTAGCGGCGGTGCGCCCGGGCGGCGTGGACGAGGGGGTTGTAGACGTGGGTCACCGGCTCGCGGAACCCCATCGAGTCCACGGCCTCACACAGTCGTCGGGTCGCGCGCAGGACGCGGTCGGCGTGGCCCAAGGGGACCTCCAGTCAAGTGGGCAGTGCGGGGCGGCGTTCGGCTCGCCCGAAATCCGACGCCGTCGGTCACCGCGGCGGCGCGCGCAGTGTAGAATGGGCGCGCTCTCGCGCGAGGCCGGTGGAACGCGGTCGGCGTCATCGGAGGGATCGATGGATTCGGGCTTCTCGTCTGTGCTCGGGGTGCTGCTCGGTCTCGCCGGGATCGCCGTCGTGGCGTTCGCCCTCGCGCGACGCCGCGCGGAAGCCCGCGCGATCGCGGCCGAGGAGGACGCCGCCGCGCTGCGTCGCGAGCGCGAAGACCTGAACGAGCGGCTGCGTCGCCAGCGCCAGGCGCGCGCGCAGCAGGGCGAGGAGCTGGCCGCCCTGCGCAAGCGCGCCGACAAGGCCAGGAAACGGAGCGCACGGGCGGAGAAGGGGGGCGCCGACCTGCCGCTCGGGACCGCCTCCCGGATCGCGGACCTCGAGGCGCAGATCGACCGGGTCGAGCGCGAGCGCGATCGCAGCCGCGCCGAGCGCGAGCAGCTGGCCGTGCAGGTCGCGAACCTCGAGGCGAGGCTCGAGGTCGAACGTCGCCCGGACCCGGCGACCGCGCCGGTGCCGGTTCCCGTGCCGATGCCGGAGGCGTCCGAGGGCGATCCGGCCCTCGCCGAAGCGCGGGAGCGGATCGGCAAGCTCGAAGGCGAGCTCGCCGTCGCGAAGCAGAGCGAGGTCCGCATGCGCAAGCGCATGGCCAACCAGGAGCAGCTCTACGCCTCGATTCGCGCCGAGCTCGACGTCAAGAAGGATCGGCTGCGGGCGCAGGAAGAGAAGATCCAGCGGCTCGAGGCGCTCTCGGTCGCGGTGCGCGCGGACTGACCACTCGCGGTCGGCCCGGTTGCCGGCGCGGCTCGGCTACCCGCGCTTCGCCTCTTGCCAGGCCCAGTCGAGCCAGGGGAAGAGCGCTTCGAGGTCGGCGGTGTCGACGGTGGCGCCGCCCCAGAGACGCAGGCCGGTCGGGGCATCGCGATAGGCGCCGATGTCGTACGCCACGCCTTCCTCGTCGAGCCGCTTCGTCGCCGCCTTCACCGCGCTCGCGACCGCGTCCTCGTCGCGCTCCGCCGCCCAGGGGTCGACGATCTTCAGGCAGATCGACGTGCAGGAGCGCGTCGCCGGATCCGCACAGAGGAAGTCGGCCCAGTCCGAGCCCTCGACCCAGCGCGTGACCGCGGCGAGGTTCGCCTCGGCGCGCCCGCGCAGGCCGTCGAGTCCGCCGATCGACTCGGCCCAGCGCAGTCCGTCGAGCGCGTCCTCGACGCAGAGCATCGACGGCGTGTTGATCGTCGAGCCTTCGAAGATCGAGCCGGAAAGCTTCCCGTTCTTCGTCAGCCGGAACAGCTTGGGCATCGGCCAGGGCGGCGTATACGACTCGAGTCGCTCGACCGCGCGAGGCGAGAGCGCGAGCATGCCGTGGGCCGCCTCGCCGCCGAGCACCTTCTGCCAGGACCAGGTCACCACGTCGAGCTTGTCCCAGGCGAGGTCCATCGCGAAGGCCGCGCTCGTCGCGTCGCAGATCGTGAGCCCCGCCCGGTCCGCGGCGATCCAGTCCCCGTTCGGCACCCGCACCCCGGACGTCGTGCCGTTCCAGGTGAAGACGACGTCGCGGCCGAAGTCGACGGCGGCGAGGTCGGGCAGCGATCCGTAGTCCGCCTCGTGCGTGCGCACGTCCTCGAGCTTCAGCTGCTTCACGACGTCGGTGACCCAGCCCGAGCCGAAGCTCTCCCAGGCGAGGAGGTCGACGCCCCGCGCACCGAGCAGGGACCAGAGCGCCATCTCGACGGCGCCGGTATCCGAGCCGGGGACGAGGCCGAGCTTCCAGTCGTCCGGGATCCCGAGGATCGCCCGGCTCCGGTCGGACACCTCCTGGATCCGGGCCTTGGCGGGACCCGCGCGGTGCGAGCGGCCGGTCATCGCTTCCGCCAGACCGTCGACGGACCAGCCCGGGCGCTTGGCGCAGGGCCCGGAAGAGAAGTGGGGGCGGGCAGGGCGGGTCGCGGGAGCGGCCATCGTATGCGTGTCCTCGGGCGGGCGATCGGCGCGGGGAGCGGGATGCCCGGACTGCGGCGATCGCGAGGCGGCGCATTCTATCGGTGTCGCGTGCGGCGGGCCACGTCGGTGCAACGAAGCGTCGCAGGCCGTGACGACCGCGAGGACGCGGAGCGGGATGCGGTAGGGTGGCGGCGATGACGACCGATGCCGCACCGACCGACCGACCGGACGCCGCCGCCGTGCGGACGTTTCTCGACGGGCTCCAGGCCCGGATCTGTGAATCGCTGGAAGCGCTCGACGGAGAGGCGCGCTTCCTTCGGGAGGAGTTCCCGCGGCCGGGGGGCGGTGTCTCGCGGCCGCGCGTGCTCGAGGGGGGGCCGGTCTTCGAGAAGGCCGCCGTCCAGTTCACCCATACCCACGGCAATCAGATGCCGCCGGCGGCGACCCAACGCCGGCCGGAGCTCGCGGGGCGGACCTACGAAGCGATCTCGGTTTCGCTGATCGTTCACCCCCGCAACCCGTACGTCCCCACCTGCCACGCCAACTACCGCTTCTTCATCGCGCACGATCCGGCGGGCGAGAATCCGGTCTGGTGGTTCGGTGGCGGCTTCGACTGCACGCCGTACTACGGCTTCGAGGCCGATGCGATCCACTGGCATCGGGTCGCGCGCGACGCCTGTGCTCCCCACGGCGACCACCTCTATCCGCGCTTCAAGGCGGCCTGCGACGACTACTTCTTCCTGCCCCATCGCGACGAGCCGCGCGGGATCGGCGGGATCTTCTACGACGACTTCGACGAGGGGGGCTGGGCGCGGGCCTTCGCGTTCTGGAAGGACACCGCCGACGCCTTCCTCGCGGCCTACCCGCCGATCGTGGAGCGGCGGCGCGAGAGTCCGTGGGGGGAGCGGGAGCGCGCGTTCCAGCGCTATCGGCGAGGGCGCTACGTCGAGTTCAATCTGCTCCAGGATCGCGGGACGCGCTTCGGGCTCGAGGCGGGCGCGCGCACCGAGTCGGTGCTGGCCTCGCTCCCGCCCGAAGTGTCCTGGCGCTACGACTACCACCCGGACGAAGGCACGCCCGAGGCGGCGCTCTACCGGGACTTCCTCCGGCCCCGCGACTGGGCCGAGGAAACGGTCCCGGACGAGCACTGACGGGCTCGATCGCCGAGCCCGCCGGGCTCGCGCCGGAATCTGTTAGAGTCCCGACCGCTCCGGCCCCGCCCACGCCCGTGGCGGCTCGTAGCGCGCCTCTGCGCGACGCGGCCGGATTCCGAGGAGAGGTTCAGCCGATGTCATCCGTGGACGCCCAGGGCGCCGACCAGGCCGCCGGCGCCAACGCCGAGTCCAGTGGTCCCTACTACCAACTGCGCGTCGCCGACGTGATCGAGGAAACCCACGACAGCAAATCGATCGTGCTCGACGTGCCGGACGAGCTCGCGGGACGCTTCACCTACGCGTCGGGCCAGTTCCTGAGCTTCCGCGTGGAAGTCGACGGGCAGCGCCTCGTGCGCTGCTACTCCCTCGCGAGCGCGCCCGGGATCGATCCGGCGCACAAGGTGACGGTCAAGCGCGTGGTCGACGGCCGCGCGTCGAACTGGATGAACGACGCCGTCTCGCCCGGCGACACCCTCGAGGTGATGCCGCCCAACGGTGTCTTCGTGCTGAAGCAGCGCGAGACCCCGATCGTGCTCTTCAGCGGCGGCTCCGGGATCACGCCCTGCATCTCGATCCTGAAGACCGCGCTCGCGACCACGTCCCGCCCGATCAAGCTGGTCTATGCGAACCGCGACGACCGCTCGGTGATCTTCAAGGACGAGCTCTCGAAGCTGCTCGGCGAGCACGGGGATCGCCTCGAGATCACCCACCGTCTCGACGACGTCCACGGCTTCGTCGACGCGGCGCTCGTCGTGCAGGAGATCGGGTCGCGTACCGACGCCGACTTCTACATCTGTGGCCCCGGTCCCTTCATGGACGTGGTGGAGGCGGGACTCGCCAGCCTGGACATCCCGGCGGACCAGATCCACATCGAGCGCTTCGAGTCGCCGGACACGCCCGGGGCGGAGGCGACGGCTCCGGTGGACACGAGCGGCGATCTCGTCGTGACGGTCTCCCTCGACGGCAAGGAGACGGACATTCCGCTCGGCGAGGGCGAGACGATCCTCGCGGCGGCGCGCCGCGAGGGCCTCGAGCCCCCCTTCGCGTGCGAAGAGGCCTATTGCGGCTGCTGCATGGCCCGGGTCACGGAAGGTGAGGTCGAGATGAAGATGAACGACGGCGGCATCGATCAGCGCCAGATCGACGAGGGCTGGGTGCTGACCTGCCAGGCGGTGCCGAAGGGCAAGGTCCGGATCGAGTACCCGGACTAGACCTTCGCCTGCGGGCGCTCGGCGAGACCTTCGCCTGCGGGCGCTCGGCGAGACCGTCGCCTGCACCTTCGCCTGCGGGCGCGCGGCAAGGGGCGCGGGCAGCGAGGGCGTCAGCGGGTCGCGAAGTCGAGGCCGACGAGCGGGGCCAGCTCGGCGAGGGCCTGCTCCGGCGTGTCGACCTTGATGGTCGCCATGCCCATCGCGCGGGGCGGCTTCAGGTTCGGGCCGATGTCGTCGAGGAAGATCGTCTCCTCCGGCGGTCTCCCGAGGCGTTCACAGGCGAGGGTGTAGATCCGCGGGTCCGGCTTGCGGAGGCCTTCGACGCTCGACTCGATGAAGACGTCGAAGCGGTCCTTGAGGGCGCGGGTGCCGTCGTTCCTCTGGGGCTGGTCGCGGTCGCCGGTATGCGCCCAGTTGTTCGTGAGCGCACCGACCCGGAAGTCGGCCTCGCGCAGCCGCCGGATCGCTTCGAGCATCATCGGTCGGGGCTCCGAGGAGGCCGCCATGCGCGTCATCATCTCTCTCGCGTCCATCTCGATGCCCGCGGCGAGGCAGTCCGCCTCGAAGGCCGGGTAGAAGGCGTCCATCTCGAGCTCGCCGCGTTCGAGGCGCGACCACGCGCCGGTCGGCGCGGTGTTCGCGGCGACGAGATTGATGGCGTTGCGCTCGAGGCCGAGCTCGGCCTCGTAGTCGCGGATCGCGTGGAGCGGGGAGCCGAGGACGACGCCACCGAGATCGAAGAGGACGGCGGTTCTTCTCATGCGCGCCAGCGTAGCAACCGCGCGCGCCGCTCCTCGCGTGCCGAACGCGCGGCTCCGCTCCCGGGCGCGGCCGCTCAGCAGCCGAACGCGCTCTGCCTCGCGGCACGGAGGGCGCCCGGATCGCGCGCGAAGACGAGACTGGCGCGCGGGTCACCGGGCGCGCTCGCGTCGCCGAGGTCGACGACGACGGCGGCGTTGCCCACGTGCTCGTAGATGCGCCCACGCCACTCCCGGTCGTCGGCCGCGCGATAGGTGAGGGCGAAGCCGTGTCGGTCGCCGGGCTGCAGACCGAGGCGCTTGCGCACGCGCGGCAGGGCGCGCTTCACGAGTCCGATCGCGACCAGGCCCATCGTCGGTCTCGCGTTGAACTCGACCGCGCCGCGAAGGCGCTCGATCGGCTCGCCGCCCGGGACGGGTTGCCGGTAGCGGAAGGCATCGACGCCGCAGGGGCCCGTGAAGCCTTCCGCGCGGGCGCGGCTCGCGAGCATCGCGGCGTCCCCCCGGAGCGTCTCGTCGTCCGGGTCGCCGGAGAACACGCGCCCCCGATGGTCGACCTCGCCGAAATGCCCCCGATAGCCGCCGCTCGCGGTCGTCCACATCTCGAGGGAGCCGAGCACGACGAGGGGAGCGTCGTCGCCTGCGGCGGGAACGCGGAGCGAGACCGAGAGGTCCCTCGTCCGATCGAGCCACGGCTCGAAGATCGCGCCGCCGCGGGCGGCGAGCCGGGGCAGCGCACCGCGCAGCTTCTCCCGGTCGATCGAGTCGCGCCCGCCGAGGCGTCCGCGACCGCTGCTGCCGTGGCGTGGCTTGATCGTGAAGCGGCGCCCGGTCCACTCGGGCCACGCCGCGAGCAGGCGATCG
>JAUIMK010000348.1 GCA_030432735.1 bacterium
CTCGAGCTCGAGCCAGTCACTCGTCGCGTGACGAGTCGCCTTCTGCGCGCGGACGGCGCCCGCCTCGCGAACGGCCCCGCCGTAGAGAAGCAGCTTCTCCGTCAGTGTGGTCTTGCCCGCGTCGGGATGCGAGATGATCGCGAAGGTTCGCCTTCGCGCGATCTCGCGCTTGATCTCGTCGGGGCTGCGGTCAGTGGACACGATGGGTCGTCCGGCGAGGGCGCGCGCCCCCGCGATAGGGCGCGAGGTCGCGCCGCGGTTCGGGCTCCGGGGTCGAGCCGGAGGTCGCGGATCAGGTGCGCGAGGCCTGGAAGATCGCCTCGATCGACGCGTCGAGCATCGCGTCGAACTCGTCCTCGCTCTGCTGGGCCGACAATCCTTCGGTCAGCGCCCGGGAGAAGCTCGCGACCATGCCCGTATTCGCCGCGAGGCGGCGATTCGCCTCTTCGCGGGTGTAGCCCCCGGAGAGCGCGACCACGCGCACCACGCGATCGTGGGCGATGTGCTTCGAGTAGAGATTCGTCTCTTCGGGCAGCGTGAGCTTGAGCATCACGTTCTGGTCCCCGAGCGCGTCGAGCTGGGCCAGGATCGCCTCGGAGAGGATCGCCTCGGCCTCCGCCTTGTCCGGAGCGTGGATGTCGACTTCGGGCTCGATGATCGGGACGAGACCCGCGGCGCAGATCCGCTTGCCGATCTCGAACTGCTGATCGACGACCGCGGCGATGCCCGACGCGCTCGCGCGCTTGATGACGGAGCGCATCTTCGTTCCGAATACGCCGCGCCCGTTCGCCTTCTCGAGCAGCGCGTCGAGCTCCGGCATCGGCTTCATGATCTGGACACCGTCCGCCTCGTCCGCGAGGCCCTTGTCGACCTTGAGGAAGGGCACGACGTTCTTCTCTTCCCAGAGATAGGCGGCCGAGTTCTTGCCGGCGATGTCGCGGTCGAGGGTCATCTCGAAGAGGATCGCGCCGAGGATGCGCTCCCCCGTGAACGCGGGGCTCTCGCAGATCCGGCAGCGCATGGCGTGGACCAGGTCGAACATCTCCTCGTCGTTCGAATAGGCGCTCTCGTCGATGCCGTAGAGCCGGAGGGCCTTCGGCGTGCTGCCGCCGCTCTGGTCGAGGGCGGCGATGAAGCCGTCCTGGTTCCGCACCTTCGCAAGCTGGTCGTCTCGGTCGCTCATGCTGTCCGCCTCGGCTCCTGTCGGATGTCGGGATGAGGGAACCGGGCGCGAGGAAGACACGCCCGGGGAATCGAGCGCGGCAGTATAGGCTACGCCGCGCGCGGGAAAGCCTGCGGCGGCCGCGACGCGGCGCCGGCCCCGTCGACCGCGCGGCGAGCCGCGCAGGTCTCGCCGTCAGGCCAGGATCGTCTGGGTCACGAAACGGCCGAGGGCCTCGCGGCTGCCGGCGTCGATGGCGCTCCAGACGAGGCCGGTGTCCGGCAGGAGCTGGTACGTCGCCTCGGCTTCGAGGGCGATCGCTTCGCTGCGGGGGAGCACGAGCTCGAGCTGGACCGTCTGGCCCAGCAGGATCGCCTCGGGGCTCCGGATCAGGCAGCCGTTCTCGGAGAGCGAGAGCACGCGTCCCTCCCAGCTCGTTCCGCCGGATTCGCAGATCGCCCGGAGCTGGGTCGCGACGCGCGGGGTGGCGCGCGGCACGTCCTCGAAGACCTGCTGCATCAGTCGGTAGAGATCGTGCAGCCCCGCCGGCCGCTTCACGGCGCCCACGATCCGGGGGTCGTCCCCCGACGCACCCTGCTTCCCGGTGAGCAGCACGATCGGCGGTCCGGCGCCGTCCTGGCGGTACGCCTCCGACTCTTCCAATCGGCGCTCGTCGACGACGAGCATCTCCGCCACGAGGTCCGGATGCTCCTCCCGCATCGCCTCGAACGTCTCCGGCAACAGCATCTGGTATCCCAGACGACTGAGGATGACGTCGGTCTTGGGCCCCAGCGCGTCGCGCGAGGCGTGGTAGACGATCGTTCGGCTCCAGGTCGGCGCCTGGGCCAGCGGCTCACGGAGGGATTCCGACATGAGTCAGGAATCGGGTCGTCATGGAACACGATTGAGGGCTTCCTGCCCCGAAGTCGTTGTTTTCCCCGAAGGGGCGATCGCCGAGGGACGCCGACCGCCCGAATTCCGATGACGAGAATCCATTTGGGGCACGCGGCCCTCGCTCATCCGCTGCTAGCTTGTGCGCGTGGAAGAAGCGGTCGTCGGTGACGTGAATCGGGACCTGGCCACCTGGCTGGTCGCACAGCGACTCGAAATCGAGCGCCTCATGCAGGAGCGACTCGGCGCCGCCGCGCCCGCCGCCTCCGGCCCGGAGGCCGAGACCCTGCGCCGTTTCCGCACCTTCGCCTCGACGGCGCTGATGCGGGGAGAGGCGCCGCGACCCGTCCTCGACGGACTGCGACCGAACGAGCGGCGCGTGATGGCGCTGCTCAGCGCCTGGTCCGACGCCGCCGTCAGCCTCGCCGGCCCCGACGCCGAGCCCGTCCGGAAATCCCTCACCCCCCTGCTCGATGCCTTCCGCCTCGCGATCCGGACGACCGGGACGAAACGCAAGGCCAGCGGCCGCCCGCGCGCCGCCCGACGCGCGATCACCGCCGCCATCGATCGCGTCGCCGATCTCTACTTCGCGATCGACGTCGACTCGGGCGAGATCCTCGACGCCAACCCCGCCGCCGGCGCGGCCCTCGGCGTCGCACGCGACGCGCTGCTGGGCATCGAGTTCAACGCCTTCGTTCCGAGCGACGCCCAGAGCCCCTGGTGGACCGCCCTCGACGCGATCGCGGAAGGCCAGGAGAACGTCGTCTTCGCGGCGAGCATGCAGGACCGCGAGGGGCGCGTGATCCGGCTCGCGACCTCGGCGACGCGCTACCTGCGCAGCAACAGCCGAACCCTGGCGCTCGTCCTCGCGCGCCCGGACACGAAGATCCAGGCGCTGGTCGATGCGCATCCCGCCCCTTTCGAGGCGACCGGGGCCTAGCAGGCAGCCACGTCCCGCGGCCGCAGCGCACGCAGGCCGTTCTCAACGAAATGCGGCGCAGCGGATCGATTCCTGGAGAGATCCGGCCGGTCGTCGCCACTCGACGGAAGATGGCCCCCTGTCTTCGAGCTCGAAAGTCCCGCGTTGCGCTCCGCCGCCGAGCGCACGGGATCGCTGCCGCCCTCGTGCTGGTCTGCGTGCCGAGTCTGTCTCTTGCCGGCGCCCGCTCGGCTCGGGCCGCGCTCCACTGGACGGTCGATGCGTCCATCGTGGCGCCGGAGACCGGGACTCGGCGCACCGTCGCGAACCGGAGGATCGGTGACCTGCTCATCCTCGACGTCACGCTCCGAAACCGCAGCCGCTCGACGATCCAGGGCGTGAGCGCTTCGGTCTACGGCTACGATCCGACCGCGCTTCGACTCGTTCCGGAGGCCGCGATCCTCTCGAACGGCCCTCTGGCCTTCCTGCCGACGGCCCCTGGCGAGGGGCTCGGAGGGCTCGTCCGCCTGCCGCGACGCCCCCTGTCCGAAATCCCCGGTGTGACGAACCAGACCCGGTTCTTCGAGGGTCGCCAGCTGTCGGGAACGACCGAGAGCGGGGAGCGAGACATCAGTCCGCTGACCGGGATCCCGGGTGGCCCCCATTTCAGGATCGTCTTCCAGGTCGTCGGGCTCGCCGAAACGGCGGTCTCCGTGGGCGCGAACGCGCCTTTCGACATCGTCATCCTACTCGGGGGCGGTCGGGGACGTTCCGTCGATGCCCGACTGCTGCTTCCCGTGCCTGCTCCGAGCACAGCCACGCTGATGGCGCTGGGACTCGCTGGCCTCGCGCGGACGAAGATCAGGCAGCCCCCGGGCCGAGCGCGTCCCGCATGAAGGGGACGACGCGGGACCAGGCGGCCGCCGACGCCGCCTCGGAGTAGGCCTCCGGACGCGTGCGGTTGAGGAACGCGTGGCCGGCGCCCTCGTAGCGATCGATCTCGAATCGCGTGCCGCTCTTCGCGAAGCCCGCTTCGAGGGCGTCGACGTGCGCCTCCGGCACGAAGCCGTCCTCACGGCCGAAGGACGCGAGCGTCGGACACCGGAGCCGCTCCGCCGCTTCGATCGGCGAGAAGGGCTTGCGCGCACGATCGCGCCCGCCCGCCTCGCCGAGGAGTCCCTCGTCGTAGGACAACATCCCGTAGAAGGGAGCCGCCGCCGCGAAGCGATCCGAGAGGCAGGCCGCGAGGAGCGTGAACGTCCCGCCCATGCAGACTCCGGTGATGCCGACGCGCCGCCCGCGGCAGCCGGAGCTCTCTTCCGCCAGCCAGCCCGCGCCGGCCTCGAGATCCGCCAGGACCGCGGGATCGGACAGGCCACGGATCCAGGCACCCACGTCCTCGATCGCGACGTCGTCGCGCTCCCGGTAGAGATCGATCTCGAGCACGCCGAATCCTTCCCGGGCCCAGTCGAGCGCCAGCGCCCGGCTGTGCTCGGACGGACCCCACACGTCGTGCACGAGCACGAGTCCCGGGAAGTCGTCCCCGTCCTTCGGTCGGTGGAATCGTCCGAGCCCCACGTCCTCGCTCGTCGTCGTCATCGCGCCCCCTTCGCGCC
>JAUIMK010000349.1 GCA_030432735.1 bacterium
CACGTCGATCACGCCCTCGGCGAGGGCCCGGCGGAGCGCCTCCGTGTCCGCGCGCGAGCGAAGCGGCGGGGCGACCCGTGTACTCGTGTCGAAGCCCGTCGTGGCTTCGTCGGTCAGCATGAGGTGGTGCGGCGTGACTTCGGCGGTCACCCGGATCCCCGCCTCCCGCGCCTTGCGGATCATGTGGGCGCCGCCCGCGGTCGAGACGTGCGCGACGTGGAGGTGCGCCCCGGTCAGCGACGCGAGCCGCACGTCCCGGGCGATCATGATCTCCTCCGCCGCGGCGGGATTGCCGGGCAGACCGAGCCGCGTCGAGACCGGCCCCTCGTTCACGACGCCCCCGGCGCGCAGCGCGCAATCCTCGGCGTGCACGACGACCGGGGCGTCCGCCATCCTCGAGTACTGGAGCACCCGGCGCATCACGCTCGAGTCCATGATCGTCGCGCCGTCGTCGCTGAAGGCGACCGCCCCCGCCTCGCGGAGCGCCATCATCTCGGTCATGACTTCGCCGCGCAGCCCCCGGGTCGCGGCCGCGATCACGCGAACCCGCGCCGGCGATTCCTTCTCCGCCCGGTCGAGGATGTACTGCGTGACCGAGGGGTCGTCGTTGACCGGGTCGGTGTTGGCCATGCAGGCGACCTGCGTGAAGCCGCCGGCGACCGCGGCGGTTCCGCCGCTCGCGAGGTCTTCCTTGTACTCCTGGCCGGGGGATCGGAGATGGACGTGGAGGTCGACGAGGCCCGGGACGATCCAGGCGCCCGCCGCGTCCACGATCTCGGCCCCTTCTTGCGGGATCGGCTCGCCTCCGGTCGCGAGGGCGGTGATCCGTCCTTCTTCGATCAGCAGCTCCGCGCGCCCCGCCTCGAGGTCGAGGTCCTGACTCGGATCGAGGAGTCGCCCGTTCCGAACGATCAGTCGACTCATCGCCTAACGCCCTCCCCGTCCGGCGACCAGATAGAGGAGCGCCATCCGCAGGGCGACGCCGTTGCGAACCTGGTCGAGGATCACGCTCGGGCGGTGGTCGGCGAGCTCGTGGGCGAGCTCGACGCCGCGATTCACCGGCCCCGGGTGCATCACGATCGCGTCTTCCTTCGCGAAGCGGAGCTTCGCCGGGTCGAGACCGAAGGTCGCCGCGTATTCCCGGACGCTCGGGAAGCACGCGCCTTCGAGGCGCTCCATCTGGATGCGCAGCGCCATCACCACGTCCGCGCCGTCGATCGCCTCACGCAGGTTCGTGTACGCCTTCACCCCGAGGCTCTCGATGTCGGCCGGGAGCATCGTAGGCGGCCCGGCGACCCGCACCTCCGCGCCGAGCTTCCGGAATCCGTAGATGTTCGAGCGCGCCACGCGGCTGTGGGCGATGTCGCCGACGATCGTGACCGTGAGGCCTTCGATCCGGCCCTTCTGCTCGCGGACGGTGAGCATGTCGAGCAGCGCCTGGGAAGGATGCTCGTGGGCGCCATCGCCCGCGTTGATGACGGGCGCCTCGAGGACCTCGGCGAGCCGATGCGGCACCCCCGCGACCTTGTGGCGGACGACGACCACGTCGGGATCCATGGCATCGAGGGTCTTCGCCGTATCGAGGAGCGTCTCCTTCTTCGTCACGCTCGAGCTCGAGACCGAGAAGTTCACCACGTCCGCCGCGAGTCGCTTGCCGGCGATCTCGAAGCTCGTCTGGGTCCGCGTGGAGGGCTCGAAGAAGAGATTGATCTGGGTCCGCCCGCGCAGGGTCGGCACCTTCTTCACCTCGCGCGTGCCGATCTCCTTCATCCGCTCGGCGGTCTCGAGGATCGTGTCGATGTCTTCCCGGGACAGGTCTTCGATCCCGAGGATGTCGCGGCCGATCATCGGCTCCCCCCTTCGACTGCGCCCGCCTCGAGCACCGCCAGCTCGAGCGCTCCGACACGCGTCGGCCCGTCCTCGCCCGGGTCTCCGGAGACCGGCTCGAGCTCCGCTCGGAACACCACTTCGTCCCCCGGCCGCGTCGGGATGTTCTTCCCGACGTAGTCGATCTTGATCGGAAGCTCGCGATGCCCGCGATCGACGAGGGCCACGACGCGGACGTGGGAGGGCCGGCCGAAGTCCATCAGCGCGTCCATCGCGGCGCGGATCGTCCGGCCGGTGTTCACGACGTCCTCGACGAGGACGACGACCCGGTCGTCGACGGAGGACGGCATCTCCGTCCTCCGCAGGGGCGGCCGGCTGCCGCGGGTCGCGAGGTCGTCGCGGTAGAGCGTGGTGTCGAGGATTCCGAGCGGCGGGCGCGTGCCCGTCAGGCTCTCGAGGTTGTCCACGAGCAGGCGTCCCAGGGGCACGCCGCCGTTCGGGATGGCGACCAGGTAGAGGCGATCGGTCCCATCGGCGTGCTCGACGATCTCGTGCGCGATCCGCATCAACGCGCGGCGGATCGATGCGTCGTCGAGGGCCACTCGCCCGGAACGCTGCAGACCGCCGGATTCCGACGGGAGCGTGCGCGAGGAGGTTTCGGCGGGCGCATGCGGGGGCGCCTCGCCGGAAGCGGCAGGGGGTGTCATCGACGCGGCCTCGTCCTTCCCCGACTCGCTGGACGGAGTTAAAGGATCAAGTGGAACGCGCCGGAGGGTAACGCGGTGCTCCCACGTTTCAATCCGGGGCGGCCGGGAAATCGACGGAGGTCGCGCGCGATGCGCTGCGCGGCGCCCAGAGCGGCCGGTGCGAGAACGGCGGAGGTCTCACAGAACGGCGTCTCAGCCGTCGACGGCCCCCGGGACCGGGTCGCAGTCGAGCCCCTGGAACATCCGGTCCCATCGCTTCTCCGCGGTGAACCAGTTCACCGGGTTGAAGAACGAGAGCATGTTGCCGTTCACGTTCCAGGACCAGTAGAGGATGAAGGCCGGTCCCTTGAGCTCCTCGAGACGGACGGTGCCCCACTCCCGGCTGTCCTTCGAGTTGTCGCGATTGTCGCCCATCATGAAGTAGCGGCCGGGCTCGACGATGATCGGGCCGCCCCGCTCGAGACGCCAGTTCCGCGGCAGCGGGTCGTAGAGGACGGAATGACGACAGTCCCCGAGATCTTCGAGATGGCGGTCGTAATGCTTGCCGCTCTCCTTCTCGGTCCACCCCTCCGGCACCCGCTGCATCGCGAGGGGCTCGCCGTTCACGAAGACCTGGCCGTGACGCCAGCGGATCTCGTCGCCGGGCAGGCCGACGAGGCGCTTCACGAAGTCCTCGCTCCGGGACCCCTTCGGCGCGCGGTCGACGGCCATCGTGTCCGGATAGCCGCGCTGCATCGGCCGGGCGACCTCGAAGACGACGATGTCTCCGCGCTCGGGATCGCGGAAGCCCGGCAGGCGGATGTCCGTGAAGGGAATGCGCGGTCCGTAGGAGAGCTTGTTCACGAAGAGGTGGTCGCCCTCGAGGAGCGTCGGGAACATCGAGCCCGACGGAATCCGGAAGGGCTCGATCAGGACCTGCCGGATCAAGAGCGCGATCGCGATCGCGATCACGAGGGTCACGACCTGCTCGACGATCGCGTCGACGGTCGACGCTTCCGGCGGCGTCTCCTCGCCGCCATCCCCCGACACGTTCCCGGCCTCGTCGCCCACTAGTCGTCTCCCAGGCGCAGAGCGGCCAGGAACGCCTCCTGCGGAATCTCGACGCTGCCGACCATCTTCATGCGCTTCTTGCCGGCCTTCTGCTTCTCGAGCAGCTTGCGTTTTCGGGTGATGTCGCCGCCGTAGCATTTCGCGATCACGTTCTTGCGGACCGCGCGCACCGTCGTCCGCGCGATCACCCGGCTGCCGATCGCCGCCTGGATCGCGATCGGGAACTGCTGGCGCGGGATGAACTCCTTGAGCTTCTTGGTCAGCTCGGAGCCCCGGTTGAAGGCCTTGTCCTTGTGCACGATCAGCGAGAGCGCGTCGACCGGATCCCCGTTCACGAGCACGTCGAGCTTCTGCAGCGCCGCCGGCCGGAAGCCGATCAGCTCGTAGTCGAAGGAGCCGTAGCCGCGGGTCGCGCTCTTCAGCTTGTCGTGGAAGTCCGTGACGATCTCGTTCAGCGGCAGCTCGTAGCGGACCTGGACGCGGTTGCCGTGGACGCCCATGTCCTTCTGCACGCCCCGGCGATCCTGGCAGAGGCCCAGCACGGCGCCGAGGTGCTCGGAGGGGACGTGGATCGTCGCCAGCACGACGGGCTCCTCGATCTGCTGGATGTCCTGGCTCTCGGGCAGCGCCGCCGGCGTCTCGATCTCGAAGGGCTCGCCGTCCTTCGGCACCACGCGGTAGCGCACGGTCGGCGCGGTCGTGATCAGGTCGAGGTCGTACTCCCGCTCGAGCCGCTCCTGCACGATCTCGGCGTGGAGGAAGCCCAGGAAGCCGCAGCGGAAGCCGAAGCCCAGGGCGGCACTCGTCTCGGGCTCGTGGGAGAAGGACGAGTCGTTCAGCTCGAGCTTCTCGAGCGCCGTCTTCAGGTCCTCGTAGTCCTCGGCGTCGACGGGGTAGAGCCCGGCGAAGACCATCGGCTTGACTTCCTGGAAGCCCTCGAGGGGCTCGGCGGCCCCGCCGCTCGCGCTCGTGATGGTGTCGCCGATCTGCACCTCGGCC
>JAUIMK010000028.1 GCA_030432735.1 bacterium
GGCGAGGGCGACCACCGCCTTCACCTCTTCGCCGTGACTCTCGTGGGGAACGCCGATGACGGCCGCCTCGACCACGTCCTCGTGTTCGTAGAGGACTTCTTCGACCTCGCGCGGGTACACGTTGAAGCCGCCGCGCAGGATCATGTCCTTCTTGCGGTCGACGATGAAATAACATCCGTCTTCGTCGCGGTAGCCGATGTCGCCCGAGTGGAACCAGCCGTTCTTGAGGGTCTCGGCGTTCGCTTCCGGCCGGTTCAGGTAGCCCTTCATGATGTTGTGCCCGCGAATGCAGATCTCGCCGCGTTCGTTGTCCGGGAGCGGGTTGTCGTCGTCGTCGACGATGCACATCTCGACGCCCCAGACGGGATAGCCGATCGAGCCGGTCTTCCGCGGCTTGTTGGGGACGGTGAAGCTCGAGACGGGCGAGGTCTCCGAGAGGCCGAAGCCTTCCTGGATGAGGACGTTGAACTTCTCCTCGAAGGCGCCCATCACCTCGACGGGCATCGGTGCGCCGCCGGTCATGCAGCCCTTCAGACTCGACACGTCGTAGGCGCGGTCGCCCTCGTGGTGGAGCAGCGCGAAGTACATCGTCGGCACGCCCGCGAAGATCGTCAGCCGATCGCGCTCGATGACTTCGAAGGCTTCTTCGGGGGTGAAGCGCGGCAGGAGCGTGAACGAGCCACCCGTCGCGATCATCCCGTTCTGGATCACCGTCTGCCCGAACGAATGGAAGAGCGGCAGCGCACCGATCGCGCGATGCGCGCCCTCCGCCGGAGCCGGCGGCATCAACTTCGGCGCCACGATCGAGCAGTTGAGCAGCAGGTTCGAATGCGTGAGCTCCGCGCCCTTCGGCTTGCCCGTGGTGCCCGACGTGTAGAGGATCACGGCCGTGTCCTGGGGCGAGGTCTTGTGGGGCTCGTCGCAGGGATCCGCCGCGGCGAAGGCACCGATCGTGTCCGGCGCGTCGCCACCCGTCGCGAGGATCACCTGCGCATCGAGCGGCTTCGCCCCGTCCCGACCCGCCGCTTCGAAGAGCGGGTGCACGACGAGCACGCGCGCCCCGGAGTCCTCGAGGAAGTAGGTGACCTCGGGCGCGGCGGCGAGCACGTTGATCGGGACGACGGTCGCGCCGGCGTAGAGGATCCCGAAGTAGGCGATCGTGAACTCGGGCACGTTCGGCACGAGGAGCGCGACCTTGTCACCGGGCTGCACGCCGCGCTCGCGGAGGCTCGTCGCGACGCCGCGGGCCGCGCGGTCGAGCTCGCCGTAGGTCAGCTCGCGATCGCCGGCGCGGATCACGACGGCTTCGGGCTGTTCGGTGGCGTTCGCGAGGAGGATCGTTCCGAGGTTCAGGTACATGGCCGGGGCTCCGGGCGCGGTGGGCTTCGCGCCATGCTGGTTCGGTGAGGCGGAATCTAGTCGCGGCGGAACCCCGGTGCGAACGGAAGCGGTGACGACGAGTCGCGCGGGGTATGCTCGCCGCCCCCGACCCCTGGAGAGCCGATTGAGCGAGACCTCCGACAGCGCGGGCGACACGCCGCGCGCGGGCCCGTCGTCGAACACGATCCCGTCCCCGAGAACGCCCCCGTCGTCGAACACGACCCCGTCCCCGGGAACGACCCCGTCGTCGAACACGACCCCGTCCCCGCGCACGCCCTGGTTGCTCCTGGCGGGGGCGGCGATCGGACTCGCCCTCGCGAGTCTCGGGCTGCTCGAGGAGCGGCCGGATCCGGAGCGGCTGCCCCCGGAGGCGGCGGCGGTCGTGGGCGACCGGACGATCCGGCGCGTCGACTATCAGCGGGTGCTGGCCGGAGTGGCGGGGGACCTCCGGAGTCCCGTCGACGAGACGGTGCGAAGGCGGGTGCTGGATCGGATGATCGACGAGGAGCTGCTCGTCCAGCGCGCCCTCGAGCTCGGGCTCGCGGTGATCGACCGGCGGGTTCGCGGCGAGCTGACGGCGGGGTTGATCGACTCGATCGTGGCCGAGGTCGACGGCGCGCCGCCTTCGGCCGCGGACGTGGAACGCCACTACGAAGAGAACCGGGACTTCTTCACGCGCCCGGGTCGCCTGCGCGCGCGCACGCTCTACTTCTCGACCCGCCGCGGCGACCAGGATCCTCGGGGCCCGGCCCTCGAACGGGCGCGGACGGCGAGGTCGCGGCTCCTCGCCGGCGAAGCGGTCGACAGTGTCGAGACCGCCCTCGCGGACCGGCAGGTCTCGCCGATCCCCGACACGCTGCTCCCGGCCAGCAAGATCCGCGACTACGTCGGGCCGAGCGTGCTCGAGGCGCTGCTCGAGATCGAGGCGGGCACCTGGAGCGAGCCGATCGAGGCAGGCGGCGGCGTCCATCTCGCGACCCTGGTCGAGCGCGAGCCTTCGATCGCGCCTCCTCTCAGCGAGATCGAGGCGCTCGTCCGCCAGGATCTGCAACGGCGACGGGGCGACGAGGCGCTCCGCGCCTATCTCGACGATCTCGAGGCGCGCACCCCGATCCTGATCGACGAGACGGTCTTCGCGGATCCGCCGGCGCCCGCCGATTGAGGCGGCGTCGAAATAGGGGGGTCGGGGGGCGGTGGGCCGCGCGGGGCGGTCGGCGACTAACGTCGCGAGGTCAGCATCCCCTGAAGGAAGACCGCGGTCGTCTCGACCAGCGCTTCGCGAGAGCTGCCGAGCTCCTCGATGAAGTGGTGGTACATCGAGGTCCGCTCGAGGCAGGACGCGAGCGTGGTCGCGCCAGCGAAGGGATCGACGCGACCGCCCTCGAACGCCGTGCCGGGCGTCGGCGCTTCGCCGGCCGCCTTGGCGTGGGAGCGCTCGATCGCCTCCTGGAACGCTTCGACCAACGGCATCATCGCGGCCATCCGCTCCTCCCGGAGCGCCGGGTGCCCCTCGTCCGAGGCGTTGTTGCGGGCGCGCAGGACCGGCGCGTACTTCTCCCAGTGGTCGATCACGAGGTCCGCGAGCCGCTTCCCGCGCTCGAGACCTTCGGGACCTTCCCAATCTCCGCCGATGATCTCGACGAGGAGCGGGGTCGCTTCCTTGGCCTGGCTGGCCAGATAGAGGACGACGTCTTCGACGTCCTTGAAGTACTGGTAGAACGTCGCCGGGGACGAGCCGATCCGGCGCGCGATGTCGATCACGCGCAGCTCGCGAAGCGGCTTCTCGTCCAGCAGGGCGGTGGTCGCCTCGAGGATCCGGCGGCGGGTCTTGAGCGCGCGCGGACCGAGGGGGCGTCCGGCCTGATCGACCAGTACCTCGTCAGCGGGGTCCGGCGGGTCGACTTGCGTGCCGACCGGCGTTGCGATCGTCGACATACCGGGAGCATCGGCCGTCCCGGTCCCGAACGCATCCAGCGTCCGCGAGGTTTCTTCGGCGGCGACAGCCGCATCCGTCGGTTTGGGCGCGTTGTTCATGACCTCAACCCTACCGAAAAGTCACCGGTGTTTTGCAGAAAGTTTTCCTGAGGGGACGTCAGAAACGAATGTGCGCCAGATCACGGAGATTTATGATTGATTCTACGATCATGAATGACGACCGGAGGTCGCTGGCGCCCCTGTGTCCCTTCGTGCCCGCAAGCTTGTGGAACGACGTTTTTCCCGTAGCTTGTCCGGAGCGACCCGTATCGCGCATGGAATCTGCCTCGACCCCCGTCTCCACACGGCCCGGCGAGAAGACCAGGCCATCGGAGACCGAGGAGCCCCGGCTCCGGGCGCGACCGCCGATTGAGGAGGTCCGATGGCCAAGCTCACGATCGAGATCGACATGGACGATCCCCAGGAAACCTGGGACGCCCTCTACCGTCGTATCGAGCAGTTCGGTGAAGAGCCCACCGAACAGCCGACCCAGCCGGCGACGCCCGTGGCGCAGCCGCTGACCTACGACCTGTTGCTCGATCCCGAGCGCGCCTTCGCGGACGTGGGCGACTTCTTCGCGGTGTTCGGCAGTCAGGACTGACTGCCGAACACCGACGCGCGCGGCGCGCGCTGTCAGCGGCTTGGCCGCTGACCGCTGAGGGCTCTTTCGCTCGCGAAGCCCCGGCGCATCGCGCAGGCGATTCCGACTGGCAGAGCCCTTAGCGGTCGATCGCACAGCGATCGACAGGCGCGCCAGCGCCGTCGGGTGTCAGTCCTTCTTCGGAATGACGACGATCTTGGCCTTCGCCTTCGGGTGCTGCTTCACGAACACGTGATAGGTCCCGGGCTCTTCGAAGGTGTAGTGCCAACCGTCGCCGGGCTTCTCGAGGGGCGGGCTCTCGAGCGTCCCGGCCTCGTCGACGACGACGTGTCCGCCGGGCATCGCGACCGTGTTCGCAAAGTGCACCGTCGTCCCGACGAAGAGGTTCAGCAGCGGCGGCTTCATCTCGCTGTGCGAGATCTCGATCGTCGGACCGTGGGCCCGGGCGGGCAGCGCGAACAGGCAGGCGACGGCGAGCGAGAGCAGGAATCGTCGGGTCATTTCTCTGGGTTCCTTCGCGGCGCGGGGCCCGGACGATCGCACGCCGGGCCCGATCCCGGTAGCCTCCCGCGTCCGCGCGCCCGCCTGCCCCCGAGCGAGGTCCATGTCGTCCCGCGAGTCCCCCGTCCCCGAGAGCGCCGCGCCGGACGCGACCGGACGCGCGCGCCTCGAGTTCCGGACGCTCCTCGGGCTGTCCGCACCGGTCGCCGCCGCGCAGCTCGGCATGATGGCGATGGGCGTGATCGACACGATGATGGTCGCGCGCGTCGGGCCGGCTCCGCTCGCCGCCGTCGCGATTGCGTCCACCTGGGCCTGGTCGTCCGGATCCATCGCCCAGGGCGTCGTCCAGGGCATGGACCCGCTCGTCTCCCAGGCCCACGGCGAAGGCGACGGCGACGCGATGGGCCTCGCGCTCCAGCGCGGCCTCGGACTCGCCGCCCTCGTCTCGATTCCGCTCGTCGCCCTCTGGCTCTCCACCGAATGGATCCTGCTCGGGCTCGGACAGGACCCGACCGTCTCCGCCCTCGCGCAGGACTATCTCGTCGCGCGACTCCCGAGCGCGCTGGGCTTCAACCTCTTCGTGGCCCTGCGCCAGTACCTCGCCGGCCGAACCCTCACGCGGCCCGCGATGTGGGTGATGTTCGTCTGCAACGGGCTGAACGTCTTGCTCAACTGGGTGCTGATCTTCGGCCACCTCGGCGCGCCCGCCCTCGGGCTCGTCGGCGCGGGGCTCGCGACGGGGATCACGAACGTGCTGCTCCCGATCGGGCTCTTCCTGTGGATCCGGCGATTCCGGCTCCACGAAGGCGCGTGGCGACGATGGGACGCGCGTTCGTTCTCGCTCGCCGGACTCGGTCGGACCTTCGCGCTCGGCCTGCCGGTCGGGATCCAGCTCGGCCTCGAGGCGAACGCCTTCACCGTCGCCATGATGATGGTCGGCTGGATGGGCGTGACCGAGCTCGGTGCGCACCAGATCGTGATGAATCTGGCGAGCTTCACCTTCATGGTGCCCCTCGGCGTCTCGATCGGCGCCAGCGCTCGCGCGGGCAACCTGATCGGTGCGGCCGACGCGAGCGGACTCCAGATCGCCTGCCGCGTCGGCTTCCTGATGGGCGGCGGCGTGATGGCGATCGCAGCGGTGGGCTTCGTCGTGTTCCGCGAGGCACTCCCGGCGCTCTACACGAGCGACGTCGCCGTCGTCGCGATGGCGGCGCTGCTGCTCCCGATCGCCGGAGCATTCCAGATCTTCGACGGCGTTCAGGTGGTCGGCGCCGGACTGATGCGCGGCATGGGGCGGCCGCAGGCGGGCGCGGTGGTGAACCTCGTAGGCTTCTACGCCGTCGGCCTGCCGCTCTCCTACGTGCTGGCCTTCGAGGTGGGCCTCGGGCTGGTGGGCATCTGGTGGGGGCTCGCCGCGGGTCTCGGCGGCGTCGCGATCATGCTCGTCGTGTGGGTCTCGCGAACGTACCGGAAGCCCCTCGCCTCGCTGCGCGTGCGGGTGGACTAGGCGGGGACGCGGCGCGCCTTCAGTCCGGGCGGATCGACGCCACCATCGATTCGAACTCACCGAGCATGCGCGGCATGTTCGCGGTCTTGGCGGTCGCCGTCAGGATCAGCGTCTCGCCCCCGCTGCGCTGGACCTGGTACTGGATCGTCTTCGTGCCGGCGAGCGCACCGTCGAAGGCCAGGTAGAGCGAACGACGGCCCGCGACCGCGCGGATCTCGCAATCGTCGAGACCGACCGGACGTCCGAACATGCGCGAGAACTCGCCGGGCAGGATCCGGCAGACTTCGGCGAGCTGCGCTTCGGTGGTCGGGATCAGCGCGCGCTGGACCATGACGTTCACGTTGTCCACGAAGTCGAAATCGACGCCCTCGGTCCGATAGAAGATCTCGATCTCTCCGTCGCGGACGCGCTGGAAGACCTCGCGCCGAAGCGCGCTCGGGATGCCGCCGTAGGCCGCGTCGGTCTCGTCTTCGAGGAAGAGCTCCGCGTTGTCCGCGACTTCGTCGGCGGTCAGCACGAGGTAGACGTCGGGGACGGTGATCCCGAAGCCGAAGCTGCTCCGGTAGTCCTCCGCCGTCGACGCGGCCGCGAACAGGCTCAACAGGAGGACGAAGCCGAGTCCGCTCCGAATGCGCTTCATTCTTCTCGATCCTCCCTGGGCCGGCGAAGCCTGCGCGGGGTTCCCGCGGGCTCCCCGTCTCGTCGGCGCGAACACCGGCTTGCTTGAGCCGTGCGCCCCCGTTGCGGCTTCGAGAAGGGATGCGCACCGCCACGATCGGGGGCACCGCACCGCGCTTCCCGCCTCCGGGCGGCTGCTACGATCCGGCCGGGACCCCCATGCTCGAGACCTTCCGCTCCTTCTTCGACCCGCCGATCAC
Source organism: bacterium (assembly GCA_030432735.1). Classification (GTDB taxonomy): domain Bacteria; phylum Myxococcota_A; class UBA9160; order UBA9160; family UBA4427; genus UBA4427. The sequence continues at coordinate 6,842 of JAUIMK010000028.1, forward strand.
GGCCGACCCCGAGCAGAGCACCGCGAAGCTCGCCTGGGTGGTCCGACTGCGTTGGGTCGCGATCGCCGCGCAGGTGATCGTGATCGCGCCGGCCTTCGAGTTCCAGATGCTCGAGCGCGACATGCTCCCGCTCTATCTGTCGGTCGTCGCGACCCTCTCCGTCCTCAACCTCGGAACCTGGATCGGCCTCCGCCGCGGCACCCGCGGCTCGCCCGGCCACCTGATGATCCAGCTCGGCGCGGACATCCTCGGTCTCTCGGCGCTCCTCATCCTGACCGGCGGCGCGTGGAACCCGTTCGTGCCGATCCTGCTCGTCCATTCGGTGTTGGGCGCGCTCCTCCTCGAGGGGCGCCTCGGCTTCGTCTTCTTCGGGCTGCTGCTCGCCTCGATCGCGCTCATCCAGTGGAACAGCCACATCCCGCCGGGCCTCGAGGACGCCCTCGTCCCGGCGAACATCCTCTTCCCCGCGCAGATCACCGTCGCCCTCGTCTTCTGGATCATGACCGCCTGGCTCTCGTCGACCCTCGACAATCTGAAGGTCTGGTTCGCCGAGGCGCAGGAGCGCAAGACGCGGATCGACCGGCTGCGTGCGGTCGGCGCCCTGGCCGCGGGTCTGTCCCACGAGTTCGCCACGCCGCTCAACACGGCGCAGCTCCGACTCGCGCGGGTTGGCCGAACCCACGACCTCGCGGACGACGACGACCTCCGGACCGCGATCGAGGAGCTCGAGCGGTGCGGCGACATCCTCCGCCACATGGCGGGCAGCCAGCTCCAGCCGGACCGCCTCTCCCTCGAAGTGGTCGACCTCGACCGCCTCGTGCGCCAGGTCGTCGAGAGCGTCGGGCGCGTGCACGAGGAAGCGACGATCCGGTTCCTCGGCGACGGACGCGGCGCGAAGCGCGTCCTGCTTCCGCCGGTCGCCTTCTCCCAGGCGCTGATCAACCTCGTCGACAACTCGATCGAATCCGGCGGCGCGAGCAGCGAAGTCGAGATCGTGCTCAGCCGCGACGGTGCCCGCGCGGAGCTCAAGGTCCAGGACCGCGGCTCCGGCTGGCCCGAGGTCGTGCGCCGACATCTCGGGGAGCCCTTCGTCACGACGAAGCCCGAGGGCGTCGGCCTGGGCCTCTATTATGTCCACTCCCTCGCGCAGGCGATCGGCGCCGAGCTGACCCTCGACGATCGCGAGTTCGGGGGGGCCGTCGCGAAGATCTCGTTCCCGCTCGTGCCGACCAAGCAGAGCACCGACCCTGCCGAGGCGAGCGATGCCCCGCCCGCCCCGGCAACCGTGCCCGCTCCCGACTGGAGGCCCCAGAATGGCTGACCCCTCTGCCGCGATCACGCCCCAAGGACGATCGATCCTGCTCGTCGACGACAACGATCGCTTCGCCGACACGCTCGGGAGCGAGCTGCGCGATCGAGGCTACGACGTCCAGCGCGCGGCGGACCTCGCCTCCGTCGACGCGATCCCCAACCTCGACGTCCAGTACGCCGTCGTCGACCTCCGGCTCGGCGCCGACTCGGGTCTCGATGCGATCCCGAAGATCCTCGGGCGCTGTCCCGGAGCGCGGATCGTCATGCTGACCGGCTACGGCTCGATCGCCACCGCCGTCAAGGCGACGAAGCTCGGGGCCGTCGGCTACCTCATGAAGCCGACCGACGTCGACCAGGTCGAGCGCGCCCTCCACGAGGAGGACGACGAGGAAGGCGAGGTCCCGATCCCCGACGAGTTCCAGAGCCTCTACCGCCACGAACGCGAGTACATCGAGTTCGTGCTCGCGGAGTGCGAAGGCAACATCTCCCAGGCCGCCCGACGACTCGGGCTCCATCGCCAGAGCCTCCAGCGCAAGCTCCGCAAGTACACGCCGCAGTAGGCGGCGCAGTAGGCGACGCGTCGAGCGCGCCCCGACCTCAGTCGCGCTCGCCGTCCACTCCCGACGACCCCGTCGAGAAGCGGACGCCCGGGCTCACGCTGCGCACGTGGAGATCGCGCTGCGGGAACGGGATCTCGATGTTCGCCTCGGCCAACGCGTCGCCGATCGCCATGGCGAGGTCGCTCTTGATCACGATGATCCGCGACGCTTCGGCCGTCCATACGCGGAGCACGAAATCGAGCGAGCTGTCGCCGAAGCCCGCGAAGAGCGCCACCGGGGCGGGGTCGCTCATGACCTCGTCGTTCGCCTCACCGACGCGCCGGAGCAGCTCCATCACCTGCGCGCGGTCGGTTCCGTACGCGACGCCGACGGGAACGTCGATCCGGCGCTGACGATCGGAGAGGGTCCAGTTGACGACGCGCTCCGAGATCAGCTGCGCGTTGGGCACGATCAGCTCGGCCCCGTCCCAGGTCCGGACGGTGCTCGAGCGGATGCCGATGCGCACGACCTCGCCGAGGGAGTCTCCCGTATCGATCGTGTCGCCCACCTGGATCGGGCGCTCGGTCAGCAGGATCAGGCCGGACGCGAAATTGTTGACGACGTTCTGGAGACCGAAGCCCACGCCGACGCCGAAGGCGCCGGCGAGGATCGCGAAGCGATCGAGATCGATTCCCATCGCCGCGACCGCGAGCACGAAGCCGAGCAGCAGGATGCCGTAGTGGAGGAAGGTGGAGATCGCGTACGGAACGCCGCGGCTCAGCCGGAGGCGGGGATAGACGTCCTCCTCGAGGACGAAGCGGGCGAAACGCGAGACGAAGATCGCGGCGGTCACCGTCAGCGCGAAGGCGAGGACGTTCCCGAGCGAGAACTCGATCGCCCCGACCCGCGCCTTCGCCCCGACGAACTCGCCGAGCCCGTCGGTCAGCGGAACCCAGAGCGCGAACCGATCGAGCGAGAGGGCGAGCCACAGGAAGACCGATCCGATCCGGATCGTGCGATACGCGCGGTGCCGGATCAGCGCCCGCTTCCGGTCGACCATCCGGAGCAGCGCGAGCGGCGGGATGCGCAGCAGCAGCGCCACCAGACTCTCGGCGATCCGGACCGCCGCGTAGGCGATCACGCCGATGTAGGCACTCTCGAGGGCGCCGCCGCCGAGGAGCTGCGCGAGCCGGCTGTACCCGAACACCTCGCCGGCGAGGGCGACCCCGAAGAGGGCGAGCGCGACGTTCGAGACGATCCCGAGCGCTCGGAGGAGGAACGAGCGCGCGACCCACTGGGGGATCCCGGACAGCCGGGTGGGACGCAGCAGCCAGGCGAGCAGCCCGACGGCGACGACCATCTCGAGCAGGAAGAGCAGGCGGGAGACGATCGTCACCGCCAGCGTCGCGTCCCGAACGCGGTCGGCGACGTAGAAGAAGACGAGCGCCGTGAGGAGCGGGTGCAGCGAGACCGGCGTGAAGCGCCGGAGGATCAGGACGGTGGGGACGAGGGCGCCGAGCCCGATCAGCTGTCCGACGAGGGAGGGGACATGGCCGTACACCAGCGGCGCGGCCAGCAGGCCGATGAGGATCGCCGTCGCGAAGGGAAGCTCGAAGACCTCCGACGCCCGACCGAGCGCCACCTCTTCTTCGGAGCGCGCGCGCACGCGTCGACGAGCGGTCCGGAGCAGGAGGTAGAGCAGCGCGATCCCGATGAGGTGCGCGGGGATCTGCTGGCGTTCGTCGACGAGGAACGCTTCCAGCTCGCTCCTTCCGCTCGCGAGCGTCAGATCGATCTGCTCGCGGATCGTCGCCCCGACGTCCTCTTCCGTCGCGATCGACCAGACGGGCGCGCGATCCCGCTCGAGGATCCGCCGAACGAGCTGGCTGCTGAGCTCGTTGAGACGCTCGATCGCCTCCTCGATCGCCACGATCCGATCCGAGACGGCGGCCTGCCGCGAGAGCACGACCTCCTCCTCGGTCGCGAGCCTTCGATCGAGCTGCTCGATCCGGTCGACGATCGCGCGCGTCCGCGTGAGCGCCGTCGCCGGGGCCCCCTCCTCCTCCGCCGACGCGAGCGACGCGGTCCAGACGTCGCGCAGCCGCGCGAGATCCGCGGCGAGCATGGCCAGGTCTTCCGCGCGCGCCTCGAGCCGCTCCGCCCTTCGCGGGAGGTCCTCGAGGACCGATCGCCATTCGCTCTCGAGGTCTTCGACCAGCTCGAGGGTGGGCGAATCGAGCTGACTCGTCTCGCGCTCGCGCTGACGCTCGATCGCCGCGTCCGCGCGCTCGAGCTCCGCCTCGAAGGAAGCGGACGGCGCGCCGTCCGACAGGGCCTGCTCGATCGAGTCGAGCTGCGCCTCGGCGGCGCGGGCCTCGACGAGGATCCGGGCGAGCTCGATCGGCGGGCTCTCGGGCGCCTCCGCGCCGCTGCCCTCCGCGTTCTCCGCGGCCCGCGGCGAGGAGGCGCTCGCGAGCACGAGGAACGCGCACGCCAGAATGGAAGCGCGCGCGACGCGGGCGCGTCTCCGGCGCGTCGTCATGGGAGTCGAACGGAGCAAGGGCGAGGAGCCTCCTCGAGAGAGACGTCGGTCGCCCCGAGACTAGCTCCTCTTCCGATCCGGGCGCGGCGCGCGCGAGCGCGGGGAACGCGCTCTCAGAGCTCGAACATCGCGGTGACGGCCTCGAGGCTCGAAGGCTGCTTCAGGACGACGCGACCGCGGCCCAGCTCCACGATGCCTTCGTCTTCCCAGGCGCGCAGCTGTTTGTTGACGCTCTCGCGGGTCGTGCCGACGAGGTCGGCCAGATCCTGCTGCGGCATGCGGACTTCGACGGGACCGCCGACGATCGGTCGCTTGCCGTGACTCTCGGAGAGCGAGAGCAGCCGCTTCGCGATCCGCCCCGGGAGGGGCATCGTCTGCCGATCCTCCGCGCGATCCGAGAGCGCCCGCACCCGCGCGGCGAGCACGCCGGCCAGACCGATCGCGGCGCGGGGATTCTTCTCGAGGAAGGGGATCAGCTCGCGGCGATGGAGCGTGAGCAGCTCGGTGTTCTCGACGGCGGTCACCGTCGCCGAACGCTCCTCGCCGTCGAGCAGCGCGATCTCGCCGATGACCTCGCCGGGTCCCATCAGGCCGAACATCACGTCCTTGCCGTCGGTCCCGGTCGTCGTGACCTTGAGGGAGCCCGAGAGGATCCCGTAGAGCTGGTTGCCCGGGTCGCCCTTGCGGCAGAGCACCTCCTTCGGCTTCAGCTTCTTGGTCGTCGTGGCCTGGAGGAGGAGGTCGAGCTCCTTGTCCCCGAGCGAGGCGAAGATCGAGACGCTTCCGAGCAGCTCGCGGCGATCCATGTCCAGTCCTCTCGCGACGTTCGTCATGGGAAGAGCATCGCGGCCCGTCCCCAGCGTGACCGTGAAGAGTTTCACACTTGCTCGGGGTTTCCGCTCGCCACCAGCCGAATCGTGTCCGCCGCCTCGTCCAGCTCGATCCGGGGCGCCGGCCGCAGCCGCAGCCCCCGCCCGTCGCGGCTCCGGCCCGTCTCCACGTCGAAACGGTAGCCGTGCCAGGGGCAGACCACGCTGCCGTCGTCCTCGATCGCGCAGGCCTCGAGGGGACCGCGCCAATGCGGACACTCCGCCGCGAAGACGACGGGCCGGTCCCCGCGCAACGCGAGCACGAAGCGCGCCCCGCCGAACTCGACCACCCGCGGCAGCGAAGCCCTCACCTGCGACCACGCGCCGAGGGCGACCGGCGCGCGGTCCGCCGGCCCGGCGCGCCGGGCCGGATCGCTCGCCTCGCGGACCCGGATCATCTCCGCATCCTGGTCCCAGAGCCCGGTGTAGAGCGCGACCATCGCGGCCCCCGCCTGCGCCCGCGCCGCCGCAGGCATCGCGGGCAGCAGGAACTCGACCTCGACGCCGGTCCGGTCGTCGGCCAGGCGCGTGAGCCGCGTCCAGGTCTCGCCGCGGACCATGCCGTCGGTTCGCGTCCGCGCGACATAACACGCGGCCTCGTGATCGATCACGAGCTCCACGTCCGCTTCCGCCTCGCCGGGAAAGCCGACGTCCGCGTGCCAACCCCACGCGCCGGCCTCGCGCAGGGCGATCTTCGTGAAGGCCTGGTCGTGGAGCCAGGGCAGGTGCTCCCAGTCGTGGACGTTCTCCCAGACCGCGGCGATCGGCGCCGGGATCTCACGCGCGTAGGTCGCCGCGCGGACCAGGTCGGGATGGCGATCGAGAGAGCGAAGGGGCATCGCGTCGGGCATCGCCGCGATCCTACGCCACGCCGCAGGCCTCAACCAAGGGCGTCCGCGGGCTCCGACGACGATGCTTCGGCCGACTCCGCGTCCTCGGGAAGCGGCGTGAAGCCGAGCGCGGCGAGCTCGCGGAGGGCGTCCTCGCGCTCCGGTGCGTGGATCGCGACCGAGACCCGGTCCCCGTCCCGGAACTTCCAGCGCCCGTCCATCACGAGCGTCGCGCCGTCGCGATCGACGGTCAGCGTCACGAATCGCTCCGAGAGACCGCCCGACCCCGTCGACTCCGTCGTCGTCTGCGCGGCATCGTCTTCTTCGCGCGCCGCGAACACGAAGCGTTCGATCTCGACGTCCCCGCGGCGCCCGCGCACGTCCCACCGCTCGACGTCGTGGGGACCCTCGAAGGCGATCTTCGCCGTGCCCCCCGCGACCTGCTCCGAGACGAGCCCCGCCCCGACCTCGGAGGTGGCGACGAGTCCGTTGGGCACGCCGAAGCGCTCCCGCGCCCGCGCGACGAAGACGCTGTTGAGGGTCTGGTTCGCGGTGAGCGCGACGACGGTCCGGACGAAGCCGAAGCGCGCCCGCTGCATGACGGTCTCCTGGAGCGCGTCCCCGTAGACGACGGAGAAGCCCTCCTGCTCGGCGCGGCGGACGCCCGCCGGATTCGAGTCGAGGAAGACGACCGGGACGCCGCCCCGCCGGAGCTCCTCCGCGAGGGCCATCCCGAGGGTCTGCGCCGTCAGGATGGCGACGGTGTCGCGCTTGCGAAGACGCACGCCGAGCAGATTGCCGACCGGGCCCGCGGTCAGCCCCGCCAGGGCGACGGTCACCGCGATCGTGAGGAAGACCAGCGCGCGGAGCTCGATGCCGCCCTCGAGGCCGGCGCGCTCCAGATCCGCGGCGACGAGGCTGGCGATGGCGGCAGCGACGATGCCGCGCGGAGCGACCCAGGCGACGAAGTGTCGTTCGTTGCTCTCGAGATCGGAGCCCGCCGTACAGATCCAGACGCAGAGCGGCCGGACGACGAAGACCAGAGCGGCGACGACCGCGAGACCCTCCCAGCCCAGCGCGCGCACCTGATCGAAGCGAACGTCCGCGGCGAGCAGGATGAAGAGCAGCCCGATCAGCATGACCGTGAGCTGATCCTTGAACTCGCGCAGGTCCCGCTCGACCGGGGAGCGCGTGTTCCCGACGACCACGCCGGCGACGGTCACGGCGAGCACGCCGCTGTGCGAGAGCACCGCCTCGGAGCCGGCGTAGAGGAGGAGAACCGCCGACAGCACGAAGACGTTCTCGAGCCCGTCCGGCAGCAGTCGCGAGATCCGGAGCGCACGCGCCAGGACGAAGCCCGCGGCGACGCCGAGCAGACCGCCCGCCGCGACGCGGGCGATGCCCCCGCCGCTGTGGGTGAGCAGGAGCGGCCCCAGGTCGCCGGTCTCGAGGGCCAGCTTCAGGATCACGACCGAGAGGATCGCGCCGATCGGGTCGATCAGGACGCCCTCGGCCTCGAGGACCGTCGCGACCTTCGGCCGCAGGCGCAGCTCGGAGACGAGCGGCCCGACGACGGTCGGCCCGGTCACGATCACCAGACCGCCGAAGAGGAGCGACTTCATCGGCTCCCAATCGAGGAAGAGGTGGGCCGCGACCGCGCCACCGGCGAGGGTCACGAGCGCGCCCAGGGTGATCAGCCGCCGGATCGCCTGCCCGGAGCGCCGCAGCCGCGACATCTCCAGATTCAGTCCGCCCTCGAAGAGGATGATCGCGACGGCGAAGTCGACGATCGTGAAGAGACCGTCCCCGAGCGATCGCGGCTCCACCCAGCCGAGCCCATCCGGCCCGAGCGCCACGCCGGCGAGCAGGAGCAGGACGATTCCCGGCAGTCGGAGATGGCGAGCCAGGGCCTGCGCGACCATCCCGGCCAGGAGCGCCAGGGCGAAGCTCAATCTCGGGTCGGCGGCGGTCGGGCTCATGCCCCTTCTTTCCGGAGGTTGGGTCGGACGGTACGAACCACCGGGGGAGCCGGCTCAGACCGGGAGGACGCCTCCCCGATCCACGTCGCGCGCCAACCGTATCCCACTGAACTGCCAGCGCGCATCCGGCGGAAAGAAGTTGCGGTAGCTGGCCCGCAGGTGGGAGCGGGGCGACACACACGATCCCCCCTTCAGGACCATCTGGCTCGACATGAACTTCCCGTTGTACTCGCCGAGCGCACCGGCGGCGGGGCGGAAGCCCGGATAGGCCGCGTAGGCACTCGAGGTCCATTCCCAGACGTCGCCGAAGAGCTGGAGCGGGCCGCGATGGACCGCCCGGACCGGCGCGACCTCGGGGTGGAAACGACCACCCTCCAGAAAGTTGCCCTCGACGGGCACGTCCGCCGCGGCGTGCTCCCACTCCGCTTCCGTGGGAAGCCGACAGCCGGCCCAGCGCGCGAAGGCGTCCGCTTCGAAGAGGCTCACGTGACAGACCGGCTCCTCGCTGCGAACCGGCAGGAACCCGCCCAGCGTGAACGCGTGCCAGCGCCCCTCGCGCTTCGACCAGTAGAGCGGTGCCTCCCAGCCCTCTTCCTGCTTGCGCGCGAAGCCTTCGGAGAGCCAGAGCTCGGGTCGCTCGTAGCCCCCGTCTTCGATGAACGCGGCGAACTCGCCGTTGCGAACGAGGCGGGAAGAGAGCTCGAAGGGCTCGAGGTGGACGCGGTGGCGCGGGGACTCGTTGTCGAAGGCGAAGCCCTCGCCCCCGTGACCGATCTCGACGAGGCCACCGTGATGGGCGTGCCAGGCCATCGACTGGATCGCCGCCTCCGCGGGCTCCTTGGTCGGGCGATAGACCGGCGCGAGCGGATTGCGCGAGAGCAGATGCTTCACGTCGGTCAGCAGCAGCTCCTGGTGCTGCTGCTCGTGATGGAGTCCGAGCCGCACGACGTCGAGGGCGGCGTCGGTCAGTCGCCCCGGGTCTTCGAGCAGACCGGTGAGCGCGACGTCGACGTGGCGGCGGTAGTCGAGGACCTCTTCCCAGTCGGGCCGCGTCAGCAGTCCGCGCTCGGCGCGCGCGAAGGGCTCGCCGACCGCGTTGTAGTAGGAGTTGAAGAGGTACTCGAAGCGCGGATGGAAGGCGGTGTAGTCCGGGTCTTCGCGGGACAGGACGAAGGTCTCGAAGAACCAGGTCGTGTGCGCGAGGTGCCACTTGGCGGGACTCGCGTCGGGCATCGACTGCGCCGCGCAGTCTTCCGGCGAGAGCGTGTCGCAGAGCCGCTCCGTCACGTTCCGGATTGCCCGGGTCCGACGCGCCAGGAGCTCGCTCCCCCGGGCGAGCCGGTCGGTCTGCGCATTCGCGTTCATCGGGCGGGCCTTCTCGTGGGCGACCCGGGGCGCGGCGGGATCGCGGGAGCGCGCGGCCTCTGCCGCAGCGAGCCCCGAGCATAATCCAGCGACCCGCGGGCGTGGCGCTTCTTCGCCGAAACGCCCTCCTCTCCCCCGAAATCGCACGCGAAACGCGCGTCGCCTGCGCACGGAACGAGCCTCGGAGCCGGTCGGTCGGACTCCTGCTAGCGGTCGCGCGCGCCCGGCTCCGTCACGTGACGCAGGTAGAAGAGCAGGTCGTCGAGGCGCCCGGCGTCCCGGACGCCGGGGGAGACCATGCGGTTGCCGGGGACGAAGCCGGCGGGGTTGCGGAGGAAGGCGGCGAGCATCCGGTCGTCCCAGACGATCGAGGCGGCCCGGAGCGCCGGGGAGCTCTCGTAGTCGGGGGCCTCGCCGGAGCGCCGGCCGTAGAGGCCGAGGAGCGAGGGGCCGACCTTCTTGACCGTGCCGGCCAGGTCGTGGCAGGTCCAGCACGGCACGGCGACCTGCTGGCCCCGCTTGAAGCGGGCGCGCTCCGCGTCGTCGAGGCGCGCGAGGATCGCCGCGTCGGGATCCGAGCAGGCAGTCGCCGCGAGGGCGAGCCCGCCGAGCAGGATCGCGAGGAGTCGTCTCAGAGCGGCCATCCCGCGCGCCTCCGCCAGCTCGGGCCGCCGCCGTGCCCCCAGAAATCGGCGACGAAGCCCGTTCGCAGGTCGAGGACGCTCGACCGGCGGCATTCGCTCTCGAGCATCCAGTGGAGCTCGGCGTCGCCTTCGTCCGCGAGCGACGTGCGGATCTCCGCCGCCGTCTTCGCCTCCCTGAAGCGGGCGTTCGCGTCCAGCGCGTCCAGCCAGTCCCGGGCGGAGCGCCGACGGCAGAGCGCGTGCCCCGCCGCGCCGACCAGATCCTCGCGTCGCCCCGTCGCGGCGAGCTCGTCTCGCAGGGCGTGCACCCAGAAGTGGATCGCGGTCGCATGACGCGGATCCGCCGGCGCGCGATAGACCCGCAGCCACTCTCCGCCATCCCCTTCGGCGAAGACCTCCGAGCGGAGCGGAGGCCAGTCCGACTGATCCACCTGATGGATGATCTTCGCGATCACGCGATTGGGCTGAATGCTCACCGGTCCTGATCGCTCCGCCTAACGTCTTCCATAGAGTGCGTCGAGCTTGATCTCCTGCTCGCTCGGACGCCCGCGCGACCAGGCCACGCGACTCTCCCGCGCGCACGCGCGACAGCGAGCCACCACCACGAAATCCCCGCGCTCGGGCGACGTGGCGTCGATCGCCGATCCGACCCGCAGACCCATCCGGCCGCGCCGACACACCCGGCAACGATAGGACTCGAGCGGCTCGCTGCGCCCGGCCTCGGGCAGCCGATCCGCCACGACTTCCTGATCGAGGAGCAGCGCCTCCCTTTCGCAGCGCTCGCAGCGCGCGCGGAGCGGGAGCCAGAACGGGGATTCCAGGAGCTCCCCTTCCTCCATCGGCTGACGCGCCTCGCGAAAGACGCGGGCCACGCTGCGCCAGAAGAGACCGCCGCGGCCGGTCGTGATCCGCGGCCACCCGGTGAGCCGGAAGGCCAGGGACCCGCACTCGCAGGAGAGACCCGTCCACGCGAGGGATTCGTCGCCGCGGCCGAGGGTCGCGGGCGGGGGCGCGTCGTGCGCCACGAGCGGCGAGAAGAGTCGAGGGTCCACGAGCCGGAATCTACCGCGTGGGCGGCGATGCGACCGGCCGTCGGGCGCGATCGACTCGAGCTAGGCGTTCCGCTCGGCCATGCCCTTGCGGATCGCGCGGCGGTAGTGCTCCGCCTCGGTGAGGTCCGGGAAGCGTTCGCGCTCCGCGTCGACGCGCCGTTCCGCCTCCGCCCGGTCCCCGTCGCAGAGCGAGACCAGGTATGCGACGTCGTCCTTCGGAGCGGCGCCGGGGACACGGTCGCGGAGACCGATCCGCTTCATCACGTCGCGCCCTTTTCGGGTCGTCGCGAAGACGACGACCAGCGCGGCGATCGAGACCAGCAGCCAGAGGAGATCCATCGGTCGGCCCGCGTCCCTTCGTCCGGAACCGGCTCAGTCGCCCCAGCCGTCCGGTGCGGACAGGCCTTCCTGCTCGAGGGTGAAGCGGTAGCGGAGCTCCTTGCGCATGAAGAAGAACGCGCCCCAGAACAGACCGATCATCCATCCTTCGACGAGCAGGCTCGGCGACCAGGACCAGCCGAACACGCCCATCCCGAGCGCCGGGAAGAGGAGCAGGAAGGCGACGCCCTTGTTCACCACGTACCAGAGCGCACCGCGCGCGCGGACGCGCTCCCACCACTCGCGCTCGCCCCCGTCCATCTTGAGTTCGTCCACTGTCGGCATGACTCGCCCCGTTCGCGCGGCGGCGGAATCGCCCCCACACGGAGCGAATCGGCAGAAGGGGGCCTGCGACTGAAGTGCTGTCGAGCTTCCGCCGAATTGCGTAGCCCTTCACCCTCGATTTGTGCCTCCCCGCGCACGCCCTCGACGCCCATCCGCAGCCGGCGGCCCGGATCCGGCGAGCGCACGCAGCGGGCGGACGACCCGGCGAGCGCTCGCAGCCGGCGGATGAGCCGAGGGCCCGCAGCCGGCGGACGACCCGGCGAGTGCCCGCAGCCGGCGGTTCAGTCGATCTTCGACCAGGCCCGGTCCGGATAGATCGCCACCGCCGGCGCATAGAGCCACTCGTCCCGGTACGCCTTGCGCGTCAGGTACTCGATCGCCGGCGCGTCTTCGATCGCATGGCTGCGGAAGGCCTCACACAGTCTGGTGTTGCCTTCCGCGACCGACTTCGGCTGCGTCCCGAGGAGCGCCGTCATCTCCGCGCACTCGATCTCGTCGATCGCGGCGCCATAGCGACGCTTCCGGTCCATGCATTCGATCAGGATCTTCACGTCCTTCGCGCGGCGCGCGGCGAAGGCGTCCTCGATCATCGGTCCGACGTCCTTCTCCATCGCGTAGGCCGCGCCGTTCGCGAGGACGTCGGGCTCCCCCTCGTCCTCCGGCATCTCGGGGCGTTCGACGTCGACCCCCATCGCCATCGCCAGCATCTCGCAGGTCGCGCGGTCGCCGAGGTAGCGGTAGCAGAGATACCAGGCGAGGGATTCGCGCGGATGCGCGTGGAGCGCCACGTGATGGATCGGGATCATGCCGCGCACCTGTTGGTGCACGGCGTAGTACTGCGCCCCGAAGCGGTCGTAGGGAATCCCGCTCTCGGCCTCGTAGAGCTTGAAGAGCCCTTCGAGCCCGCCGCAGGGATTCCACAGCTCGCGCACGAGGATGTTGCCGAGGTCCTCCATCGGGTCGCCCCAGTGGCCGAGCTCCCAGTCGATCACGCTGCTCACCCGATCGCCCTGGAACATGAAATTGACCGGCCCCGTGTCGCCCTGGACGAGGGACACCCGCGCGACCTTCTCCGGCGCGAAGCGACGCAGCCAGTCGAGGCCGTAGACGGTCAAGGGATCGTCGTACCCGTCGAGGAAGGGCTTCCACTGACGACAGATCACGTCGACCTCGCCGAGCGCCGCTTCCCGCGCCGTCGCCGGGCGGGGCTCCATCACGTCGTCGATCCCGAGCGCGTCGAGGTCGAGCTGATGCATGCGCGCGCAGACACGCATGAAGTCCTCCATGATCGCGCGCTGCTGCTCGGGGCTCTCGAGGTGGTCGATGTCCGAGCGCCCGGGGTCGCGGGAGAAGAGCGTGCAGCGCAGCTCGGGGTTCCAGCCGTGGACGGTCGTGACCGGCACGTCGGTCTCCATCAGCGCCTGGGTGATGCGCGTCTCGCGCTCGAGCCTCCGCGGGTCGACACCGCCGTCGTCGCGCTGCAGCCGCAGGAAGCCTTCGAGCACGCTCCCGTCCGGCCGCGTGACGTCGACGATCCAGGCCTCGCGCCGCGCGACGTGACGACGCAGCTGCGTCACCTCGCCACCGCCGGTCTCGGCGATCCATTCCACCATGCCCTCGGGCAGATCGTGCTTCAGCTCGGCCATCGGATCTCCTCTCTGCTGGCCCGAACGAGGACCCCCGCACACGGTATCGCGCGGCTATCGTCGGGGCTCGGGCCGAAGACGGCCCCAACGGGAGATCCTCATGAAGTTCGGAATCGCCGAATCGATGTGCGACATCGATCACTACCTGCCCCTCGCACAGGCCGCCGACGAAGCCGGCTTCGGCGTCTTCTCGCTCGGGGACAGCATCCTCTATCCCGAGGTCGCCCGGGACAAGTACCCCTATACGCCGACCGGCGACCGGAGCTTCCTCGAGGGCTCGCCCTTCCTCGACCCCTTTCAGCTCTTCGCCGCCATGTCCGTCGTGACGAACGACATCAGATTCGCCTTCGGCGTGCTGAAGCTCCCGATCCGCGACCCGGTCCTGACCGCCAAGCAGGTCTCGTCGCTCCACGTCTTCTCGAACGAGCGGTTGATCTTCGGCATCGGCCTCTCGCCCTGGATCGAGGACTTCCAGGCCTGCGGCCAGGACTGGGACAGCCGCGGCAAGCGCATGGACGAGATGATCCAGATCATCCAGGGCCTGATGACCGGCGACTACTTCGAGTGGAAGAGCGAGTACTACGACATCCCGAAGATCAAGCTCTGCCCGGTCCCGACGGCGATGCCGGAGATCGTGATCGGCGGCCACAGCAAGCCCGCCTATCGTCGCGCCGGTCAGTTCGGCAACGGCGTGAACTTCGTCTCGCTCTCCGAGGAGGAGCTCGTCGAACGGCTCGACATCGTGAACGGCTATCGCAAGGAATACGGGCGCGAGAACGAGCCGTTCAGCGTCTACGCCGGGATGCCCGCCTTCGGAATGGACGACTTCAAACGGCTCGAGGACAAGGGCGTGACCTGCCTGACGGTCGGCTACCGCAATCCCTACGAGCCCGACACGATGCAGCTTCAGCAGAAGATCGACTGGGTCCGGCGCTTCGGCGACGAAGTCATCTCGAAGTACTGAAGCCCGACCCCTCGCGAAGGCTTCATCCGTCGCGACCCCACTCGATCCAACGTCCGTGGCTGTCGGCCCGGGCGAGGACCGCGTGGCCGGTCGCGGCACCGCCTTCGAACGCGAAGTGGTCGATGCGGGTGCTCCCCTCGCCGTCGCTCTCCATGGTGACGAAGTCGAGGGGGGCGGCCGTGCTCGCGCGGGCGAGGGCTTCGTGGATCGCGCGCTGGCCGGCGTCGTCGATCTGATACAGCGCGACGGTCGCGAAGACGACCCGCGGCGCGTCCTTCGGAAGCCGCGCGACCGCCGCCTCGAGATCCTTCGTCGCGTCCCCGGCGGCGATCTCCGCCGGAATCCGCTCGGCGACGGCGATCGCCTCGTCCATCAGACGACCGCGCAGGACGTGCTCCGGCCAGATCAGCGCTCGCAGCCAGCGAACCGCGTGCGGATCGTCGAGGTCGATCGGCGACAGCTCGAGGCCGTGCCGCGCCACGATCTCGAGCCGTTCCGGGAGCGGCGGCGCGGGGCCCCGGATCTCGCAGTCGAGCTGCGGACGCGCCTCCGGCGCGCCCCAGGTGAGCGTCGTTCCGTCTCCTTCGTATACGAAGCGGTAGGCGTCGAGCCGGAGATTCAGGCCGATGCTCGGGCCGATCTCGAGCAGCGCGACCCTTCCCTGCGCCGCGGCGACGCGCGGGAGCGTGCCGATCGCGGGCAGCATGATCGCGCTTCGATGCACGACACAGGTCTGTGCCCGCCCCGTTCGGAGCATCGGATCGAGCTCGGCCGCGTGGGCCAGACAGAACGCCCGGAAGGCCGGGAACGCGGATTCGTCCGGGATCGGTTCTCCGCTGACGACCGGGTAGAAGCGCGCCAGGGCGCGCGCCTCGTCGCTCCGCCCGGCGTCCTCGAGGAGCAGGGACTTCACCGCCGCGAAGAGGACGTTCGGCGGCGGCTGCGAAGGCATCGTGCGGCACGCGAGCTCGAGGAGCGCCGCATCCTCCGCCACCCCCGCGCAGTAGTCGGTGTAGACCCGCGAGCCGAGGCGCGGCGTCTCGACCTCGGCGAAGTAGCGGAACACCCGTGCGACGTCCTCGGGATCACGGGAGTAGGTATCGAAGGCGGGGGCCATGGGCGGGCTCCTCCTCTCGACGCGGGCCCGCGGCGTAGGATCCGCAGGCCTCGCTAGTCCCGGGCGCGGCCACGTCTTAGCTCGAAGAGCGACAGTCCGCATGCTTCGCAGGTCAGGTCGTTCCAGATCCGCCGCGCGCCCGCGGGCGTGTCCCTGAACCGCGTCGCACACCCGGGACAACGTGCGTTGCCGACGACGAAGCGGGCGAGACCGACGAAGACCCCACCCGCGATCGCGAGCCCGATCGCCTGGGCCGCCCGTTCCGTCAGGCCCCAGTAGACGACCAGGGGAAGGATCACGACCGGAGACCAGATCGCGGCCTGCTTCCAGCGAAAGAGCTGCTCGAGCTTCGACTGGCGCGGATCCATCGCCTAACAATCGCCTCCCGCGTGCAGCGCGAGCAGATACTCCCCGCGCTCGACGCGGCCGAGGGGCTCGACGGCGTAGCCCGCTTCGCGCGCGATTCGCGACAGCTCTCCTTCCGCGAGATAGACCCAGGGAAAGGGCGCGCCGCGCCATCCGCGATAGCGCGTCGACAGCACGATCTCGCCGCGGGTCGCCGAGCGGTCGGCCTCGTCGCCCTCCCAGGCATCGAAGAGATCACTCGAATCGACGATCAGCCGACCCCCGGGCGCGAGGCAGCCCCGCAAGCGCTCGAGCAGCGTGCCGAGCGGCGCGACGCCCCCCGCGACGCCGATCGTCTGCATCCCGAAGAACAGGGTGTCGAAGGTCCCGAGCGGCTCCGCGGACTCGAGGCGCATCACGTCGAAGACCCGCGCATCGCGGACCCCTCGCGCACGGCAGAGCGCGACGCAGAGCGGACTCACGTCGATCGCGACCACCTCGTGCCCCCGCGCCTCGAGGGCCAGGGCATGGCGCCCCGCGCCGGCGCCCACGTCCAGGACCCGACCCCGGGCCTGATCGAGCGCGAGGGCGTCGAGCTCGGCGAGCTCGCCGTCGAGGGTGAAGTACTCCTCGGTCTCGATCTCGAACCGGACCCCGTCCGCGCGGGTCGCCGCGACGCGACGCGGTCGGCCCGTCCGGTGATGGTCGACCAGCGCCGCCGCCAACGGCTCGGCGGGTCCCACGCGGCGCGGCCAGTAGCGGCCCAGGCGCGCGGTCGAGCTCGAGAGCGCATCGAATTCCGCACCCTCACGGTCCGCCGCGAGCGCGACGCCGCCGAGCTCAGCTACCGAAGAGCCCTCAGCCACCGAAGGTCCCTCAGCCACCGCGGAGCCCTCAGCCACCGCGGAGCCCTCAGCGGTCAGCCGTCTCCGACGGCTGACTGCGCGCCCCGCGCGCACCCGGCGAGAGGTCGCTCACGAACCGGCTCCATTCCTCGTCGTCCACCGCTTCCATGTGGTCTTCCATGCAGCTCTTGAAGCGGTAGCCGCAGTTCATGCATTCGAGATAGTGCTGCGTCTCGGGGCCGCGCGTCGTCGAGACCTCGATCTCGGCGCGCACCCAGAGGCGGCTCGGCCGCCCCGCGACCTCGCAGTCTTCGCAATACAGTGTGAACAGGGAATCGATCATCTGCGTCTCCGGTGCCCACGATACCCCATCCGGCCCCCGGAAGATCGGGCAAATTGCGCCGACACGATGAACCTCCGTCCGGTGGCGGGGACGCAGGTTGCCGGCAGTCCGGGTGCGCGCGGGGGCGATGACCGCGCGGGAATGCGCAGGAACCGATCCTCAACCGAGCTCGAACCGCGATTCCCCGGTTCGCCCCCGGAAGAGGGTCGTCCCCTCTGCAGCGAGCTCGGCGAGCCAGGTGCGGGCCCGGTCGATCGCCGCCGCGAGGGCGGTCACGCTGTCGGGGCCCCCGACTTCCGTCGGGCGATGGAGATTGGCGAGCGCGACGCGACACACCCAGCCGCCGTCGGCGCAGCGCTCCGGCGCCGTGACCGTCAGCGTGAGCCGCGTTCGGCCCGTTCCCTCTCCGCCCGACTCCGCCGCGAAGAGCTCGACGCTCGCGATCGCGCCCTTCACGACGCGTCCGCCTTGCGATCGGAATGGCCGAGATCCCGGTCGGGGGCGACGCGATCGCGAATGCGCTGCTTCAGGTCGCGCAGCTCCGGGAACCCGCCTTCCTGCTTCCGGTCGAAGACGACCTCGCCGTCGAGGCGAACGACGAAGACGCCCCCGGTCCGGCCCGGGACGAGGGCGACCTCGGCGAGCTCGCCCTCGAAGGTCGTGAGCAGCTCCTGCGCCACCCAGCCGGCCCGCAGGAGCCAGCGGCAGCCGATGCAGTATTCGATCTCGACGCGCGGGGCGCGATCCGACATGCGGTTCCTCCGGACCCGGACGGGCGTTCCGCCCGAACCCCGACCGGGCTCCTCCGGGAGCCGATGATACCCGGCGCGCTGCTACGTTCGCCGTCGCGCGTGGGGGGCGCCGGAGGTGCCTTGCCCGAGTATCCGGATCTCACCGTCTACGTCGAAGCCCTCGAAGCGCGGATCCTCGGAGAGCCCCTCGAGAAGCTGCGGATCCAGAGCCCGAGCCTGCTGCGATCCGTGCAGCCGAAGCCCGACGCGGTCGAGGGGCAGGCCGTGCGGGGCGTCTCGCGCATGGGCAAGCGCCTCGTCTTCCACTTCGACGACGAGCTCTTCCTGGTGCTCCACCTCATGATCGCGGGACGGCTCCAGTGGAAGAAGCGGGGCGTCGCGATTCCGCGCAAGCGCGCCCACGCCGCGTTCGACTTCCCGGCCGGCTCGGTCCTGCTGACCGAGGCGAGCACGAAGAAGCGCGCCTCGCTCCACGTCGTGAAGGGCGAACGCGCCCTCGCGGAGCACGACCCGGGCGGGCTCGAGGTCTTCCGCGCGACCCCCGCCCGGTTCCGCGAGGCCCTCGAGCGCGAACGCCATACCCTCAAGCGCTCGCTCACCGACCCCCATCTCTTCTCCGGGATCGGCAACGCCTACTCCGACGAGATCCTCCACCGCGCGCGGCTCTCGCCGGTCCGCATGAGCGACAAGCTCTCCGACGAAGAGCACGCGCGGCTCTTCGAAGCGACGAAGCAGGTGCTCCAGGAATGGACCGAGCGTCTGCGCGCAGAGGTCGGCGACGGCTGGCCGGAGAAGGTCACCGCCTTCCGGCCGGAGATGGCGGTCCACGGCCGCTTCCGCGAGCCCTGCCCGGTCTGCGCCACGCCGGTCCAGCGGATCGTCCGCGCCGAGAACGAGGTGAACTACTGCCCGGAGTGCCAGACCGGCGGCAAGGTCCTCGCGGATCGCGCGCTCTCGAGACTCCTCGGCAAGGACTGGCCGCGGACGATCGAAGAGCTCGAGAAGCGGAGGACGGGCGGCGCCTGAGGCGTCAGTCCTCGTCGGGCTCGACCGCCGGGGCGAGCATGACCTGCGCGAAGCGGCGGAGGAAGCGCTTCTGCCGTTCGATCTGCTCCGGCGCGAGCGGATCGGCCCCGAAGAGCTCCCGGAAGAGCGGGGCCATCGCGAAGTG